>JAGNTK010000186.1 GCA_017987575.1 Novosphingobium sp. | reverse complement strand
ATATCGGTTGCAGTGATTGAGCGGGTATCGCGGGGCATTTCAGTTACAATCCATAGGCTTGGGCAAGGACTTCGATCGGGTGACCGATCCGCGCCGGAGGTTCACTGCCATTCGCCGCGATCACCTGTTTCAAGTGCGGTCCCGCCAGCGGACATTCGGAGACGACGATATCGGGTGCATCCTTCATCAAGTTGCGCGCAGCTGGCTTGCCGACTTTCACAGCCCGGTCGAAGTTATCCTTGAAGATCCCCCATTTACCGCCATGACCAGAGCAGCGTTCCGTCAGAGCCGGCTTGGCTTCCGGGATCAAACGGAGCATTTCCATCGCTTTAGGGCCCATATTCTGAGCCCGGGCGTGGCAAGCAAAGTGCACCCCAATGCTCTTCGCCATTGGTTCGATCGGCGCGAGGCCGGTATCCTTCGCCAGCGCGACGATATATTCGGCCACATCAAAGCTATGCTCACTCAGCTGCTTGACCGCGGCATTGTCTGGCTCAATCAGCGGCCATTCGAACTTGAGCATCAAGGCGCATGAGGTAGTCAACGCGACCACATCCCAGCCCGCTTCGACCAGCGGGCCAAAAAACGCCGAGATCCGTTGGGCCGCGCTGGCTACAGCAGGCAGATCCCCGTTTTCAAATTTCGGCATTCCGCAGCAATCAGGATGTTCAATCCGCACTTGCACACCGTTGTGAGCCAACACCTTGACCAGCGCGAGTCCCGGCCCACCATCGTTGAATTCATCATGGCACCCGGCATAGATCGCCACTTTCTTGCCAAAGGCGGGGCCATCAGGATTGGGTACGGGCACGATCCCCGGCGCCTGCTGGGTCAACGAAACATCCATGAATGGCGGCAGGTGCGCGCGCGCGTCGATCCCGGTGACCTTTTCGATTACCGGACGGGTCAGGCCATTGCCCTCTTTGGTCGCCCAATTGGCAAGCCCCGACACCACGGTGCCAAGCCGCCCGTTGCGGTCCATCTCCGACAATTGCTGATCGGCGAATGAAGTCAGCCCCTTGCGATGTTCAACCGCACGGTGGCGCAGCATCAGGTGCGGAAAATCGAGATCAAAACTGTGCGGCGGAACATAGGGGCACTTCGTCATGAAGCACATGTCACACAGAGTGCAGGCATCGACCACGGCCTTCAGCTGGGGCGTAGTCAGGTCTTCGACCTCTTCGTTCGGTGCCTCGTCAATCGAGTCGAACAGAATCGGGAAACTGTCACACAGATTGAAGCACCGACGGCAGCCGTGGCAAATGTCATAGACCCGGCGCAACTCGGCATCGAGCGCGGCTTCATCGTACCAGGCTTCGTCCTGCCACGGGATCGTGTGGCGGGTTGGTGCTTCGAGGCTGCCTTCCATCGGGCTTCCCCCCTGTGATCAGAGAACAGACAAACGAACGGCCCAGCGCAGTTTGCACCGGGCCGTTCGAAATTACATCACGCGTCAGCGAGAAGTGTGTCGAGGGTCTTCTGGAACTTGCCGGCGTGGCTCTTTTCAGCCTTGGCCAAAGTTTCAAACCAGTCGGCGATCTCGTCGAAACCTTCGTCGCGGGCGGTCTTGGCCATGCCGGGATACATATCGGTGTATTCGTGGGTTTCCCCCGCGATCGACGCCTTGAGGTTCAGCACGGTATCGCCGATCGGTTCACCAGTGGCCGGATCACCGCATTCTTCGAGGTATTCAAGATGGCCGTGGGCGTGGCCGGTTTCGCCTTCCGCAGTCGAGCGGAACACGGCGGCAACATCATTGTGGCCTTCGATGTCAGCCTTCTGGGCGAAATACAGATAACGGCGGTTCGCCTGGCTTTCACCAGCGAAAGCAGCCTTTAGGTTTTCTTCGGTTTTCGAACCCTTGAGTCCCATGATCTCTCTCCAAGCTTGGGGTGGAAACTAACGCAGCTTTCATGCGCCGATGACGCTGCCAAGGCCATGCGGAAATTCCGCGATTCTTAATCGAAGAAATCGATCAACCTGTTGCGAATAGCTCGCAATTCCGAATAGTCAGCGACGAGGCATCAACCGGATTGCCGAAAGGCTCAAGGCCTCTGAAGCGGACCCGATCACCTTGTCTGCTTCAGGCGCCCAGTAGGGACTGTGCAGCCCCGGCAGAACCCGCCCTTCCCGCTTGGCAGCCTCTATCTCACTTGCCGGACGGCCGCCGACCCAAAACAGCAAGCTCTTGATCGTATCCGGATCGGCCCGGCGGAATTCGCCGAAATCCTCGCCAGCCATGGTCGGACCGACGATCGCGACGCTTCCAGCGCCAAAGATGCTGGTATAGAAATCAGCGAATTCGCGCGAGAAGTCGGGTGTATTCCAGGTCGCGCGGGTATAGGTTTCCTGCACCGTCACAACCGGCAAACGATCGGGTGCCACGCCCGCCGCTTCGGCTTCGGCCTTCGCCACCCGGCGAATCCCACCCAGCAAATGCGCCCGGCTTTCGTCGGAATAGGATCGCACGGTCAGTTGCAGCGTCGCTTCGTCCGAGATGATGTTGTGCTTGGCGCCCGAATGGAAGCTGCCGACAGTAACCACCGCAGGCTCAAACGGGCTCTTTTCCCGGCTAACCAAGGTTTGCAGCCGCATGACGATGGCGCTGCCGATTACGATCGGGTCCTTGGTCAGATGCGGATAGGCCCCGTGGCCGCCCTCACCCCGAATCTTGATGTCGACCGAATCGACGTTGGCGAGCGCATAGCCCGGCGCGACGCCAATGGTGCCCGAAGCGAGATCGGCGCTGTCATGAAAACTCAGCACATACTGCGGCTTGGGAAAGCGGGTATAGAGCCCGTCCTTGAGCATCTCGAGCGCGCCCAGCCCGATTTCTTCCGCTGGCTGCCCGATCATCACCAGGGTGCCCGACCAATAGTCCTTGCTGGACGCCAACAACCGTGCGGTCTCGATCCAGGCGGTCATGTGGGTATCGTGACCGCAGGCGTGCATCACCCCGCTTTCCACCCCGGCCGTCGATGTCCCGCGGATCTTGCTGGCATAGGGTAGCCCGGTCTGTTCGATCACCGGCAGACCGTCCATATCGGCGCGGATCAGAACCACCGGCCCGGGACCGTTCTTCAACACAGCAACAACGCCAGTCTTGCCCACGCCCTCAGTCACCGTAAAACCAGCCTTGCGCGCAGCATCAGCCATGATCTTGGCGCTGCGATGCTCCTGAAATGACAGTTCGGGATTGGCGTGAAGATCGCGGTAAGTCGCCATCAAGCCCGGCATATCGGCCTGAATGCGCTGGCGTAGCGGCGGGGTATCACCCGATGCGGCGGCTTGCGGCAGGGCGAGCAACGCGGAGAGCGCAGCGACGGCGGCGATAAGTTTGCGGTTCATAGGGCGCAGCCTAATCCGCTTCGCCAAGTTCGGCAATGGTGCCCCTGGCCCGACTCGAACGGGCACGTCTCTCGACAAACGATTTTGAGTCGTTCGCGTCTACCATTCCGCCACAGGGGCACGGGATGT
>JAGNTK010000185.1 GCA_017987575.1 Novosphingobium sp. | reverse complement strand
GTGATTGCGCAGATCAGCGGATCGGTATCGGCGAGCTTGGCCAGCGTTTCGCCGAACACGTTCTGATAGGCCGGGGCTGATGCCGCGGCCTTGACCTGCTCGCCGGTGATCACGTCGAATTTCTGGACGCCGTGATACTTGTCAGCGCTGGCCTCTGCCGGGCCATAGCCCTTGCCCTTTTGGGTCACGACATGGATCAGGCACGGTCCTTCGGCGGCATCGCGGACGTTCTCCAGGATCGGCACCAACTGGTCGACATTGTGACCGTCGATCGGGCCCACGTAGTAGAACCCCAGCTCCTCAAACAGCGTCCCACCCATCGCCATGCCGCGAGCGAACTCGTCGGTCTTCTTGGCGGCCTTGTGCAACGGTTCGGGCAAGCGCCGCGAGATCCGCCGGGCAATATCGCGGATATGCAGGAACGGCCGCGAGGAAACCAGCCGCGCCAGATAGGCTGAAAGTCCGCCGACCGGCGGCGCAATCGACATATCGTTATCGTTGAGGATCACGACCAGCCGGTTCCCGGCCGCCGCAGCGTTGTTCATCGCCTCATAGGCCATGCCCGCGCTCATCGCGCCGTCGCCGATTACGGCAATGCCCTTGCCGGCCGTGCCCGCCAGCTTGTTCGCTATCGCGAAGCCAAGCGCGGCCGAAATTGAGGTCGAGCTGTGGGCCGCACCAAACGGATCGTACTCGCTCTCACTCCGCTTGGTGAAGCCCGACAGACCGCCGCCGCTGCGCAGGGTGCGTATCCGGTCACGCCGACCGGTCAGGATCTTGTGCGGATAGGCCTGATGGCCGACATCCCAGATCAGCCGGTCGTCGGGCGTGTTGAACACATAGTGGATCGCGACAGTCAGTTCGACAACGCCGAGGCCAGAGCCAAGGTGGCCGCCGGTGGTGCCGACTGCGGAAATCATCTCGCTGCGCAATTCATCGGCCAGCTGGCGGAGCTGGCCGGGGGCCAGCTTGCGCAGATCGGCGGGAACATCGACAGTATCGAGCAGCGGAGTTGCCGGTTTGGAGCTCATAAGGTTTGCCTTACACGCAGGTTTCAATCGTGTCGATTGTCACTAAGGTGCAGAAACGATGGACAACCCAAGGAGTTCCACCAATGTCATTGCCAGCCAACGCGCAGCCAGTCACCTTTGTGCTGACCGCTAACCGCGCCAAGGCTCTACCGTTCTACCGCGATGTGCTGGGGCTGCGACTGATGGGCGAGGATGCGCACGCCGCAACATTCGATCTGGGCAACCGAACGCCGCTTAGGCTGACCGACGTGCCCAATCATCAAGCCTCCGGTCACACGGTCGTCGGCTGGCATGTGCCTGATATCCGCGCTGCGATTGCGGCACTGCGCGGCAAAGGCGTGACATTCCAGATTTACGAAGGCTTTGGACAGGATGCGGACGGGGTTTGGGCGTCACCCGATGGCGGTGCCAAAGTGGCCTGGTTCCATGACCCGGACGGCAACGGGCTGAGCCTGACACAGGTCGGTTAAGCGGCGCCTAGCTGCAGTCGGAGCAGACGCCGCGCAGTTCGACCACCGGGCGGATATCGGCAAACCCGGCCTTGCGGGCTGCATCGACGAGTGCGCCGGTCAGGCTGTCATCGTCGAGGTGGGTGGCGCGGCCACATGAATCGCAGATCAGGAAGATGCAGTCGTGGCGGCAGCCAGGGTGCGGATTGGCGATATAGGCATTGGCGCTTTCGATCCGGCGGGCAAGATTGCTGGCCACGAACAGATCGAGGATCCGGTAAACCGAATTGGCCGCAACCCGCTTTCCGCGTGCATTGGATACCGCTTCGGCGATGTCATAGGCTGAGGCTGGGCGGGGCTGAGCTGACAGTGCCTCGAACACTTCAGCGCGCATCCCGGTCCACTGCTCGCCCGCGTCGGTCAATGCCTTCGCGGCTTCTTCGATCAGGCTTTGCCCGGTCGGTTCGTGGTGATGGTGGTGATGTGCGCTGGCCATGGCAGCGATATAGGCGGGCGCGCGCCAAACGGCAAATTTAGCGGGTGGGCAGCTCTACCGGAGCCACCAAAGTCTGGTCTGGCATCACAGTCGCAGCCTGAGCCTGCGGAATGACGCCCTGATCGGGCCGGTGGGTCATCGCTGCACCCAGCGCGATGCCGCCGAGGACGAAGCCGATGGCAAAGGAACGGTACAGATCGGCTTTGAACAGGCCCATGGGGGAATCACTCAGACTAAGGGTTTTTGCTTGACCGCCCTCGTGCAGAACCTGTCCTTACCGTCCAGTGAACGCGCAGTTCATTTTCACGTCATCGCGGTGAGGCGAAGGGTCAGCGCGGTGAGCGGAGCGCCGATCAATGCCGGAAATGGCGCATCCCGGTGAACACCATCGCCAGACCCGCTTCGTTGGCGGCATCTATCACCTCAGCATCGCGCATTGATCCACCTGGCTGGATGACGGCGGTTGCCCCCGCCTCAGCAGCAGCCAGCAGGCCATCGGCGAACGGGAAGAACGCGTCCGAAGCGACTGCGCTGCCATAAGTGCGCGGGGCGGCCCAGGCGAATTTCTCGGCGGCTTCGGCGGCCTTCATCGCGGCGATCCGGCTCGAATCGCGGCGGTTCATCTGGCCGGCACCGATCCCGGCGGTGATCCCGTCCTTGGCGTAGACGATCGCGTTCGATTTGACGTGGCGGGCGACCGTCCAGGCGAACAGGCAGTCCTTCAGCTCCTGCTCGCTGGGGGCACGGCTGGTCACCACTTTGAGGTCAGCCTCAGTGATCGCGCCATTATCGCGGGTCTGAACCAAGAGCCCGCCGGTGATCGGCTTGATCGAGAGGCCGCCACGGCGTGGATCGGGTAGATCGCCGGTCAGCAGCAGCCGCAGGTTCTTCTTTTTGGCAAAGGCGGCAATGGCAGCTTCGTCGGCACCCGGCGCAACGACCACTTCGGTGAAGATCGCGCAGATCGCTTCTGCCGTCGGGCCGTCGAGCGGGACATTGACCGCGACGATTCCGCCGAATGCTGAAACATCGTCACAGGCGAGGGCACCTTGCCAGGCTTCGAGCAGCGTGGAGGCCTGCGCCACGCCGCAAGGGTTTGCGTGCTTGACGATCACCACGGCGGGCGCTTGTCCGCGAAACTCTGCGCAAAGTTCAAGCGCGGCATCGGCGTCAGCGAGGTTGTTGTAGGACAGCTCCTTGCCTTGCACCTGCCGGGCCTGCGCAATTCCCGATCCATGCGGGCCTTTGGGCAGATAGAGCGCGGCGCGCTGGTGCGGGTTCTCACCATAGCGCAGCTCTTCGCGGCGAGTGCCGGTGATCGCCAGCATCTCAGGGAACAATTGCTGCTGATCGGCAAAGGCGAACCACTGACTGATCATCGCATCATAGGCGGCGGTCGCGGCATAGGCCCGCGCCGCCATCAGACGGCGAAAGTCATAGCCGGTCGCGCCGTCATGCGTTTCCAGTTCGGCCAGCAGCCCGGCATAATCCGCTGGATCGGTGACGATGGTAACGAAGGCGTGATTTTTCGCCGCAGAGCG
>JAGNTK010000184.1 GCA_017987575.1 Novosphingobium sp. | reverse complement strand
GGCGAGGCGATGTTGATCGAAACACCATCGGGCAGGATCAGCCGGGTCCAGATCACATAGGCGCGCTTTTGCCCGGCCTGCAGCCCGCTTTTGTACTGACCGATCAGGCGTGACGAGCGCGGAACGAGCACGCGAGTGCCGTCGAACGAGCGGACGTCGGCGGAGACCACCGCGCGAACAAAGCCTGGTACGTCGGTATCGATCGCGGTTTCCAGCACTGCCGGGATCAGCGTGCCCTGCGCAACTGTGGTGCGCGGGTTAAAGCTCGTAGTGGCTGAAGTGGACGAACCACCGACGCCGCCGATCCGTGTTGCAAAATCATCGTTGCTGTTGCCGGTGGGCGTTGCAGTGGGCGCTCCTGGCGCAGCAGCAGGCGCGGCGGGCAGTCCTCCGGGCGCGGGAGCCAGCGGCAGCGCGCTCGAATCGAACACGACGGTCGGCGCAGCATAGGGATTGCCAACTGGTCCGGCAGCAGGCGCGGGCATCGGCTGGGATGGCATCATCGCTTGCGGCGGCGGGGCCGGCATCGCTGCGCCGCCTGGCGGAGTGATCGCCTCCAGCGGCACCAAGGGGCCTTGCTCCAGCTGCACGGGCGGCAGGGGGGCAGCAGGGGCTTGCTGGGCGGGGCCAGCAACAGGCGCAGCGGTGCGGGCATTGTCCATGCTCCACAGGGTCACTGCCCCAAGCCCGGCCACCACCAGTATGCCTGCAGCCATACCCAGTCCTTCGGTCTTGGGTTTGCGCTGGGTGACCGAGGGAAGCACGTTGCGGGTGGCGAGATCGATGATCTCGGCGCTCTGGCCTTCACGTGGGTCCTGCGTCGCATCGGCGTTGAATCGTTCGGGAATGCTGCGGTTGAGGCGCATGGCTTAGTTCGCCTTTTCGGTGATGACGGCGGGCTTTGTGCTGGGGCCCCGGAAATCGAGCTGGGCGCTGCTTTTGCCCGAACGAAGCAAAATCGTGGTCGGCACGCCCTCAACCACGATCACATCGCCGCGCACGGCATAGTTGACCGGGCCTTCGGCACCCTTTTCATCGCGAACCAGAATCGCGGGCTGCGACACCCCGGCGGACCACGAAAGGTAGGTTGCTTCGCCATCGTCATAAAGCTGGGCCGGGAACAGCTTGCTGTCGCCCTTCTTGGTCCAGGCGAAATTGAGCGTCGCGGGATCAACCGGCTTTTCGCCCTCGGCCACGCGGGCCTCTTCGGCATTGAGCGGCGGCAGTGAGGCCTGCTGCACTTCGGACTTGGGTTCCACCGGATAGGTGAATCTCAGCATATAAAGTGGGCGCGAAGTGGGTGATGCGACCAGATCGAAGAAGTAGGTCCGCCGATCCGTGATGACGGTCATATTGGTCCGTGCGCGGGCCGAAAGCGGTTTAACAAACAACAGGTTGGCGCGCTTGTTTGGGGTGATTTGCCAAGAAGCGGAATCGCCAATCGCGACGTTTTCGATATGCTCGTCTTCGGCAAAGGCGATCGAGGCCTGAACCCCGGCCTGCCCGTCGATCTGGATCACCTCGTCCGGGTTGAAGTGCCGCGTCGCGATGCGGCGATCGGCGGCGCTGGCAGGCAGCGCCATGGTCAGGGCCGCTCCGGCAAGGAGGAGTTTACGGATCATCGGATCATTTCTCGTCTGGAAGGGGAATGGCTGCGGAACCGGCTGCCGACCCCGCGTGAGCGCGGCGCCTGGCGGAGCGGCTGGGCGGGCAGGCCATCGCCGGTCTGGTTGATAATCGTACGGCTGCTGCGCGAACCGCCGCTGCCGGCCGCGGCCCCGCTGGCCGCAGCGGCGTCGCTGGTGGTTGCCATCACCGGGACCAGCGCGGCGCTGCGCCGGGTACCGGTCGCACTTTGGGCTTCACGCGGGTCAGCTGGGGCATAGGCGGCCGAAGCGGCGGATTGTCCTTGCGAGCCGGCAGCGCCATCGCGGCTGCTCTCCCCTTGCCTGGCGAGGCCGAACACCTGCCAGCCGGACACCATTGTGCCAATTACCCGCATTACCATCGCCATCAGCGCGATGTGGATCGAGGCGATCATGAACAGCGCCACAGCGGCGCGCCCGTCGATCCCCTCGCCGCTACGCAGGGCCGAGACGACCGGGACCAGCAGTTCGGTCATCAAGCCGCCGCCCAGTACCACGAACAACGGGGTAATCGCGGTCAAGACCACGCCGCGCAGCCAGCCCGCAGTCAGCCCGCGCGTGCCGGAAAACAGCGCCAGAACGACAAACACCGGTCCCAGCGCCAGCAAAACGGCCAAAGCGATCCGGGCGGTGACCAAGACCCCAACTGTGCCGAGCAGCAACAGCAAGGCGCCCAGCCACATCAGGTTCCCAGGCGTAAAGCTGCCCGCCGCCGCATTCTGCATCGACCCGCCTTGACCGCCGCCTGCCGCATCGGCGGCTTCGGCAACGGCGGTGAAGATCAGGTCGATCCGATCTGCAAACATCTGCGTTGCAGAACCCTTGGCGCCGAGCAGAACCCCGGCGATCTGATCGGGCGCGCCGACCGCAAGGTTCCAGACCACGCCCTGATAGGCGACCCAGCTGGTCGCGAAAGTCAGCACCAGCCCCAGCGTCATCATCCGCGGGGTGAGCGCCGAAACACCGATCCGGCTCCGCCCGGTCAGCAGCGAAATCGCGAAGAAAGCGATGTAGAGCGTCAGCAAAATGGTCAGCGCCGGGGTCAACGCGCCCTCCCCGCCAAACAGCCGCCCGAACGCGCCCGCTGCCGCCTCGTTCGACAGGCAGTCGACCGCGCGCAGCGCGGCGGCTACGCCGGACGAGGCGTTCGCAGCAAGGGCGTCGCAACTGCTCATTCGGCAGCCTCGGTCCACAGGCCGGCTTCGCCCTGGCTGGGCCAAGCCTCGCCGGTCAGCCCGGCATACCAGGCCGCCGGAGCATCACCCAGTTCGCTGCGCAGCACATCAAGCTTGCGCACCACGCTTTCGCGGCCCGACAGCACAGTCATCACATCGGGCATTCCCGACAGATCGAGCCGCGCCACGACCGACGCATCAGGCTGGCGGACCAGGAAGCAGCGGCTGTGCGCCGGCAAGGTGCGGATCAGATCGAGTTCATGCCCGGTCAGGCCGAAGCCATCGCAATAATCCTCTGGCCGGGCCCGGGCGTTGGGCATGAAGATCATCGTCGCGGTCTGTTCGACCAATGCGGTCGAAATCTTGCTGTCGAGCGCATCGCGGGCCGACTGCGTCGCAAAACCGACGAGCGCGTTGCGCTTACGCAGGGTCTTAAGCCAATCGCGGATCCGGGCGGCAAAGACCTCATCGTCGAGTGCTTTCCAGCCTTCGTCGATCAGGATCATGGTCGGCTGACCATCGAGCCGCTCTTCGATCCGGTGGAACAGGTACATCATCGTCGGCGTCCGCAGCCGCGGCGTTTCGAGCAGCGCGGTCATATCAAAGCCGAGCGTCTTGGCCGACAGGTCGAGCTTGTCCTCGGCATTGTCGAACAGCCAGCTGTGCTCGCCCGTGCCGATCCAGGCATCGAGCCGGC
>JAGNTK010000183.1 GCA_017987575.1 Novosphingobium sp. | reverse complement strand
TCGCGCAGCCGCCAAACGGTCGTGCCGCGGCCCCACTGGCCTTGTTCGGCCCGCTGGATCACTTCGGCCTTGGCCGCTTCGACGCTCAGTCCA
This sequence comes from Novosphingobium sp., assembly GCA_017987575.1. Classification (GTDB taxonomy): domain Bacteria; phylum Pseudomonadota; class Alphaproteobacteria; order Sphingomonadales; family Sphingomonadaceae; genus Novosphingobium. The sequence goes on along the minus strand of JAGNTK010000183.1, from coordinate 3,445 downwards.
TCAAGGAACCGCGAGTTCACCAAGGCTCCGGGGCCGGTATAGGCCTCATCGCCTGCGAAAACCGGATCGGTCTGATCACCATCGGCGACCACGCGGATCACCGGCAAGCCATACTTGCGGGCAAAATCGATGTCGCGCTGGTCATGCGCTGGGCAACCGAACACCGCGCCGGTGCCATAGTCCATCAGCACAAAATTGGCGATGTAGAGTGGCAGCTCGATTGCGTCGTCAAACGGGTGCTTCAGCCGCAAGCCGGTATCGAAGCCGAGCTTTTCCTGCGTTTCGATCTCCGCCGCTGTCGTCCCACCCTTGCGGCATTGCTCGATGAAGGCGGCGACGGCGGGGTCACTGGCCAAGCTCTGCGCAATCGGATGCTCCGCTGCAATCGCGACAAAGCTGGCGCCAAAGATCGTGTCGGGCCGGGTGGTGAACACCTCAACCTTGGTCGCACGATCTGCGCTGTGGAATTTGAACTGCAGGCCTTGCGATTTGCCGATCCAGTTTTCCTGCATCAGCCGGACCTTTTCAGGCCACTTGTCGAGGCTGCCCAGACCATCGAGCAGTTCATCGGCGAACTGGGTGATTTTCAGGAACCACTGGCTGAGCTTGCGCTTTTCGACCAGTGCGCCGCTGCGCCAGCCGCGCCCGTCAATCACCTGCTCGTTGGCCAGCACGGTCATATCGACCGGGTCCCAGTTGACCGCTGATTCCTTGCGGTAGACGAGACCCGCCGCATAGAGATCGAGGAACAGCGCTTGTTCATGGCCGTAATAGTTCGGCTCGCAGGTGGACAGCTCGCGGCTCCAGTCGAAGGCGAAGCCCAGTCGTTTGAGCTGCGCGGTCATCGCGGCGATATTGGCGCGGGTCCAACCGCCGGGGTGGACGCCCTTTTCCATAGCGGCGTTTTCGGCCGGCATCCCGAACGAATCCCAGCCCATCGGGTGCAGCACTTCAAAGCCCTGCATCCGCTTGTACCGGGCCAGCACATCGCCCATCGTATAGTTGCGAACGTGGCCAATGTGGATCCGCCCGGACGGGTACGGAAACATTTCCAGCACATAGCTGCGCGGTTTGGGGCTGGCGTCGTCAGCCTTGAAGCTTTGCGCCTCATCCCACGCGGCTTGCCAGCGGCCATCGGCGCTGGCTGGATCGAAACGGTTAGTAGTCATGAGGTCCCTCTAACGGCTGACAATCCAGGCGCAAGCCGGGATCATAGCCGGGACCCTGCCCTTTTAGTCCCCGGAAGAAGCCTGACGACGCAGGTCGCGGGCGCGGGTCAGGATCACGTCTTCCAGTTTTTGCGTGGTCGCGGCCTGAACCGGGGCATCAACCCATACGCCGCCCGTCAGCGTCTGACGGCTGGCGGCAACTCGCAGCGCATCGGCGCGCAGATCCTGATCGAGGATCGTGACAGTGACCTTCATCCGCTCGTTCGGGTTGTTGGGGTTGGTGTACCAATCGGTCACGATCACCCCGCCGTTGCTATCGGTCTGCAGCAGCGGCATGAAGCTGAGCGCTTCAAGGCTGGCGCGCCACAGATAGGAATTGACCCCGATCGTGGTGATCTTGCTGGCGGCCAGATCAGCCTTGGGCCGGCCCTTGCCCCCACCACAGGCGGCCAGCGATACGGCGGCGAGCGCAATCAGCCCGGCGCGGGCCGATTTGCCCAGGATGTTCGCTGCGGTTGAAGTGCTGCCAGTCATTCGTTCCATCCGGTTGTTTGTGCCTGTGCCAGCCATCGGCCGGTTCGCAGCCTCTATAGCCGAGGCGGCTGGCGCGGCAAGTGCGCTGTGGCGCGCTATAACCGGTCCAGGCGGTGAACCGTCGCTGAATGATGGCACGGGTCGGCCGGGTTCAGTTAAGGTTCAGCGGACCAAGACCATTTCCACCTTGGATTCTTGCGCCAAATGCGTGATAATCGCGGCACGTCTTGCTGGAAGCGAGACGCGATGGAGGAACAGGTGGCCCAGCGGCTGATCAAGGACAAGCGCAAAGGCAGCGGCACCGCTGGTGCAGTGCTGTTGCTTGGTACGGTTGGTATGCTGGCCTTGCCATCGGCGGTGCTGGCCTTCTCGCATCGGTTCGATTCGCCCCAGGCGGTTCCAGATGTGGTGGAAAGCGGATTTCAGCCGGCCGAGGTTGATCCTCGCTTGGCCCGCTCGATCACCGTACGGGCGCTCTCCAAAGATCGCACCTATCGTTTCACGCCTGCCGCCACGCCAAGCCGGTTTGACGGGCAGGTTACTGTGGCCGTGCGGGTCGATAGCCGCGCCGCAGGGGTCGCGTTCCATCAGCCGGCTGCTGAAATCACACAGGCACAGCCTGGTCTGGGTATCGCGCCGACGGCTTACAGTCTGGGTTCGGCGCGCGGCTATCGCAGTTTCGCCCAGAACACCGGGGCAACCATACCGGCAGTCACGCTCAACAGCGCGGCTATGCCCGATTTGGCAGCTTACAAGCCCAAGCCGGGCGCTGCGCCAACTCCATCGCGGTTTGCCCCGCGGATCGAGCTGGACGAACGGGAAAAGACCGGCCGCAGCCCGCGCACCTTTGAGCAAAGCGATCAGACCGTTGGTGTGGGCGGTTCCTATCGGATCACCCGCAACCTTGATGTTACCGCCGGGGTCCGCGTGACATCGGATCACGACCGGCTGCGCCCGCTGACCGATGGCAAGCAGGATAATCAGGCGGTTTACGTCGGCACGCAGTTCCGCTTCTAAACTCTTGGTCCCATCCGGATCTCAGACCTTTCTCCTAAGACCAAATAGCTATGCAGCCAGCTTGTCGGCGCGTGCCGCGATGCTAAGCTTGCCCTAACGGATTCGAGCCGAGGGAGCGGGACTATCATGGCAAGAGTGGCAATCGTAACTGGCGGTACCAGAGGCATTGGCGAGGCGATCTGTCTGCGCCTGCAAAAGCAAGGCCACACTGTGATCGCCAACTATGGCGGCAACGATGAAAAGGCCAAGGCCTTCACCGCCCGTACTGGTATCCCGGCGATCCGCTGGGACGTGGGGGATCACGAAGCCTGCATCCACAATTGCAATGACATCGCCGCCGAGTATGGCCCGATCGACATCGTCATCAACAACGCTGGGATCACCCGCGATGGCGTGCTCCACAAGATGAGCTTCGATGACTGGAACGAGGTGATGCGAATCAACCTCGGCGGCTGTTTCAACATGGCCAAGGCCACCTTCCCGGGAATGCGCGAACGCGGCTGGGGCCGGATCGTCAACATCGGCTCAATCAACGGCCAGGCTGGACAGTACGGGCAGGTCAACTATGCTGCCGCCAAATCAGGCATCCACGGCTTTACCAAGGCGCTGGCGCAGGAGGGGGCCAAGTTTGGCGTCACCGTCAACGCGATCGCGCCGGGCTATATCGATACCGACATGGTCGCCGCCGTGCCCGCTCCGGTGCTCGAAAAGATCGTTGCCAAGAT
>JAGNTK010000182.1 GCA_017987575.1 Novosphingobium sp. | reverse complement strand
TACACGCTATGGGGAACACCGCACTCGCTCTACACCGGCAAGGCCCGTTCCTATTTGATCAAAAAGCAGATTGCTTTCGATGATCGGCTAGCCAACGATCCCCGCTTCATGGGCGAGATTGTCCCTTCGATCGGTCACTTTGTCGCACCTGTGATCGAATGCCCGGATGGAACGATCGTACAGGATACAACCGCAATCATCGACCATTGTGAGGCCTGCCATGCGGAACCGGTGCTGCAGCCAGCGGGCGGCGTCCAGCGCGTTGTGGCGGCGATCCTTGATGCTTTCGGCTCAAACTATCTGCTCCCGCTCGCGATGCATTACCGCTGGTCCTATCGCGAGCGGCAAGAGCTGTTTCTGCGCACCGAGTTTGCCCGCGCGATCCCAACCAGCATGCCGTATGAGCAGCGCCTCTCCACCGCCGGGAAACTGATGGACAGATTTTCCGGATTCCTGCCCAACCTGGGCGTGGCACCGGCTGTGATCCCGGCCATGGAAGAGAGTTTTGCCGAACTGCTTGCGGCGCTGGAGCAGCATTTTCAGGCCTATCCCTATCTGCTTGGTGGCCGGCCCAGCATTGCAGACTTTGGCATGATGGCACCGCTCTATGCCCACCTCGCGCGCGATCCGGTGCCTGCTTTCCTGATGCGAACCACCGCGCCCAATGTCGCCCGTTGGACCGAACGCATGAACGTCGCTGAGATTCCGGACTTTGACTATGCCGATCCAGGCGGCGACTATCCGGCAAACGATGCGATCCCGGAGACGCTTGAGGCGTTGCTAAAGCTGGTCTTCGCGCAGTGGGGGCCGGGCCTGTCAGCGGATTTTGACCAGTTCAATTCCTGGCTGAGCACAGTCGCAGATCCCGTTCCGGGAACCCTCGTTTCGCATGATGGCAGTCGTTCGGTTCATCCCCATGTCGGGAAGATCACCTATCCATGGCGGGGGGTGACAATGCAGCGTGGCAGCCAGCCGCATGCGCTCTGGCAATTCGCTCGCGCGCAGGATGCGGCACGGGGACTAGCCGGCGAAGACGCTGTGCGGCTGGCCGCATTGCTCGATCGCTGCGGCGGCTCCGCCATCATGCAACTGACCACCAACCGCCGGATCGAGCGTGAAAACAACGTTCTGGTGCTGGGATAGGGCCTCGTACTTAACGCTGCTGCCTTAGAGCGGCCAAGTCACGCGCCATCCACGATTGCCGAAAGCCCTTGCCCGCGAGCATCCGGCGGAAGTCGGCCTTGTTGTCGAAGTGCTGGATCTGGCGGTGATAGTAGTTGACGTATTCGAGCACGGCCATCGTGGCGCAAGCCGCGGCCGCCCAGCGATCTGCCGTGCCGATCGTCAGGTCGCTGTCGATCCACCCCGCCACTGCAGCAGCTGCGCCTGCCAGCGTTAGAACCAGTGCGGGCAGCTGAAGCCGTGCCAAAGTCCTCAGCAATCCGGACCAATTCTGCTGTTCGCCTTTCAACTGGCGGACCTTGCCCCGCCAGTAGAGCGCACCGATCACCAGAAGTAGCGCCATCGCCGCCATCGGCACCAAGCTGACCCAGCTCAGCTGACCTTCGCTCAGGAAGATGGCGAGCAACGGTAAGGCGATCACATTGGCCGCCTCCATTTTCCAATAGGGCTCCAGCCGCGCCAGCAAATCGGTTCGTGTGCGGTTGGTGGCAGACATGTCGAATCCCTTGGCCATGCGCCTAGTCCACCCAGTTCCGGCTGCGGGCGACGGCCTTGTTCCACTTGCCATAGAGCGCCGTGCGGCGTTCTTCCGCCATTCCCGGCAGCCAGCGCTTGTCTTCACCCCAATTGCTGGTGATGTCAGCGGTGGAGGCCCAATAGCCGACAGCCAGCCCCGCAGCATAAGCGGCGCCCAGTGCGGTGGTTTCGATCACTTTGGGGCGAACCACCGGCACGCCGAGCAGATCGGACTGGAACTGCATCAGCAGTTCGTTGACCACCATTCCGCCGTCGCTGCGCAACTGCTTGATCGCAACGCCCGAATCCGCCGTCATCGCGTCGAGCACTTCGCGAACCTGAAACGCCGTCGCCTCGAGCACGGCACGGGCGAGGTGGCCCTTGCTGGCGAAGCGAGTCAGACCGGCGATCACCCCGCGCGCGCTGGCGTCCCAATGCGGCGCGTAAAGGCCAGAGAAAGCGGGGACGAAATAGACATCGCCGTTGTCTTCGACACTGGCCGCCAGCGCCTCAATCTCGGCCGCGTTCTCGATCAGCCCAAGATTGTCGCGCAGCCACTGGACCAACGCACCAGAGATCGAGATCGAACCTTCGAGCGCATAGACTGCGGGCGCTTCCCCCAGCTTATAGCCAAGCGTCGTCAGCAGCCCGGCCTGCGATGGGAATTGCTTTTCACCTGTGTTCATCAGCATAAAGCAGCCTGTGCCATAGGTGTTCTTCGCCTCTCCCGGCGAAAGGCAGGCCTGCCCGAATAGCGCAGCCTGCTGATCGCCCAGAATCCCCGCCAGTGGCACCCCGGCCAGCACGCCAGTGCAAGTCCCATAGACTTCGCTGGAGGAACGGATTTCCGGCAAGCAGGCACGCGGAATGCCGAAGGTGCCAAGCAGGTCCGGGTCCCAATCGAGCGTGGACAGGTCCATCAGCTGTGTGCGCGAGGCGTTGGTCACATCGGTGACGTGCCGCCCGGTCAGGTGCCAGGCCAACCAGCTATCGACCGTGCCAAACAGCAGCTCGCCCTGCTCGGCCCGCGCCCGTGCACCTGGCACATTGTCGAGCAGCCAGCGCAGTTTCAGCCCCGAAAAATAGGTCGCCAGCGGCAATCCGGTCTTGGCCCGGAACCGGTCTTGCCCGCCCTCCGCCGCAAACGTGCTGACCAGGGTTTCGGTGCGGGTGTCCATCCACACCAGGGCATTGTGCACCGGCTCGCCGCTGGACTTGTCCCACAACAATGTCGTTTCGCGCTGATTGGTGATCCCGACCGCCGCCAGATCGCTGGCGGCCAATCCCGCCTCAGCCAGAGCGGCGGCGACTACCACTTGGGTGTTCACCCAAATCTCGCTGGCTTCATGCTCTACCCAGCCCGGTTGCGGCATGATCTGGGCGTGTTCCGTCTGCGCCGAGGCGATGATCGCCCCGCCAGAATCGAACACGATAAAGCGCGTGCTGGTGGTGCCCTGATCGATGGCACCGACGTAACGAGACATATCCTCTCCCGGCCTATTTTGATCTTGCCCCCGCTATGCCAGTTTCACCGCCCGGTTCCAACTGGCTCGAACGCTGGCCGCTTGCCAAGCCGGTGATTTGTGGCATTTTCACCCTGATGATGCCCCGCACCCGCCTGATCGCACCACCTTTGCTGGCGTTCCTGACGCTGGGCCTTGGCGCCGCCAGCCTGTCCGCGCAGCCGGCAACCAGCCCCGCGCCGCCGCCGGTCGAAGCGGTTGCAGAGACCACGGTTGCGAAGCCCATTGCCAGACCGGCCAGGATCACGCTCTCTTCCGATGGACAGACCGTCTACGTCGTCGGCATGCTCCTTGAGGGCAGCTTTCACTTGTTCGACGCGGTATTGC
>JAGNTK010000181.1 GCA_017987575.1 Novosphingobium sp. | reverse complement strand
TCGACGCCCTGCAGCACGGCCCAGACGGCAAGGACAAGCTGGCGGTGATCAACCCCACTCTGGATCTGTCCGCGCCGTGGGGGCTGTTTGCGGTGCTGACAGGGGTGATGCTGCTCAACCTTGCGAGTTCCGGCCTCGATCAGGATATTACCCAGCGGCTGCTGGCCTGTGAAGATGCCCGGAAAGGCGCCCGTTCGCTTTACGCCTCGGTCTGGCTGTCGCTGCCGGTGATCCTGTTGTTTTTGGTGATCGGGTCGCTGCTCTATCTGCACTATCAGGGGGCAGCGGCGGGATCGTTCCGGGGCGAGAAGGTGACGGTGTTCATGCACTACATCCTGACCGAGATTCCGCCCGGCCTGCGCGGACTGGTGACCGTTGGCGTGATCGCGGCCGCGGCAATTAATTCCGGTCTGATTTCGATGTCGGCGGTGCTGGTCAATGATCTCTACCGGCCCTTCGCGGGCGCCCGGGCCGAGGCGCATTTCGTCCGGATGGGACGCATCGCCAGCGTCATGCTGGGGGCGGCGCTGTTCGGCATGGCGATCCTTTCGTACTATTGGCAGCGCTATGCTGACTCTGCACTGCTCGACTTTGTGTTGGGGGTAATGGCCTTTGCCTATTCGGGACTGATCGGGGTTTACGGCGTGGCGCTGTTCACCCCGCGCGGTAATTCCACCAGTGTGATCGCGGCCTTTGCGGCGGGGTTCCTGACCGTGCTGGCATTTCAGCCGTTCATCATCGACAGCCTGAGCCTGCCGCTGGCACTGAAAGGGGTAGCCTTCCCGTGGCAGCTAGTACTGGGCAGCGCCATCGCCGCACTGGTCTGCGCGGCGGGACGCCCCATCAGAACCGTATAGCAAAAGGGCGGAGCGTGTTGCCAGGCCCCTCCCTGAAGCTCACTTACCGATCAGATCAGAACCGGATGCTGATCCGCGCGCGGTAGCTCTGGTTGCGGAAATCGTCGCGCAGCACTGTCGCATCGGCTTCGAGTGCGATTTCGGCCTTCGCGCCCAGATCACCGACAACGAACCAGCGTCGAAAATATCGCGCCCGCCCGACGCCGTAGCCGGCATTGGGGCAGGGTTTCCGTTCAGGAAACCAACAGCCAGATACCCGCTCATGTTGTCGGGCAGCTTGGCAGCTGCAGCACTGCCTTCGGCGTCATAGCCCAGGCCAGCGTCGGCAGGATCCGCCATCCGGGCGACACCGTTGGTGCTGGCAAGGTTAAGCGGACGGCCGATTACCGCCAGCTTGTCTGTCGCGCTGCCCGGTTCAATCACCTGAACCCGCTGGCGATAGAACCGGTCAATCGTGCCGGCCATGCTCGTGAAATACAGCCAATGAGGCGCAGCTGGTCCCCGCGCTGACAGCGCGGTTCAAACGAAAACGAATCGAATCAGGGAAATTCATGGTCACAAATCCCCTATTTTGCTTGGATGGAAAGCACCTAGGCTGCCTTTTTGCGACCTTGCATGGCCTTCCAAAGACCTTTCCGGCGGGGGGGTGAGCGCTTTTTTGAAGTAACAACCGCTTGCAATTTACTTGCCAGATTTGGTGAACAAACGTGGCATTGGCCATTCACTCTTACGCCGTGAGGGCACCGCCTGAACCCCAGACTTGCTGGCCATCGGTCTGTCACCTAAGAGGCGGCGATGCCAGCCCCGGGTTTCCTTCATGCTTCGCTGCTCGTCGCTTTAGGCGGCGGGACCGGCGCATGGCTGCGGTTTGTGGCGGGACGGCTAATCCCATCGGCGCAATTCCCCTGGGCCACGCTCATCGTCAACCTGCTTGGCAGCCTGGCGATGGGGCTGCTGGCTGGATGGTTGCTGCGCAGCGGACAAGCCGGCGAAACCTGGCGGCTCGCCCTCGGCGTCGGTCTGCTCGGCGGCTTCACCACTTTTTCGGCGTTCAGCCTTGAGCTGGTTGGGCTGGCCCAGCGCGGCCAGTGGATCAGTGCGGCGCTCTACGCCTCCCTCTCGCTAGCAGGCGGGGTGGCCGGATTGCTGGCCGGCCTTGCCCTCGCAAGGACATTTGCATGACCACCCGCGGCCTCATTCCGGCGGACACCGTTCGCCAATTCACCGTCCAGCATGACGATGACGGCGTCCGGTTGGACCGCTGGTTCAAGCGCCACCTGCCGCAGGTCGGCTTTGCCACGGTCAGCCGCTGGGCGCGGACCGGACAGATCCGGGTCGACGGCAAGCGCGCCGATGTGGCCGATCGGATCGCTGCAGGGCAGGTCATCCGCGTCCCCCCCGGCGGCGACGCACCCGAGCGCAAGGCCCGCGAGCGCAAGCCGCTGACCGAAGAACAGCTGGCACTGGCGGATTCGATGGTGATCACCCAGGACCGCGCCGCGATCGTGCTTAACAAGCCGCCAGGCCTTGCCACGCAAGGCGGCAGCGGCACGTTCCAGCACGTCGATGGCCTGCTCGATGCCTATGCAGCCGATGGCCCGCGCCCGCGGCTGGTTCACCGGCTCGACAAGGACACCTCCGGCGTCCTGCTGATCGCCCGCACGCCGGGCAGCGCCTCTTATTTCTCCAAGCGGTTTTCGGGCCGCACCGCGCGCAAGATCTATTGGGCGCTGGTGATCGGCGTGCCGGATATCGAGGAGGGCCTGATCGACCTGCCGCTGGGCAAGCAGCCCGGCACCGGCGGCGAGAAGATGATGGTCGACAAAAGCGGCGAAGGCCAGACCGCCCGCAGCCGCTACCGCGTGATCGACCGGGCCGGCAACCGCGCCGCCTGGGTTGAGCTCCAGCCGCTCACAGGCCGCACCCACCAGTTGCGCGTCCACATGGCGGCGATTGGCCACCCGATTGTGGGCGATGGCAAATACGGCGGGCCAGATGCGTTCCTGTCGGGCAGCATCAGCCGCAAGATGCACCTCCACGCCCGCCGCCTGATCATCGACCACCCAGATGGCGACATGATCGACGTCAAGGCCGACTTGCCCGAGCATTTTTCCGCCAGCCTGGCGCAATTGGGCTTTGACCAGTCCGAAGGCGACGGCCTGATTGAAGTGATCGAGACTTCGGTGCCCAAGGACGTGCAAAAGGCTCAGGCCAAGGCCCACGCCAAACAAGTCCGCAAGGAACGCCGGGGCGAACGCCGGGGCCGCGCCGATGGCGCTGCGGCCACCCGCAAACCGCCCAAAAGCAAAGGCCCGACCAAGGGCAAGGGCTCACCCAAACCCAGCAAACCGGCTGCTGCCAAACCCGCAAAGCCCATCAAACCTGCGAAGCGCTGATGCATCCCAACGCCGCCTTTCGTCATCAAGACCGCGATCTACTCGAACTGCTGATTGAGCAGATCGGCTTCGGGATAGTTTTCGCCCAGACTCCCGATGGCCCGCGTGTGGCGCATGTGCCGCTGCTTTCGACCAAAGACGGGGCGCTGCAATTCCATCTGGCTCGCGGCAATGCGCTGACCAAGCACCTGGCGGGAAACACCGCGCTGATCGTGATCAACGGCCCGGACGGCTATGTCAGCCCGCGCTGGTATGCCGATTCTGAACAAGTGCCGACCTGGAACTATGTCGCGCTGGAACTGGAAGGCCGGGTTCGGCGGCTGGATGCCGAAGCGACGCTGGCGCAAGTCACCGACC
>JAGNTK010000001.1:1506-153033 GCA_017987575.1 Novosphingobium sp. | reverse complement strand
AGGACTTCAATCAGTTTTTCAAGGCCGCGGTTACTCTCATCACGCCAGGCGTTGACGTTCTGGCCAAGCAGAGTGATCTCGCGCGCACCGGCTTCGACCAGTCTCTTGGCTTCAGCCACCAGATCGCTGAACGGACGTGATATTTCAGCGCCGCGGGTATAGGGCACAACGCAATAGGTGCAGAATTTGTCGCAGCCTTCCTGCACCGTCAGGAACGCGCTGGGGCCAACCTTGCGGCGCGCGGGCAGGGCGTCAAACTTGGTCTCGGCCGGCATATCGGTATCGACTGGGCGGCCACCCGCGAGCGCTTCGGTGATCATTGCTGGCAAGCGGTGATAGGCCTGCGGACCGACCACCATGCTCACCGCAGGGGCGCGCTTCATGATCTCCTCACCCTCGGCCTGGGCAACGCATCCGGCCACCGCGATCAGCGGCGCGGAGCCGTCCTCGCGGCTCCATTCCTTGCTGATCCGGCCGATATCGGAATAGACCTTCTCGGCCGCCTTTTCGCGGATGTGGCAGGTGTTGAGCACCACCAGATCGGCCGCTTCGCCATCAGGTGCGGGGGCAATCCCTTGCTGGCCAAGCAGTTCTGCCATTCGCTCGCCATCATAGACGTTCATCTGGCAGCCGAAGCTTTTGACACGATAGGTCCTGGGGGGCGGGGTGCTGGACATGGGCAGCGGCCTATAGCGGTTCGGGGCGCGAATCCAACTCCGCCGTTTCGCTTGCGACATAGCGGACCGGACCAACATCATGCGCGAACGGCCGCAGCGGCTTGCCCAATGCAGCTTCGAGCGCTGGTTCGATCTGCGCCCGGGCGGCGGCAGCGATCGCTTTGCGCCCAGGATGAGGCGCGGGATCGAACGGTTCGAGGAAGTGAAGATGCAACGGGAATGTGCCGCGCCGGGCAAAGATACGCAAGGCGTTGTCCTTGCCATGCTCCACCCCGATCCAGCCAATCCATTCTGCCACCGCGCCGTAATCGAGCAGCACTGGCTGAACCAGCACACCTGGAGGCGGAGGTTCCAGCACGCGCAGCAACGTGGTCTTGAACGGCAGCAGCGACTGACCGTCTGTGGTGGTCCCTTCGGGGAACACAGTGATCGACCAGTTGTCGGCCAGTGCCTCTCGCAGGGCGTTGATCTGCTGCGCCACGCCCAGCCGGTTTTCGCGGCTGACAAAAACTGTGCGGTTGAGCTTGGCCAGCCAGCCGATCACCGGAACATCGGCGGCCTCGGCCTTTGACACGAAGGCAGTCCCGCTGGCTCCAGCAATCGCCAGAATGTCGACCCATGACACATGGTTGGAGATGAAAAATACGTCGCGGCGCAGCGGAGTGCCGTGGATCTTCACCCGCGCGCCGACGATCCGGGTGGCGATTGCCAACCACAATTTCGGGAACGGCGATCCATAGTGGATCACCCGGTAAAGGTAGTGCAGCGGAACCAGCAGGGCCAGCGACAGCACCAGCGCAGTGAGGCGAAAGGTTACGCGGCACCAGCCCAGCGCCGAAATCGGCTCTGGCGTTCCCGCAGCAATCGCGGCGCGTCGGGCATCCAAATCAGCTATCTCGGCCAATCCTGACGCCATAAAGTTCCATCCGGTGATCGACCAGCCGGTAGCCCAGCTTTTCAGCGATCAACTTTTGCAGGGCTTCAAGTTCAGGATCGACGAATTCGATCACCTTGCCGGTTTCGACATCGATCAGGTGATCGTGATGGGCCTCGGGTGCGGCTTCGTAGCGCGAGCGGCCATCACCAAAATCGTGTCGATCAAGAATTCCAGCCTCTTCAAACAGACGCACCGTGCGATAGACCGTGGCGATCGAGATCTTGGGGTCAACCGCCGAAGCGCGTTCGTGCAGGCTTTCAACGTCGGGGTGGTCGGTTGCTTCGGACAACACCTTGGCAATCACGCGGCGCTGCTCGGTAATCCGGAGGCCGCGCTCAGCGCAAAGGGCTTCGATGTCGATGGCTTGATGCACGAATGTTCCGTCCCGAAAAAGATACGCCCGCCAGTCATAGACCGGCGGGCGAAATCTTCAACCTCAAGCGGTTTGGCTTCAGACCGCTTTGGGTTTGCGGCCGCGCTTCTGGCCGGGTTTGCGGCCCAGACCGATCTTCACCGCCAGTTCGCGGCGCCGTTCAGCATAGTTGGGGGCAACCATCGGATAGTCGGCGGGCAGGTTCCAGCGCGCGCGGTACTGATCCGGGGTCATGTTGTAATGCGTCATCAGGTGGCGTTTCAGCATCTTCAGCTTCTTGCCGTCTTCCAGACAGACGATGTAATCGGGCTTGATCGAAGCGCGGATCGAAACGGCTGGTTCGGGCAGAGCCTCAACCACCGTAACAGCCTGCCCCAGACCGGCCAGCGCGCCATAGACATTGCTGATCAGACCAGCGACATCTTCAACCGCGACCGAATTGTTGCTGACGTGTGCAGCGACAATGTCCGAAGTCAGCGTAATCAGCATTTCGTTCATATCGGCATGGGTTGCATCCATAGCCTGTTCCTTCCAGTTTAGTAGTTACCCAGTTTTGCTTTGGTGTCTGGCAAATTGCCCCGGGACAATTTCCACTTAATCCAGTTGAACAAACCGGACAAGCTGGGAAGCTGTATTTTATACAGTGTTGGCCAGAGGCAATTGATCGGCTGTGAAGTAGAACAGCTTTGAAATTACAAGTCCTTGGCAAAGGTTACCGCGTCCAGCCGTTCACCGGTTGGGCTCCGGTAGTATTGCGGGCGCCGCCCGATCGGTTCGAAACCATGGCCACGGTACAGCGACTCGGCGGGATTTTCGGCGCGCATTTCGAGCAGCAGGCGCGCTGCCCCGCGCGACTTGGCATCAAGCGCGAGCTGGTCGAGCAGTGCGGCGGCGAGGCCTTTGCGTCGGTGTGCCGGATCGACCGCCAGCAGCAACAGTTCTTCCTCCTCAAACCCATGACGGCAGAGGAAGAAGGCAGCAGCAGGCTCTCCAACAGAGGGTGGGCCGCCGTGCGCTGCCAGCAAGGCATAGTGTGAATGGCCCAGAAGCAGCGCATCTTCCACCTGTCGCCGGTTCCAGGCTTCGCCAAAGGCCGGATCAAACGCGGCCTGCATCACCGCCATCAGCCGGTCGATATCGTCGCCGGGCGCGATCAAGCCGCAACTCCGGGCAACCGAGCATCGGGTCCGCGGCCATAAAGCGGTGCGGTGTCGGCGGTCAGATCGGCGGGGCGGAGCAGGGTAAATGCGCGGGCATCGGGCAGCAGTGCCAGCGCCGTGCCGGTGCCGCGCAGAGTGACCAGGGCTTCGGCCTGACTGCCGGCGACGAGCGCAGTCTGGCACTGCGCTGCGGCCTGCTCCGGGGGCAGCGAGGTCAGCGGAGCTTGTGCTTCGCCGCTGCCATCGAAAGGCTGCACGAACCATTCGCCGTGCCCGCCGGTCATCGCCACGGTTGTTGCTTGGCCGGGATGCTGCGCCCGGGCTATTGCGGCGACCAGCGCCAGGGTTGGATAGCCAACCAGTTCCGCCCCCCAGGCAAAGGCTAGCGCCCGTGCCGCCGCCAGCCCGACGCGGACACCGGTAAAGCTACCGGGGCCGAGCGCCACGGCGATTAAATCAGCTTTGCCCTTATCTGGCAGCGCGGCGATCATCGGTACAAGTTGTTCGGCATGACCGCGCCCGAGCACGCGGCTTTCCCCAGCGATCAGCGCGTCGCCGTCAAACAGGGCGACCGAACAAGCCTCGGTCGCGCAGTCGATCACCAGGGTTTTCATGGCCGTTGGCTTAGCGCCTTAGGCCATGCGATTGAAAGTATCGAAATCGGGGCGCGGGCTGCGATCAAAGATGCTGGCCGGATCGCCATAGCCCAGCGTCGAGATCATCACCGACTTATGCTCCGGCTGATCGGCAAAGAATGCCGCGTCGACGGCTTCATTCGAAAAGCCGGTCATCGGCCCGGTGTCCAGCCCCGCTGCGCGCGCAGCCATGATGAAGTATCCGGCCTGCAGTGTGGTGTTGAGGAACGCTGATTTTTCGCGCAGCACGTCGTTACCTGTGAACCAGGCCTTGGCATCGGCGTGGGGAAACAGCCAGGGCAGCTGCTCATGAAACTGCATATCCATCGCCACGATCACTGACACCGGGGCCGAGCGGATCTTCGCGCCATTCGCCGGCATGGTGCAGGCGGCGAGCTTTTCCTTGGCTTCGTCGCTCGTCACCCAGACCAGCCGCGCGGGCAGCTGGTTCGCGCTGGTCGGCGCCATTTTCATCAGGTCCCAGATGGCGTGAAGCTGCTCTGTGCTGACCGGCTTGTCGAGATAACCGTTGTAGGTCCGCGCGGTGCGGAACAGTTGATCGAGCGAGGCATCAGGAAGCGGCTGGGACATGGGAACTCCGGAAGGTGAGGAGGAAAATCAGGCGGCGCGCACTTCGTGCACTTCGGGAACGTAGTGCTTGAGCAGCGTCTCGATCCCGTTTTTGAGCGTGGCGGTGGAGCTGGGGCAGCCGGCGCAGGCGCCTTGCATGGCCAGCGTCACCACCCCGTCCTTGAACCCGCGATAGACTATATCGCCGCCATCGTTCGCGACCGCCGGGCGAACCCGGGTTTCGATCAGTTCCTTGATTTGGGCGACCACATCGGCATCCGCTGGATCATCGCCATAATCCTCGTCCTCAGCCGGAACGACGATTCCGCCCGCGGTTGGCGCGTGGAATAACGGCGCCTGCATCACAAAGTGATCGAGCAGGACTGCGACAACCTGCGGCTTGAGCGCCGACCAGTCCGATCCTTCACCCGCCGTGACCGAGACGAAATCCCGCCCGAACAGGACACCGGTAACATCGCCCAGATCGAACAGGGCTGATGCCAACGGAGAAGCCTGCGCATCCTCCTCATCCCGGAAATCGCGGGTGCCTGCATACATCACTTCCTGCCCGGGAAGGAACTTCAACGTGGCAGGATTGGGCGTGGTTTCGGTTTCGATGAACATGATCTGGGATGTAGGGGGTGGGGCGGGCAGGGGCAAGGGGGCGCCTTCTTGGGAGGAGTGAAGTTGGGCTATCAGTCTTGGATGATTGATTGTTCTATTCACTAGCCCTTCACAAAAGCCCCGCTTATAGTCTGCCCCCTATGTTCAAGCCTCTTCGCGCACTGCGCAGCTTCGCCCTGATCCTTCCCGCTTTTGCGATGATCGCAACCCCTGCTTTGGAGGCGGCGACGCCCAAGGGGAAGCGGGCTGTTCCTGCCCGTGCGGCTCCGGCCAAAGCGCCTGCGGCCAAGTGCGATCCCTCCGCTCCCTGGCTTTATCGCTGCAGCGACATTCCGATCGACAAGGAATGGAAGTTTGGCGAGCTGCCCAACGGCGTGCGCTATGTCGTGCGCAAGAACGGCGTGCCGCCGGGGCAGGTTTCGATCCGGGTGCGAATGGACGTCGGCTCGATGTACGAACTGGATCATGAACGCGGATTTTCGCATTTGCTGGAGCATCTCGTGTTCCGCCAGTCCAAGTATCTTGGCGATGGTGAAGCGATCCCGACCTGGCAGAAGATGGGCGCGACCTTTGGCAGCGATACCAATGCCGAAACATCGCCGATTGCGACAACCTACAAGCTCGATCTGCCCAACGCGACAGATGCCTCGGTCGATGAATCGATGAAGCTGCTGTCGGGCATGATGATCGCCCCGACGCTGTCCGAAACCAATGTCCGCACCGACGTGCCGATTGTCCTCGCCGAAATGCGTGAGCGCGGCGGCAAGGCCAGCCGGGTGTTCGAGCAAAGTCAGGAAGTGCTGTTTGCCGGGCAGAAGCTGGCCGTGCGGCCGGTGATCGGCACCGAAGCCACGCTAAACGGCGCCAATCAGGCTAATGTCCGTGCTTTTCACCAGCGCTGGTATCGCCCTGAAAATGCCGTGGTGATCGTGGTTGGCGATATTGAGCCTGCGGCGATGGAAGCCACGATCGGCAAGTGGTTTGCCGATTGGAAGGGCGTTGGCCCGCGCACGCCAGAGCCAGCCTTTGGTGATCCTCTGCCGCCCAAGGGTGCGACCGGCGTTGCCCCGATCGGCCAGACCCGGGTGATTGTCGAACCCGATATGCCGCGCTCGTTCACCTATGCGATCATGCGGCCCTGGCGCCCGGTCCGCGATACGGTGGTCTATAATCAGGGGATCATGATCGACAGTCTGGCCCAGGCGATCATCAACCGGCGGCTTGAGGCCAAGGCCCGGGCAGGCGGCAGCTTCCTGGTTGCACAGGTCAGCAAGGATAAGGTCGTGCGGTCAGCCGACGCCACTTATGTGATGATCACCCCGCTGGGCTCAGACTGGAAGACGGCAGTGGCCGATACCCGCGCGGTGATCGCGGATGCCATGCTGCGCCCGCCAACGCAGGAAGAAATCGACCGCGAGGCGAAGGAATTCGCCGTTGCCTTCGATAGCAGTGTTGAACAGCGCCGCCTGTTGCCCGGTGCCAAGTTGGCTGACGATATGGTCAGCGCGCTTGATATTCGTGAAACGATTGCCTCGCCCGAAGTGGTGCAGGGGATTTTCCGCAAATCGATCCCGCTGTTCACTCCGGCGGCGATTCTGGCCAGCACCAAGGCGATGTTCCGTGGCAGCGTGACACGCGCGGTCTATGTCACCCCGCAGGCAGGAGAAGGCACGCCCGCCGCGCTGAAACTGGCGCTGGCAGCACCGGCCAAGGCCAGCGGCAGTTCGCGGTTGGCGGCATCGAGCGTCAAGATATCGGACCTTCCGGCAATTGGCGCTTCGGCTGAGCCGCTGGCGATCAAACCGACCGGGCTGCTGGAAATCAAGCAGATCGACTATGCCAACGGGGTCAAGGTGATCCTCTGGCCAACTACCGATGAGCCGGGGCGTGTGACTCTGAAAGTTCGCTTCGGGGCGGGTTGGCGTGCGTTCAGTCCGCAGACCGCACCTTATGCCACACTCGGCGAAATGGCGCTGGTCGACAGCGGGGTCGGCCCGCTTGATCGCGAAGCGATGGACAGGGCGATGACCGGGCGCAAGATTGGCTTCGAATTTGACATCGATGACAGCAATTTCACTTTCAAGGCCGATACCCGCGCCGCTGATCTGGATGATCAACTGATGCTGGTTGCCAGCAAGTTTGCCACTCCGCGCTGGGATGCTAATCCCTTCATGCGCGGTCAGGCAGCTGCCAAGCTCAGCTATGAAAGCTATGCCGCCAGCCCGCAGGGGGTGATGGAGCGCGATCTCAAGTTCCTTGAACGGGGCCGCGATCCGACTTTCCGTACGCCGACGCCGGCCGAAATCGATACTGCCACCCCGGCAGGTTTCCGCGCCGTGTGGGAACCGATCCTCAAGCAGGGCCCGATGGAAGTGCACCTGTTCGGCGATTTTGAACAGGACAAGGCCGTTGCCGCGCTGAACCGCACCTTTGGGGCCTTGCCAGCGCGGGGTAACCTGCCCGCCGGCACCGCTTCAACTGCGGCGAAGACGATGACGGCATCGCCCAATCCGGTGTTGCTGTTCCATCGCGGTGCAGTCAATCAGGCTGCCGGGATCATCGCCTGGCCAACCGGCGGGGGCGAAGAAGGCTTGCGCGAAAGCCGCCAGCTGGAGATCCTGACCCAGCTGTTCCAGAACCGCCTGATGCTCAAGCTGCGCGAAAAGCTGGGTGAGGCCTATTCGCCGCAAGTGGTCAATTCCTGGCCACTCGATCTCGACGGCGGGGGCAATGTGCTGGCAATTGCCAACCTTCAGCCCAAATCGGTGCCGATCTTCTTCCTGACTGCCGAAGAGATTGCGAACGATCTGGTGGCCAAGCCGGTCAGTGACGATGAGCTTAACCTGGTGACCGAGCCGCTCAAGCAGGCGTTGACCCGGGCAACCTCATCAAGCGCATTCTTTATGTACCTGCTGGAAGGGGCGACAACCAATCCGGCAAAGTACCGCAATGTGCGCTCGGTCTTGAAGGATTACACCGTGACCACGCCTGCGGAAATGCAGGCGCTGGCGGTCAAGTACTTCGCACCCGGTAAAAGCTGGCGGGTGGCGGTGATCCCGCAAGGGCAGACACTGGCAACGCTGCCGGTTCCGGCCAGCCTGGCGGCACCAACATCGCGCTGAAGGTTTGGAGCGGCCAGGCATGAGCCGCCCCACCACTCTGCCATCTGCGTAACAAAATTGCGCTTTTGCCGCCTTCAGCTTTGCTGTTTTGCAATCGCGGTCAAGCAGGGCTATGGGCCGCCCCTTGACCGAAAGTGGAGCATGCGCCGTGGCGAGTAACTGGACCCCTGAAAGCTGGACAGGCAAGGAAGCACGGCATTTGCCGAGCTATCCCGATGCCGCCGCGCTCGACAAGGTGATGGGCACGCTGACCTCGTTTCCGCCGCTGGTCTTTGCCGGGGAAGCCCGCGCGCTGAAGGCTGATCTGGCCGAAGTCGCGGCCGGTCGGGGCTTCCTGCTGCAGGGCGGGGATTGCGCCGAAAGCTTTGCCGAATTTCACCCCAACAACATCCGCGATACCTTTCGCGTGCTGCTGCAAATGGCGGTGGTGCTGACCTTTGCCAGCAAGCAGCCGGTGGTCAAAGTAGGCCGGATGGCGGGGCAATTTGCGAAGCCCCGGTCTTCGCCAGTTGAAGTGCAGGGCGGGGTCGAACTGCCGAGCTATCTGGGCGACAATATCAACGGGATCGAATTCACCCCCGAATCGCGCATTCCTGATCCGCAGCGGCTACTGCAGGCCTATTCGCAAAGTGCGGCGACGCTCAACCTGCTGCGGGCATTTTCGACCGGCGGCTATGCTAATTTGCGTCAGGTCCACCAGTGGACGCTCGATTTCATGGGGCGCTCGCCCTGGGCAGACAAGTTCGCCGAGATTTCGACCCGGATCGGCGAATCGCTCGATTTCATGGAAGCCTGCGGAATTGACCCGCGGACCGTGCCGCAGTTGCAGGGCACCAGCTTCTACACCAGTCACGAGGCGCTCCACTTGCGCTATGAGCAGGCGATGACCCGGCAGGATTCGCTGACCGGCGATTGGTACGATACCTCTGCGCACATGCTGTGGATCGGCGACCGGACCCGGTTTGAAGGTTCGGCCCATGTCGAATTCCTGCGCGGAGTCGGCAATCCAATCGGGTTCAAATGCGGGCCGAGCCTTTCGCCTGACGAACTGCTGCGCCAGCTCGATCTGCTCAATCCGGGCCGCGAAGCCGGGCGGATTACGCTGATCAGCCGGTTTGGCGATGACAAGGTTGAAGCGGGCCTCGCCCCGCTGGTCCGCGCGGTCAAGCGCGAGGGCCACCCGGTGGTGTGGTCATGTGACCCGATGCACGGCAACGTGATCAAGGCCGACAGCGGCTACAAGACCCGCCCGTTCGACCGGATTCTGGGCGAAGTGCGCGGGTTCTTTGCCGTCCACCGCGCCGAAGGCACCCATGCCGGCGGGATCCACATCGAGATGACCGGGCAGGACGTGACCGAATGCATGGGCGGAGCGGTGGCAATCAGCTCCGACGCCCTGGCCGATCGCTATCACACCCATTGCGATCCGCGGCTTAACGCTGCGCAATCGATCGAACTGGCGTTCCTGCTGGCTGATATGCTCAATCAGGAAGCCGTCGATCGCGCGGCCCGGGCTGCCTGATCGCACGAGCAATTGTGCGCGCGGGAGGTCAGCTCAGTTGCGGGTATTGATAACCTCAGCTTCTGACACAATATCGGTTGGATGCAGCTTGGCCGAGAAAACCGGAACGACAGTCCGCCAGGCGCGAACGTAGAAATTGTCGAGGCCCGCCTTCGCGAGGGCGCGTTTTCCCCGCATCGTCATGATACCTACACGATCGCCCTGACCACAACCGGGGTGCAATCGTTCAATTATCGCGGTGAGACCTGGCGGTCCTTGCCGGGCCAGGTGATGATCCTGCATCCCGATGAAGTGCACGATGGGTACTGTTGCGACGAGGCCGGGTTTTCCTATCGGGCAGCCTATTTGCCGCCAGCGGATGTCCAGACTGTGATTGGCGGAGTGCCGCTGCCCTTTCTGTCCAACGGCGTTTCGGCCAACCCGGCGCTGGTCAGAGCCGCGCTACGCTTTGTCGAAACGTGCGCAACCGAGATCGAACCGCTTGGCTATCAGGATGTGCTGCAACAGCTCGTTTACGCCATGCAAGGTGCCGAAAATCGACCAGCGAAGAGGCGGACCGTAAACGTTTTGGCGGTCATGCGGGTCCGCGATTTCCTCGATAGTATTCCCGGCCCCGGGACCGGACTGGAACAGCTGGAAGCAATCGCGGGCTATGATCGCTGGCAACTTTCGCGCGACTTTCGATCGCTTTTGGGAACCAGCCCCTATCGCTATCTGCAGTGCCGCCGGATTGAGCGTGCCAGGCAGCTCTTACGCAGCGGACTGTCCTTGGCTGCGGCCGCCCACGAGGCTGGTTTTGCGGATCAGAGCCACTTCGGGCGAATCTTCAAGCGGACCTTGGGCACGACACCATTGGCCTGGCGGCAGGCAGAACATTCACGCACAATCGTTCTATAGATCGGATTCGGCGCGGACTAATCGGATCGCATGAAACAATCGATCTATTCACCCGAACCGCATCGCGGCTGGCTGCCCTGGATTTGGCTAGCGCCAATCATTGGTGTCTTGATGGTAGCATTGCCCGGCCTGCCATTCGACATCTTGCTTGAAGAGCTCGGTCTGGTCGATGCCAAAGGAGAACCGTCGTCCGCGGCCGGATTCTGCTTGCTGCTGCTATTGCCGTTTTCGGCCATGGCCGCGGCGGTCTGGGTCTGGGTTCGTTTTGTTGAGCGGCGCGAACTTTCGACCGTGGGACTGACCGGTTCAGCGCGGCTTCGCAAATTCCTGTCGGGCCTGGCCATCGGGGTTGCCATGATGGTGGTTGCGACTGTGTCGGTCTGGCTGCTCGGCGGCTTTCGCGCGGAAGACGCATTTCCGGCCTTTGGGTCTCCGGCTGCCTTGTTCTGGATTGCAATGCTCCTGTTGTGTTTTGTCGTTCAGGCCGGGGTGGAAGAATTCATTTTCCGCGGTTGGCTGTTGTCCGCCGCGACCCGGCGCTGGAACCTCCCTGCGGGCTTTATCGTATCTACACTTGTCTTTACGTTCGTTCATCTGTCGCGGACTATTCCGCTCCAGGATGTGGTAATGACTGTCACATTCGCCTTGTTTGCCTGTGCCTGGGCCTGGCGCGCCAACAGCATCTGGGGGGTGATGGGATGGCATGCGGGCTGGAACTGGATGGGGGGCGTGGGTTTCGATGTGCCGATTACCGGTCTGGAAGTGCATCTGCCGGCCTTGTTTGTGCGGCTTGTACCGGAAGGTTCGGTTGTTCTGAACGGCGGCGCATCGGGCCCTGAAAGCAGTGTTCTGACGACTGGCATATTAGCCGTTGCCGCGCTGGCGCTGCTGCTCTTGCCCCGACGATCGGACAAAGATTCTCGGCCATCGCTCGAAGAAGAGTGACGGCAGGCCCAGCCTGAGGTAATCGCCGCGACTTTCAAGGAACGGCTAAACCCATGATCACCCGCGAACTGCTCGGCACCGCGCAAGTCCCCGGCGGCGAGGAGCTCAAGCTTTACGGCCATGGCCGCGATTTCATGATCGTACTGGGGCATAATGAGTTGATGAGCACTCGGCTGCGCCACTCGGAAGAGTCGCTGGCGACGATGACGCTGGATCGGCTCAAACGGCCCGAGGAAGCGCGGCTGCTGATCGGCGGCTACGGGATGGGCTTTACCCTGCGCAAAGCTCTGGCCGAAATGGGCCCCAAGGGGCATTGCACCGTGGCTGAACTGGTCCCCGAAATCATCGAATGGGCGCGCGGGCCGATGAAGGATGTGGCTGCAGGCTGCCTTGATGACCGGCGCGTGATGCTGCGGATGGACGATGTTGCCGAGGCAATGTTGCTCGCGCCCGAACCGTTCGATGCGATCCTGCTTGATGTCGATAACGGCCCCGATGGGCTGGTTCGGGCCGATAATAACCGGATCTATTCGAAGTCCGGCCTCCACAACGCCCGCCGCGCGATGAAGCCGGACGGGGTGCTGGCGATCTGGTCCGCCGACAAAGACCCCAAATTCGTCCGCCGGATGCAGGACGTCGGCTTCGAAGTCGAAGAAGTCGAAGTCCGCGCCCGGATCGGAAAAGACGGCAAAGGCAAAGGACCCCGCCACGTCATCTGGTTCGCGACGACGCCTTAGGGGCGGTTCCGCACCATCAGCGCAGCCAGTTCGCGGACCAGTTTTGCTGCCACAATCGCGGTGCGATCGTTCTGATCAAAGCGCGGGTTGAGTTCGACCACATCGGCGCCCACCACCGGCGCGGTCTGGCGGCGCAGCACGGCGAGCACTTCGCGCATGGTCAGCCCGCCGGGCTCAGGGTGCGATACGCCGGGGGCTTCGCTGGGGTCGATCCCGTCAAGATCGATGCTGATGTAAAGGGCGCCATCTAGGACTGGCACTTTGTCTGGCGCGAAGTCGGTCATCGGCACGATCTCGACCCCGAACCGTTCGGCTTGCTGGCGGCAATGGGCGTTGAGCGTGCGAATGCCGACTTGCACTAACCGGGTGGCAAGGCCCGCCTCCATGATCCGCGCAAAGGGCGAGGCGTGGCTTCGCGGGTTGCCTTCGAAATCGTCGTAGAGATCGGGGTGGGCGTCAAAGTGCAGGATCGTTACCGGGCCGTGCTCGGCATGGATTCCGCGCACCACCGGGTGAGTTATCGCGTGATCTCCGCCCAGCGCCAGCGGCACCGCACCAGACTGGATCGCGGCGCGCACTGCGTCAGCTATTACCGCGTCGTCAGCGGCGTCCTCGTTGAGCCACAGATCGCCGCGGTCACGCAGTTCAAAGTCGATCCCGATCTCCTGCCCGTCTTCACAGGCAAGGTTCCCGCGATCAGACCACAGCGCACGGCGGATAGCGGCGGGGGCCATTGCGGGGCCGCGCTCGAACGACGAATTGCTGTCGCTGGGCAAACCGATCAGGTCGATCACGGGCAGCGCGCTCATGGCAGCAGCAACGTCGAACCGGTGGTTCGCCGCGCTTCCAGATCGCGGTGCGCCTGCGCGGCATCGGTCAAGGCATAAGTCTGGCCGATCGTGATGTTCAGCTTGCCGCTGCCGATCATGTCCCACAACTTGGCGGCACCGGCGAGGGCCTCGGCAGGATCGCGGTAATAGTCGTAGACCCCGGGCCGGGTGACGAACAGCGAGCCGCGCGTGGCGAGATCGCGCAGCGCGACACCGGTCACTGGGCCGCTGGCATTGCCGAACGAAACGATCGTGCCGCGCGGGGCCATGGAATCGAGCGAGCTTTGCCAGCTGGCCGCGCCGACCCCGTCATAGGATACCGCCACACCTTTGCCGCCGGTCACTTCGCGGACCTTGCTGACCAGATCGGGGTCGCCCGAAAGGAATACCTGTTCCGCCCCGGCAGCCGTTGCCAGTGCGACCTTCTCAGCGCTGCCGACCGTGCCGATCACCTGGACGCCGCGCGCTTTCAGCCATTGGACCAGCAGCAGACCGACGCCGCCTGCTGCTGCCGGGACCAAAGCCCAACCGCCTTCTGCCACCGGCGCGACCCGCTCAGCCAGTGCTTCGGTCGTCGCGCCTTTGAGGAACACGGCGGCGGCGGTGCGGCTGTCGATGTCATCGGGCAGCGGGAACAGTTCGGCGGCCTTGGCGATCCGCGCGCTTGAATAGGCCCCAGGCGTTCCGCCAAAGCTGGCCGCGCGCTGACCGGGCTTGAGGTGCGTCACCCCTTCGCCGACCGTTTCGACCACGCCCGCCGCTTCAAACCCCAGCCCGCCGGGAAGCCGCATCGGATAGAGCCCGGTGCGCAGATAGGTGTCGATGAAATTGAGCCCGACCGCTTCATGCCGGATCAGCACTTCGCCGGGCCCTGGCGCGGGCAGATCGACCTCGCGCCACTGGATCACCTCAGGTCCGCCGGTGGTTTCGATGAAAGCCTGGGTCGCACGCATGACTGTCTCCTTGGTCGGGACCGGCATTAGGCACGGCGACCGGCACCGCGCAAGGGCGCCGCGGTCAGATCACCCCGGCAGCCGCCAGCGCCGCCAGTTTGGCAGCGTCCAGCCCCAGCTGTCTGCCATAGACTTCGGCATTGTGTTCGCCGGGAAAGCGCGGGGCGGGGCGGCGGATGGTGGACGGAGTGGCGGATAGTTTGGGCACCGGCGCCTGCATCCGAACCTGGCCGTGTTCGGGATGATCGACCGTGACGATCGCTTCACGCGCGGCGAAGTGCGGATCTTCCAGCATCTCCTTGCCGGTATAGATCCGCCCAGCCGGGACCGAATGGGCGATCATCAGGGCCTCAAGCTGATCGACACTGAGTGTCTCGGTCCAGCGATTGATCAGGTCGTCAAGTTCACCCTGCCGCTCGCCGCGCGCGGCGTGGGTGGCAAAGCGAGGGTCTGCCGCCAGTTCAGGCTGGCCCATGGCCTCGGCCAATCGGGCAAAGATCGCATCGCCATTGCCGCCGATCATGTATTCGCCGTCGCGGCAGCGATAGACGTTGCTGGGGGCGATCCCGGGCAGAACCGATCCCGAACGCGGCCGGACCAGCCCCATCACATCGTATTCCGGGATCAGGCTTTCCATCACCTGCAGCACCGCTTCATACAGCGCGGAATCGACCACCTGACCCGTGCCGCTGGTTTCGCGGGCGTGCAGCGCGGCCAGCGTGCCCATACAGCCATAGGTCGCGGCCAGGGTATCGCCGATCGACACCCCCATCCGGCTGGGCGGGCGGTCAGGATCACCAACGATCGCGCGCCAGCCGCCCATCGCCTCACCAATCCCGCCAAACCCGGCGCGGCTGGAATAGGGTCCGGTTTGGCCATAGCCGCTCATCCGCACCACAATCAGCCGCGGGTTGATCGCATGAAGCGCTTCGGGCCCAAGGCCCCATTTCTCGACCGTGCCGGGCTTGAAATTCTCGATCATGATATCGGCATCGGCGAGCAGGCGGCGGGCGAGCTCCTGCCCTTCAACCAGCCGCAGATTGGCGGTAACTGACCGCTTGTTGCGGCCGATCACTTCCCACCACAGCTTGTGTTCGCCATTGCCCCAACCGCGCATCGGATCGCCTGCGCCGGGCGGTTCGATCTTGATCACATCGGCGCCCATGTCGCCCAGCAATTGCCCGCAAAACGGCCCCGCGATCAATTGGCCGAGTTCGACTACCCTGATGCCCGCCAGTGCGCCGGTGTTATCGCTCATGCTGCCCCCACCTTGGCCAGCATCGAAGGCATCTCCTTGCCCATCACCCCACCCAACCAACGGGCGGTGCCAACCAGTCCGGCCAGATCGAGCCCGGTCTCGATCCCCGACTGGGCCAGCAGATAGGCGACATCTTCGCTGGCGACATTGCCGGCCGCGCCGGGGGCAAAGGGGCAACCGCCGAGCCCGCCGATCGAGGCATCGACCACGCTCGCCCCAGCCTCAACCGCGGCCCAGACATTGGCGATCCCGGTCCCCCGGGTATTGTGAAAATGGACCCGCACCGGCAGCGGCGCAATTGCGGCGCGTACCGCTGTTACGAGCGCGCTCACCTGAGCTGGCACCGCGACGCCAATGGTATCGGCCAGCGCGATTTCGACCGGCCCGCACTTGGCCAGCCGGGTGGCCATCGCCACGACATGGGCGGGATCAACCGCTCCGCCGAACGGACAGCCAAAGGCCACGGCAATGGTCACTTGAGCAGTCTTTCCGGCGGCCCGCGCCATCGCGATGATCTGCGCTGCGACCTCGATTGACTGCGCGCTGTCCTGCCCTTGGTTGCGGACCCCGAACAGATCAGATGCCACGGCCACCGCGCCGAGCTGATCCAGCCCGCAGGCCAGCGCCCGCTCGGCTCCGCGTTCATTGAGGACCAGCCCAATCCGGGTCACGCCGGCTGGCTGGCCAAACAGCGCCACCACCTCCTCGGCATCGGCCATTTGCGGGACCTTGCGCGGATTGACGAAGCTGGTCAGCTCAATCCGCCGTGCCCCGGCGGCGACGGCGCGGCGGATCAGTTCGACCTTGTCTGCGGTGGCGATCAGCGTCGCCTCATTCTGCAACCCGTCACGCGGGCCGACTTCGACCAGTTCGATGGTGCGGGGCAGGGCGGCCATGCTGCTGCGCTCAGCCTTGCGCCGCCAGCCAGTCGCGCACGGCTTCCGCCGCTTGCTGGACCAGTTCGGGCTGACCGAAGTAATAGTGGTTAGCGCCCTGAATGATGCGGTGTTCGATTCTGCACTGGCTGGCCGCAGCCATCAGACGGGCGGCATGGCTGGGGGTGCAGGCATCGTCGGCGCTGTTTTCGATCACCAGCATCGGGCCCGAAATCCGCGCCGCACACTTGAGTCCATCGGCGTTGGAATCGTCATAGGACCATTGCGACAGCCACGAGCGCAGCGTGGTGAACCGGGCCAGCCCGACCGGGCCATCGTTGACCACAAACGGATCGCCCAACATGCAGTGACCCGGCTGCCGGTCATTGGCGTCGACTGCCGGGTCGAGCCAACGCGGATCGGCCATGGTGCCCTGCACGGTGAAGCAGCGCTCCAGATTATCGTGCCCTTGCGCCTTCAGCTCGGCCAATTGCTCTTTGACCCACTGGGTGATCCGCCGATTGCGGGCGATCTGGCGCTCGCGATACTCGGCAACGAATTCGGCCGAATAGGGCGGCTTCGGGCCATCGGGGGCATAGAGGTTCCAGGCCGGATTGCGCTCAAACGGCTTGCTCTCATCCTCGATCGAAGGGTCCATCCACTCGGTCAGGGTCAAATTTCGCGACAGGTGCGCGGCGAGCAGCAGGACACCGTCTGCGGGGATGAAATTGGCTGCGGTCAAATCATAGGGATCGCCCGCCGGAGTGTGCGTGACACGCGGGTCCTGCGCCTCTGCCTGATAGAACATCGATAGCGATCCGCCGCCCGACCAGCCGCCCAGATAGACCTTTTTGTAGCCGAGCCGTTCCTTGGCATCGCGCACTGCGGCGCCCAGGTCCATCGCTGCGCGCTCCATGATTAGCGCGGTATCGTTGCCGCGATAGCGCGGGTTGCAGTAAATCGTATGCACGCCCATTTTGGCGAGCTGTCCAACCAGCGGGAGATAGGCCCCGCCGCCAATCGGATGCGAAAAGATCACCACAGATTCCGCTGGCACTTCGGGTTTCAGCAGGTGGCATTCAACTGCCACGACCCCGATCTGCCCGCCATAAGTGTCCTTGAACGCACTCTTCTCGCTGAACAGCACGAGGTAGGGGATGCGTTCGTACTTCACTGCCGTGGGCATGTCAGACTTGCCCGCCATCGACTCGCACCAGCGCGCCGGTGGTGTAGGACGAGGCCGGGCTGGCCAGCATCAACGCCGCTGTGACAATTTCGGCCGGATTGCCCGGTCGGCCCAGTGCGACTGGCTGCTCTTCGCGCTTTTTGGGATCCCAGGCTTCGGCGATGTCGGTCAGGAATGGGCCGGGGCTGATCGTGTTGACCCGCACCTTGGGGGCATATTCGCGCGCCAGTGAGACGGTCATCGCATTAAGCGCAGCCTTGGCGGCGCCATAGGGGACGACCTGCGGCAAGGCGATCAGCGCCCCGCTGGAACTGATGTTGATGATGCAGCCGCCTTGGCCCTGCGCCATGCGGTGCGCGATCTGGCTGGCGAGCCGGAACGGGCCCTTGAAATTAAGGTTGAGCACCGAATCGAACAGGCTTTCGGGCAGTTCGTGGCTGGGGCAGGCGGGCGACATTCCGGCGTTGTTGACCAGCACGTCAACCCGGCCAAATTCGGCATAGGTTGCCTCGATCAAGGCATCGCAATCGGCCCAGCGCCCGGCGTGCATCGCAAAGGCCATCGCCCGGCGGCCCAGATCACGGCATTCCTGCGCCACCGCCTCGCAATTTTCGATCTTGCGGCTGGCGATGATCACATCGGCTCCGCGCTCCGCAAAGGCCTTGACCATCTGATAGCCAAGCCCGCGGCTGCCGCCGGTAACCAGCACAACCTTGCCGGTGAAATCGAAAAGTGGATCCATCTTCGCGCCGCTCCCATCGCTGTGGGGCCATGATTGCGGGGAAAGTGCGCGAATGCAACCAAAGCGCGTGAACTGCTGCAGGGCTGCTGGCTGGGGCGGCAGGATTCGAACCTGCGAATGGCGGCATCAAAAGCCGCTGCCTTACCACTTGGCGACGCCCCAACAGAGCGCGGCCTATAGAAAGGCCGCGCCGCGTTGGAAAGAGGTAATATCAGACTTCGAGCGCGTCAAAATCGCTGGCGCTGTGGCGCTCGATCAGCCCGGTCGGCAGATTGACCTTCTGCCCGCGCTTGACCGCCGGACGCTCGCCAATTTCGCCGACCCAGCGGCCAACCGCCTCGTATTCGTCCAATGACAGGAACGTGGCGGCGTCATTGTAGGCGAGACCGCGATAGAGCAGGCCGAACCAGGCATAGGTCGCCATATCGGCGATGGTGTAATCGTCTCCAGCCAGAAACCGGCTTTCCTTCAGGCGGTTGTTGGCGACATCGAACAGCCGCTTTGTCTCCATCGAATAGCGATCAATCGCATATTCGATCTTGATCGGTGCATAGGCATAGAAGTGCCCAAACCCGCCGCCGATAAACGGTGCGCTGCCCATCTGCCACATCAGCCAGCTGAGGCATTCGGCCCGGCCCTTGGCATCGGTCGGGATAAACGCGCCGAACTTTTCGGCCAGATGCAGCAGCATTGCGCCGCTTTCAAACAGCCGGATCGGCTCCTGCCCGCTGCGGTCGAGCAGCGCGGGTATCTTGGAATTGGGATTGATCGCGACAAAACCCGAGCCGAACTGGTCGCCTTCGCGGATGTTGATCAGCCAGGCGTCATATTCAGCCCTGCTGTGCCCGGCGGCAAGCAATTCCTCGAACAGGATCGTGACCTTTTGTCCGTTGGGGGTGCCGAGCGAATAGAGCTGGAACGGATGCTCACCCACCGGCAGTTCCTTGTCATGCTGTGCGCCCGCAGTCGGCCGATTGATCGCGGCGAACTGTCCGCCGTTCTCCTTGTTCCAGGTCCAGACCGGGGGCGGGGTATAGGTGGCATCGGCCATGGGGCAGGTCCTCTCGCAGCGTTTCGTTCTGCAACTTGAATGGGCGCAGGCCGGAAAGAGATCAAGAGGCAGGCGGGGCAAGCGATTCTTGGGACGGGCAAAGGTGCACCGGCAGCTAGCCCGAATGGACAGGTGGCGAAATTCTGGCGCGCGCCTATTCTGGCGACCTTGTTTCCAGAAGGGACGCACCGTGGCCACAATCGACACTGCAGCATCATTGGCAGAAGGGTTGGCCGCTTCCCAAACTGTGCTGATCACCGGCGGAACCGGCCTGGTTGGCACCCGTCTGGCGGCGGCGCTGGCGGAGGCTGGGCATCGGGTGATCGTGCTGAGCCGCTGGACCGGGCGCAACGCGGCGCTGCCTGCGAAGGTCCAAATTATCACGTCACTGGATGAATTGGGAGCAGACACGCGGATTGATGCGGTGGTCAATCTTGCTGGCGAGCCGCTTGCCAATGGGCTTTGGACCAAGGCCAAGCGCGAACGGATCGTGCAGTCACGGCTCGGCGTGACCGAGGCCTGCCTGACGTTGATGAAGCGGCTGAAGCAGCGCCCGGCGGTGTTCATATCGGCCAGCGCGATCGGCTGGTACGGGCTGCGCGGAGATGAGGAGCTAGATGAGACCAGCGGCGGAACCGATTGTTTTTCAAGGCAGGTCTGCGTGGCGATCGAGGATGCAGCGCAGCAAGCCGAAGCCTTGGGGGTGCGCACGGTGCGGCTGCGGATCGGGCTGGTGCTGGCAGCCGGAGGCGGCTTGCTCGGACGGATGATCCTGCCGTTCAAGCTCGGGCTGGGCGGGCCGTTCGGGCGCGGACGGCATTGGATGAGCTGGATCCACCGCGACGATCTGGTTCGCCTGATCTGTCATTGTATCGCCAATCCGGCGCTGTCCGGGGCGGTCAACGGTACGGCGCCTGAACCCGTCCGCAACCGTGATTTCGTCGCCGCGCTGGGCAAGGCGCTGCACCGGCCTGCACTAATCCCGGTGCCGGCCCTGCCGCTGCAATGGGCACTGGGGGATTTCGCCAAGGAACTGCTGCTGAGCGGGCAGCGGGTGCTGCCGCGCGCAGCGCAAGCCAGCGGCTTTGCGTTTCGTTATCCGCAGCTCTGTGATGCTCTCAAGGCGATCCTCAAGCCTTGAGGTGCGACCATGGCCCGGTGATCGCCAACGTGGTGGCCGGGCTGTAGAGATTGACGAACAGCACTTTGCCATCGGGTGAGAAGCAGGCCCCAGCCGGTTCGGTCTGCAGGCGGACCCGGGCAAGGTCATAGGGCAAGCCTGCCGGGGTCAGTCCGCGCAGATGGTTCTCGGTGTGATTGGTGTACTGATCCTCGCAAACGATCAGGTGGCCATTGGGGGCGACGGTCAGGTTGTCGCCATAGTTGAACTGCCCCGGATCGGTCGATTCGAAGAACAGCTGCAACCGGTCTGTCGCGCCATCGAGCCGCAGCCGCCAGACTTGCCCCAGCTTGGCTGCGCCGCCCGATGTGGCAACGAAGAACAACTCGGTCTTGCCCTTGGCATCCAGCCCCAGATGGATCCCTTCACCGCGCGCAAACGGCATCGCACCCAGCGCCGCGCCACGTTTACGCAGATCATCGGCGGGGCTTTCGGGATCGTCGAGATCAATCCAGCGGACCTTGGCCCAGGTGCCGGATTGCAGTGCGTCATTCGCCGGATCAGTCAGTGCCAGCGCCTGCAGCTTGCCGCCGCGCGCCAGTTGCCCGGGAGCGGTGGGCAGGAAACGATAGAGCAGGCCATCATCGCGGTCCTCGGTCAGGAACACCGCGCCGCTCCTGGGATCGACCACGGCAGCTTCGTGGTTGAACCGGCCCATCGCCTTCAGCGGGACCGGATCGACCGGGCCGGTTGCGGTGGCGGGCACTTCAAACACCCAGCCGTGGTCCTGCGTTGATTTGGTACCGGCGCGGGTAACGTCCTCCTCACAGGTCAGCCACGATCCCCACGGGGTAACCCCTCCCGAACAGTTGCGGATCGTGCCGGACAGCGAGCGAAACTCACGCTCGCGTTTCAGTGTCGCCGCGTCCAGCACCAGCGTGGTGGTTCCGCCGGGCAACGGGTTGCCGGCGCCGTCGCGGGCAAAGGCAGCGCCGCTGGCTCCGCCGCTATCCTTTCCGGGGCGCAGTTCGTGGTTGCGAACCAGCGCCAGCTTGCAGCCGGGCAGGGCAAAACAGCCCATTCCATCGGCCGCATCGGGCACTTTGCCGCCGTCGCTCATCGCATCGCCCAGCCGTGAAATCACGCGGTAGGAGAAGCCCTTGGGCAGATCGAGCAAGCCGTCCGGATCAGGCAGCAATGGCCCATAGGGATCGGCCGAAGGCACGCCGGGCCGTGCCGCCTTGCAGCCAGAGGCGGACAATGCCGCAAAGGCTGCCGTAGTGGCAGAGAGGAAGCGGCGGCGGTCGAGGGCAATGGTCATGCGGTGATACTGCTACAGCGCAGCGCCGTGGTCCACCATTTAGGCCGCAGCGAGATTATCCGATCCGGTGAACCCAGCCATGGCTGTCAGCTTCCTCACCGCGCTGGATCGCGGTTAGCCGAGCCTTGAGCTTGCCCGTCAACTGGCCGGGACCACCAGAGCCGATGGTGAATTCGCCATCGCGCCCGGCAACCTTGCCAACCGGAGTGACGACCGCAGCAGTGCCGCAGGCGAAAGCTTCAACCAGTTGGCCCGAAGCGGCATCGTCGCGCCATTGATCCAGACTGTAGCGGTCTTCGCGAACGTTCAGTCCTTCCTCGCGGGCGAGGGTGATCAGGCTGTCGCGGGTGATCCCGGGCAGGATCGTGCCGGTCAGCGGCGGGGTGGTCAGCCGGCCATCAGCAAAGGCGAAGAACAGGTTCATGCCGCCCAGTTCCTCGATCCATTTGTGCTCCGCCGCATCGAGGAACAGCACCTGATCGTGGCCCTTGGCAAAGGCTTCCGCCGTTGGCACCAAGCTGGCGGCATAGTTACCGCCGCACTTGGCCGCGCCGGTTCCGCCGGGCGCAGCGCGGGTATAGTCGCTGACCCAGATCGAAACCGCCGGGGCGCCCGACTTGAAATAGTTGCCCGCTGGGCTGGCGATAACGATGAATTTGTAGGCTTTGGCCGGGCGCACGCCCAGAAACGCTTCAGTCGCGATCATGAACGGGCGCAGATAGAGCGAACCGCCCTCAACCGTCGGAAACCAGTTCGCATCGGCCCGCACCAGCTCTTCGATTGCTGCGATGAACAGCTCTGGCGGCAATTCCGGCATCGCTAGCCGACGTGCAGACGCGTTGAACCGCTCGGCATTGGCATCAGGACGGAACAGCGCCATCGACCCATCGGGGTGGCGATAGGCCTTCAGCCCTTCGAAAATTTCCTGCGCATAGTGCAGCACCGAGGCCGCCGGATCGAGCGCGATTGGGCCGTATGGAGCGACGGTCGGGTTGTGCCAACCAGCCGCCTCGCTCCACTCGATTGTGACCATGTGATCGGTGAAGCGCGCGCCAAAGCCGGGGTTGGCCAGTACCTCTGCCCGCACGGCGTCGGCCACCGGATCGGGGTGGGGCAAACGGGCAAAACGGGTGCTGGTTTCGGCGACTGTCGCCATCGGCTCTGATCCTTCACGTGCGAAGCGCTGGCATTGAACGAAAATTACGTCCAGTGCAAGCGTGATGTAATTAATGCATAGTCGCCATAACGCTTTCCTGCATAGCCGGGATTGCGTCAAAGGCCAAGTGGTGCACTATGTGCTGCAAAGGAGAGTGCCGCGATGAACCGTTCCGTGCTGATTGTTTGCACAGCGCTGCCCTTGCTAGCCGCCACCCCGGTCAAGGCCCCGCCGCTGCGCGCTCTGACCTGCGCGGTGCCGGTCAAACACGGCGATACTGCGGCCAGTTTGATAAAGCGCTTTGGTTCGCAAGCGAAGGCGATGCCGATACACGCGGCCGAGGGCGAAATGGCCGACGGTATGGCGCTGTGGCCGAACGATCCCAAGCGGCGGATAGATATATTTTTTGAAGAGCGGCCTCCTAATTTTGTCGAATCGATCCGGATCAGCGATCCCAGATCACGCTGGCGGATCGGCGGGATAGGTGTCGGCTCGCGGCTCGATGCCGTGCTGCGCGCAAATGGTCGTCCGGTCGAGATCGGCGGGTTCGGCTGGGACTATGGCGGCGGGGTTGATCCGCGCGGCGGCAAGCTGGCGCGGTGGCCCGGCGGGTGCCGGATCGGGTTAGTGATGGATGTAGGCCGCGATGTGAGCGAAGTGCCTGATGGGATTCAGGGAGACGGGCTGGTGCTGCGGGCCGATGATCCCAGGCTAAAAGCGGCCCGGCCCGAAGTGACCAAAATTTTCATCTCTTGGTTTTGAGATCAACGGCACAAATGAGAAGGGCTGCCCCGGTCAGTCCGGAAGCAGCCCTTCACATGGTCAGCGGCCGGAAGCGCCGCTCACGAAACCTCTATCACTGCGATCTGACTCAGCGATAATGCTCCATGCTGCGGATTACCGACCCCTCTGCTGAACCATGAGACATCGGTCACCTCCTTTCACACTGTTAAAGCCAAGCGCCCCCGGTTGAGAGCTGGGGCCCGAAGCACCCTTCGGCGCGCCGTCCTTAACCATAGGTGTGAATCATTTTGCACCGCACAACAAGACTTGCGATTATTTTTTTTGGCGTCAGTATTCACCGTTTCGGGCCTGCTTCGCGGGCGACCGATCTTCCCTCAGCGGCAGTCTTCGATCACCCGGCTCAGTTCGGGCCAGGCTGGCAGATACAGCGTTTCGAGGCCCGCGGCCTCCAGCGCGAAACGGCCGCGTGAAAAGGCGATAGCGTCCAGCAGCGGGTCGCGCGCGCTCAACACAACCACCAGCCAGCCAGCCGGACTGCGAGCCGGATCGCTCATCAAGGGACGGCGCAGGTTGCTGGTCGCAACAGCCAGCGGCACCGCAGTCGCGGCGGAACCCGCACGGACCAGATGGACTTGTCCAGCGGCGCGATCACAGCTCAGCAAGGCCAGCGGCGGCGCACCGGGCAGGCCAAAGCTGGCAGTCGAGCGGCCAGAAACTAGTGCCCAGGTCCAGTTTCCAGTCGTCTGCGGGGCATCTCGCCAGTCAGCAGGAGGAAGCGGCAGGGGGGCTGGCCTGGGTGCCGGCTTGGGGTGGCTGACCACAACGGGCGGCGGCACCGGCTTTGGCGCCGAGGCGCAAGCACCGAGCACCAGAGTGGCCAAGCAGCAGAGGGGAACAATTGCCTTCACCCCGCTTCTATGGAAGGAGCCGGGCCAATGAGCAAGGTGCTGAAAATTCGGGTGGACCAATTGCTGGTCGAACGCGGCCATGCGGAAAGCCGCACCCGCGCGCAGGCGCTGGTGCTGGCCGGGATCGTTTTTTCGGGCGAAACCAAGCTGGCCAAGCCGGGGCAGAGCCTGCCCGCCGATGCTCCGCTGCAGGTGCGCGGACGCGACCACCCGTGGGTTTCGCGCGGCGGGATCAAGCTGGCCCATGCGATCGAGGCGTTTGGGCTCGATCCGGTGGGTGTCACTGCAATGGATATCGGCAGTTCGACCGGCGGCTTCACCGATGTGCTGCTGAGCCACGGCGCGGTGCGGGTATTCGCGGTTGATTCGGGGACCAATCAACTCGCCTGGAAACTGCGCCAGGACCCGCGGGTGACCGTGCTGGAACAAACCAGCGCGCGGATCCTGACCTCGACCCAGATTGATGCGCCGTGCTCATGGGTGGTTTGTGACGCCAGTTTCATTGCGCTCTCCAAGGTGCTGGAGGTTCCGCTGAAACTGGCCGCCACGCCGTGCCAGCTGGTCGCCCTGATCAAGCCGCAGTTTGAAGTTGGCCGGGGTGAAGTGGGTAAGGGCGGAGTGGTTCGCGATCCTGAATTGCACGCGCGGGTCTGCGGCGAAGTGCGAAGCTGGCTCGAAAGCGACGGCTGGGCTGTGCAGGGGATTGTCGAGAGCCCGATCAAGGGCCCGGAAGGAAATGTGGAATTTCTGATCGCTGCGCGCCGGGATTGATTGCCACGCCTTGCACCTGCGGCCACAGTCACCCCTGAAATCGCATTCTGATTCGAGGTCCTTCGATGAGTGAACTTGCTTCTCCCGGCCAACTTCGGGCGGCGCTACTGCGCTGGTCGCTGTTTCTGGCACCACTTTTGCTGGTGCTGGGCACGCTATCGGGCGCAATGGCGGGCAGCGGAGGGGGGAACCCGTGGTTCCTTGGGTTGGAGAAGCCCGCGATCTATCCGCCGCCGGCGACCTTTGGAATTGTATGGACCGTGCTGTACCTGCTGATGGGCGTGGCTTTGGCGATGGTCGTCACCGCGCGCGGGGCAGCGGGGCGCGGCGCGGCGATTGCCCTGTTCGTGGTGCAATTCGTGCTCAATCTGGCGTGGTCGCCGGTGTTCTTCGGGATGCAGCAGATCTTCCCGGCTTTGATCCTGCTGGTGGTCATTGATCTGGCGGTGATCGCGACGATCTGGTTGTTCCACAAGGTTCGCCCCCTGGCAGCATACTTGTTGCTACCCTATCTGGCTTGGGCATTGTTCGCGACGGCCCTGAACTGGCAGTTCCATCAGGCCAATCCGGACGGAGGCCACGGCACCGAAATCGCCCAGCACTTGAACCTGACCACGCAAGAGGCCATTTGAACGCCATGCAAAGCGAAAACCCAATGATCGCCGATATTGCCAAGCTGCTCAACAGCGCGGCTGGAACCGTTGCCGGAATGGGCCGCGAAGCCCGCGATGCCGCGCGTGAGCGGATGAAGGAAGGCCTTGGCGGGCTCGATTTCGTCAGCCGTGAGGAATTCGACACGGTCAAGCTGATGGCCGCCAAGGCCCGCGAAGAAAACGAAGCGCTGAAGGCGCGGATCGATGCGCTGGAAGCGGCGCTGAACGCCAAGGCGAAGAATTAGCAATTTTTTCGGGTCACGCTTGCCACTGCGGCAGTTGAACCCGGTCCCGATACCCGCCACAGCTTCGCGATGCACTTGCGCACCGCCGCCATTGTCTGTTCCAGCCGCTCGCATGGCGAGACGGCGGCGATCGTGCGGATGCTTTCGGCGGAGCATGGACTGCTCGCGGGCTATGTCGCGGGCGGACGCGGGCGGCAGCTGCGACCCGTACTGGTTCCAGGCAATCTGGTCGAAGCCGAACTACATTGGCGCAGTGAAAGCCAGCTCCCAACCGCCCGGCTCGAGCTGACCCACAGCCGCGGGCCCTGGCTGGGCGAGCCGTTGGCCGCCGCCGCGATTGGCTGGGTCACCGCGCTGACCACCGCCGCCTTGCCTGAGCGGCAGGCCTATCCAGCGCTGTTTTCGGCATTATCTGGGTTGCTTGATGCGATCTGCCATGCCCCGTCGGCGCGCGGCTGGCTGCCGGGGCTGCTGGCCTATGAGGCGCTGTTGCTGCGCGAGCTTGGCTATGGCAGCGCAGTGCCCGAACCGGCGGATGATCACGCTGGCGAACTGGCCCGGTTCGATGCCACCGGCCAGCGGCTCGAACGCTACCTGCTTGCAGATCGGCGCGGCGATGTTATGGGCGCGCGCGTCATGCTGCGACAGCGACTGGCGAAAATCGGCTAGGAATGGACACTCCGACATGAAGATTGCAGTTCTCGCCGGTGACGGCATCGGCCCCGAAGTGACCCGTGAAGCGGTCCGCGTTATCGAAGCGCTCGGCTTGCCAGGGCTGGAGCTGACCTATGCCGATGTCGGCGGTGCAGCCTACAAGGCCCATGGCCATCCGCTGCCGCCTGAAACGCTGGCCGTGGCCCGTGCGGCAGACGCGATCCTGTTCGGAGCGGTCGGCGATCCCGACTGCGACAATCTGGAACGCGCGCTGCGGCCCGAACAGGCAATCTTGGGCCTGCGCAAGGAACTGGGGCTCTTCGCCAACCTGCGTCCTGCCAAAGTTTTCAAGGGGCTGGAGGATACATCTGCGCTGCGCCCTGAAGTGGCTGGCGCGATTGATCTGCTGATCGTCCGCGAACTCAACGGCGATGTCTATTTTGGCGAGAAGGGCATTCGGACCCTTCCCGATGGCCGCCGTCAGGGCTGGGACATGATGTCCTATGCCGAAGACGAAGTGCGCCGGATTGCCCATGTCGGCTTCAAGGCGGCGATGGGCCGGGGCAAGAAACTGTGCTCGGTCGACAAGGCCAATGTCCTCGAAACCAGCCAGTTGTGGCGCGATGTGGTGATCGAGGTTTCAGCCGAATATCCGCAAGTCGAACTCAGCCACATGTATGTCGATAACGCCGCGATGCAGCTGGTAAGGAACCCCGGCCAGTTCGATGTGATCGTCACCGGCAACCTGTTTGGCGATATCTTGTCCGATCAGGCCAGCATGTGCGTCGGTTCGATCGGGCTGCTGGCCTCGGCCTCGCTCAGCGAAGGCAGCCAGGGCCTGTATGAGCCGATCCACGGCAGCGCCCCCGATATCGCGGGTCAGGGCCTTGCCAACCCGATGGCAACGGTGCTGTCCGCCGCCATGCTGCTGCGCCATTCACTCGGGCTGGACGCGGCTGCGGCGCGGATCGAAGCCGCCGTTGCCCGCTCACTCGCTGATGGCATTCGCGGCGGCGATCTGGGCGGCAATCTTGGCACTGTTGCAATCGGCGACGCAATCCTCGAAAGACTGTGACATGACCCTTCAGCTTGGCGTTGTCCTTCCCACTTATAATGAGCGCAAGAACCTGCGCGGCATGGTCGAGCGGCTCGACAAGGCGTTGGCCGGGATCGCGTGGGAAGTGATCATCGTTGATGACAACAGCCCCGATGGCACGTCGGATGAGGCACGGGCCTTAGCGCAGGAAGACGGACGGGTTCGGGTGATCCAGCGGATCGGACGGCGCGGGCTGTCCTCTGCCGCAATCGAAGGGATGTGCGCCACGGCCGCGCCGGTTGTGGCGGTGATGGACGCCGATCATCAGCACGATCCCGAACTGCTTCCCGGAATGCTCGCTGCGATCGAAAGCGGCGATTATGACGTGTCCTACGCCAGCCGTTTTGCCGAGGGTGCCAGCACCGAGCAATGGGGCCGGCCCGACCGGGTCAAGGCCTCCAACTTCGCCAACCGGATTGCCAACAAGGTCACCGGGGTTGAGCTGACCGATCCGATGAGCGGCTATTTCATGCTCAAGACCGAAGTGCTGCGGTCCGATGCCCACCGCCTGTCAGGCGTCGGGTTCAAGATCCTGCTCGATATCCTCGCCACCGTCGATGCGCCGCTGCGGATCAAGGAAGTGCCGATGAACTTCGCCGCCCGATTGGAGGGTGAATCGAAGCTCGACCGGACGGTGGTGTTCGAATTCCTTGTCGGGCTCTATGACAAGTGGCTTGGCCGCTGGATCCCGACCCGGTTCGCGCTGTTCGGCACAATCGGCGGGCTGGGCGTGGTGGTTCATATGGCGGTTCTGGCGGCCGTGCTGGGCATGTTTGGCGAGGCGTTCGCCGTCGCCCACTATCCCAAGGAAGCCGCCTTCATCGCCGGGCAGACCACCGCCGCGCTCGTGGCGATGACTTTCAACTTCGTGCTCAACAACGAACTGACCTATGCCGACAGCCGTCTGCGCGGGTTCCTGCCGCTGCTGACCGGCTGGGTCCGGTTCCTGATCACCTGCGCATTCGGCCTGCTCGCCAACATCGGCGCAGCGACCGCGCTGGTCCGGCTGGGCTTCAACCCCTATCCCGCAGCGATTGTCGGGATCGTGCTGGGCTCGGTCTGGAACTTTGCCCTTTCGAGCAAGTTCGTCTGGGGCAAGTACTAACCCTCGACGAACCCGCCCCAGGTTTTCATGTAGCTGACGAAGGCATCCCCCAACCCTTCGGCGCGCAGGTGCGCTTCGGTCACGGGTGTCTGGGTGGCGACAAAGGCTGGATCGGCTAGGCTGCGTGCGGCGAAATCGTGGTTCAGGATTGCGCCGCGACCGATCAGCACGAAATCAGCCCCGGCATCAAGACAGGCCTGTGCTTTGGCCGCACTCATGATCTTGCCCGCGACACCTAGCCGCGTGTTGCCGCGCGGCAGAGCGGTGAAGTGCGAAATCAGCGACGCGGCATCATCGGCTTCGCCGACCGGGGCCTTGAAGCAATCCCACAGCGACATATCGAGATAGTCGAGCTGGCCGCCTTCCATCACCGCTTGCGCAAAGGCCTTGGCCTCGGCAAAATCGATGTTGAAGCGTTCGGGGGATAGCCGCAGGCCAAGCTGGAAGTCCGCCCGGGTGGCAGCGCGAATACCGTCGATCACTTCGAGGATCAGGCGCGTCCGATTTTCAAAGCTGCCGCCATAGCGATCGTCGCGCTGATTGTTGGTCGCATCGAGGAATTGGGCGAGGACATAGCCATGGGCGCCGTGGACTTCGACGCCATCAAATCCGGCCTTCTCCGCGCGCACGGCGGCGGCGATGAAATCATCGCGCAGCTGCTCAACTTCGGCTGTGGACAGCGCGCGGGTGCCGGTTTCTGCGTCCGCAAATGGCCCTTGCGGGGCTTCGCCAATCAGCTCGGCGGGGCTGCGCATTCCGGCGTGGTGCAACTGGACAGAGGACAGGCTGCCATGCTGGCGCAGCTTGGTGGCAAGGTCAGTCAACCGCGGCAAATGATCGTCCGACCAGATGCCAAGCTGGCCGGGAAAGCCCTGACCCTGACGCTGCACGTGCGCGGCGGCGGTCATCACCAGGCCGAACCCGCCCTGCGCGCGCATATCCAGCCAGTGAATTTCATCGTCAGACAAGGTGCCATCAGGCAGGCTTTGCAGGTTGGTCAGCGGGGCCAGCATGAAGCGGTTGGCCATGGCCGGGCCACGGGCAAAGGTAAGCGTTTGGGCAAAGTCGGTCATGTGCGGAGAATTCCCTGTTTGAAAAAGTATCTAGCGCCAGCTGTGGAGCCACATCCACCACTGATAGCTTGGCTTGCCGCAACATAGCGGTGCGGCGGAAATGATCGGATAGAACCAGACGAACATCGCGATGCTGAGTGCCATGCTGGCAGGCGCGATCCAGCGCCAGCGGTCGGTCCGGCGCCACAGCGCGTCGAGCGCCAGGGCCAGCAGCGCCATCAGGAAGGTGCTGGGCAGCAGGTAGTGATAAAGGAACTGGATCGGTTTACCCGACAAGGCCCAGAACAGCAGCGTGACGAGGTAGAGGCCAGCAAAGGTCAGCAATTCCAGCCGCCGTTGCCGCACACCCGTCCACAGCGCCCAGCCCAGCGCGGGCAATCCGGCCAGCATCGTGAACGGATTGCCGATCAGCACGATGCCGCGCTGGGCACCGTCGACCTCCTGGTAAAGGTACCAGATCGCCCGCCAGTTTCCGACCCATTCATACCAGACTGAGCGATAGGGGTGGGGCTTTTTGACGCTGTCCTGCAACGCCAGCATGTGCTGGTGCCAGGCAATTGGCGACCACGGATCGAGCGGGCGCTCGGCCCAGTGAAAGGCTGGCCAGAAAGTCAGCCAATAGACAACCAAAGGCACGATTCCCAGCCACAGTGCGGCCTCGATCAGGGTGATCCCCGGAACCGGCCCGCCGCGCGGAGCGATCAGGAACCAGCGCCCGGTGTGTTTGAGCTTGAGTGCCAGAAACACCAGACCGGGTAGGGCCAGCGCAGGCGCGATCGACCACTTCGCGCCGAGCGACAATCCCATCAGCACCCCAGCCAGCGCCAGCCGCCAGCGGCCTTGCCGGGGAAAACGCACGGCGGCGGCGAGCTGCCAACCGGCAGCCATCGCCAGCGCCGCCATCGTCATATCAAGCATCGCGATCCGGCTATGGATGAACCAGAAGAAGTCGGTCGCGAGCAGCACCGCTGCAAGCAGCGTGGCGCGCGCATTGCCGCTGGCGAACCAGACCATCCGGGTAAAGGCAAACAATCCGAACGCGCCCAGCAGTGCCGATGGCAGTCGCCAGATCAGCGGTTTGTCGCCGAACCACTGGATTGCTGCCGCAAGCAGGCTTTTGGCCAGAAATGGGTGCTCGGGATTGACCCGGATA
Organism: Novosphingobium sp.; assembly: GCA_017987575.1. Taxonomy (GTDB): domain Bacteria; phylum Pseudomonadota; class Alphaproteobacteria; order Sphingomonadales; family Sphingomonadaceae; genus Novosphingobium. Next base: position 121,940 of record JAGNTK010000001.1, on the reverse strand, counting down.
TGTTCCAGTTGCTTGCGAGCAGCGGAAACATAGTGCGTTTCGTCAAAGTATATCTCGCTGGGGATGCCCAGGCGCCACCAGCACAGCGTCAGGAAAAATACCGCGATCACCGCGCACCAGGCGGCGGGATCCTGATCGTTCGTGAAGCGGCCCTGCATGGCTTGCCGATTATCGGGCGATGCGGGGAAGCGCAACGGCCTTGCGCGTCTGCGACGCCGCACTTACAGCCCGATCACTATGAAACGCACCACCGGACAAGACCGCTCGATCACTTCCCAATGGCGCCCGGCCACCCAGGCCGTGCGCGGCGGGACCTGGCGCAGCGAGCAGGGGGAGACCAGCGAGGCGCTGTTCCTCACCTCAGGCTATAGCTACGACGATGCCGAAACCGCCGCGATGCGGTTCCGCGGCGAAGATCCGGGAATGACCTATTCCCGCCTCCAGAACCCGACCGTGGCGATGCTGGAGGAGCGGATCGCGATCATGGACGGGGCCGAGACCTGCCGGGTTCAGGCATCGGGCATGGCGGCGATGACCGCGGCGCTGCTGTGCCAGCTTTCAGCCGGTGATCATGTGGTGGCCGGGCGCGCTGCTTTCGGTTCGTGCCGCTGGCTGGTCGATCAGCTGTTCCCGCGCTTCGGGATCGAGGCGACCACGATTGATGCCCGCGACAATGCCCAATGGGAAGCCGCGATCCGGCCCAACACCAAGGTGTTCTTCTTTGAAACCCCGGCCAACCCGACGATGGATATAGTCGATCTGGAATACGTCTGCGGGCTCGCCAAAGCGCGCGGGATCACTTCGGTGGTCGACAACGCCTTTGCCACGTCAGCCTTGCAGCGGCCGATCGAATGGGGCGCCGATGTGGTAGCCTATTCGGCGACCAAGATGATGGACGGGCAGGGCCGCGTGCTGGCCGGCGCCGTTTCGGGCAGTGCCGACTTCATCAACAACGTCCTGCTGCCGTTCCAGCGCAATACCGGGCCAAACCTCTCACCGTTCAACGCCTGGGTGGTGCTGAAAGGGCTCGAGACGCTGAACCTGCGGATCATGCGGCAGAGTGAGAATTCACTCAAAGTCGGCCAGTTCCTCGAAGGGCGGGTGTCGCGGATCAACCATCCGTTCCTGCCGAGCCATGCGCAGCACGCGCTGGCAACCAAGCAGATGGACGCAGCGGGCTCGATCTTCTCGTTCGAAGTGGGTGGCGGACGCAAGCAGGCCCACGGCCTGCTCAACGCGCTGAAGCTGATCGATATCTCGAACAACATCGGCGATTCGCGCAGCCTGATGTGCCACAGCGCCAGCACGACCCACTATTCGGTCAGCGCCGAAGTGCGCGCCGAAATGGGGGTGACCGAAGGGATGCTGCGGCTGAACGTCGGACTGGAAGACCCGCTGGATGTGATCGATGATCTGGATCAGGCGTTGAGGACGGTTGGGCTTTAGGGCTTTTTAAGAAGGGGGTTCACGCAGAGATCGCGGAGAAGAAAAGGGAGGCGCGGAGGCCCTGCTTCTTGCGGCGAAGCCGCTCTCATCTGCAACGGTGCGGTTTGCCGAGCTGCGGGATAAGGAAGGAAGCCTGCGGCTTCGCAGAACATCTCTGCGCCTCCACTTTCTTCTCCGCGATCTCTGCGGGAACCCCCTTCTTCCTTCCTACCCAGCCTTCGCCTTCAACCCCTCCAGCTTTTTTAAGGCAGGCGTTACCACCGGGATCGTCAGCATGGTCGATCCCACGGCCGCCAGCAGCAGCGCGGTGAAGGCGCCGTTGGTGATGATGCCTTTGTCGAGCAGCACGTTGACGAAGATGATCATGATCAGCGCCTTGGTCTGCAGCAGCCAGCCGATTGCCCAGGCCTCACCCTTGCCCCAGCCGAGCAGCTTTCCGGCGAGGCTAACGCCCGCCAGTTTGCCCACCACCATCGCAGTCAGCAGCAGCGCAGCGGCGACAAAGGCAGCGGTGCCGCCCATGTCCCAGTTGGTCCGCAGCCCCGTGCTGAGGAAAAACACAGGCATGAAGGCCAGCAGCACAACATCGCGGAACTTGTCGATCGCTTCGATCCCGAACCATTTGGCATCGAGCGCAGCCCCGGCGAGGAACGCGCCGACCATATAGTGGAGCCCTGACCAATCGGCGAGGTAACCGCAGCCCGCCAGCCAGATCAGCGCGACATACCAGCGGTCGCGCGGCGGGATTGCGGCCATCAATTTGCGGACCAGCACCACGGCCACAGCAAATCCGACCAGAAATGCCGCTTGCCGGCCGACCCGCTCCCAATCGAGCAGGATCAGCGCCAGCACCGCCCAGATCATGATATCGTCCAGGCTGGCATAGCGCAGGATCCGCTGGCCCATTGGCGAGCGCAGAATCTCCAGCTTTTGCAGAAACAGCACCAGGATCGGCAAGGCGGTGACCGCACAAGCCATGCCCACCCCGGCGATGAATTGCCAGGTTTGGCCGTTCGGCCCGATCCATTGCGCAGGATCGCTGAATTCCAACAAAACCCACGCCGCACCGGCCCCCAGCGCCAGCGGCACGCCGAGTGCCAGCCCGGCGGTCAGCCCGGTTTCACCGCGCCATTTCCACGCTTCTTCCAGATCGAGCTCAAGCCCAGCGACGAAGACGAACAGCATCACCGCCCACCAGGCGATCCCGCCCAACGCGCCGATCACTGGCGGGGTGAAGATAAATTCGTAATAGCCCGGAAAGGCCGATCCCAGCAGGCCCGGCCCCAGCAATATCCCGGCGACAATCTGGACCACCACCAGGGGCGCCCAGTAATCGGTCCGCAGCAGTCGCCAAACCGCATAGGGCGCCGCGAAAATCAGGATCAGCGCCAGCAGGAACAGTTCGGTTACAGGAAGCGTGGTTTGCATTGCGCGGTGCTAGCAAGCTGCGCCGCCACCGGCAATGCTGGCGCATTGCTATTCCCCCCATTGCGAGGGGGCAGGGCAATCGCTACCTTGGCCGCCATGAAGGAACTGTTCCAACACGCCGCCATCACCGAAGGCATCACCGTGCGCGTCGCGGTGAATTTCCTGCCCGAGCAATCGCGGATCGAGGTCGGCAAGTGGTTCTGGGTCTATCACATCCGGATCGAGAACGGATCGGACGAGGCGGTTCAGCTGCTGACCCGGCACTGGCGGATCACCGATGGGCGCGGGATGGTCAATTTCGTTGAGGGTGAGGGCGTGGTCGGTGAACAGCCGCTGCTCCAGCCGGGGCAGAGCCATGACTACGTTTCGGGATGCCCGCTGACCACGCCGATGGGCTCGATGGAAGGACATTACACTTTCGTGCGGCGCAGCGGCGACGCGTTCAACGTGGCGATCCCGTTCTTCCCGCTGGCCGCTCCGGCGACAGCGGGCTAAGCGCACAGCCATGAAGCGCACCCACCTGCCGCTCAACGCCCTGCGCGTGTTTGATGCTGCTGCCCGGCATCTGTCGTTTACCCGCGCAGCGGATGAGCTGGCGGTGACCCCGGCGGCGGTCGGCCAGCAAATCCGCGCCTTGGAAGACGTCCTTGGCGTCGTGCTGTTCCGCCGCACCCCCAAGGGGCTGGAACTGACCGAAGAGGCCAGCGCCGGGCTTGAGGCCCTGCGCAGCGGGTTCCTGCATTTCGAAGATGCGGTGCGGGCGATGCAGGCCGGGCAATCGAGCCATGTCTATACCATCGCAGCCCCGCGCGAGTTTTTCTCGGCCTGGCTGGCACCGCGATTGGCCGCGTTCCGCAAGGCCAACCCCGAAGTGCAATTCTCGCTGGTCAGCGATGAAGACGCCGATTTCACCGAGGCCAACCTCGATCTGGCGGTGCGCTGGGCCGAAGGGCCGGGCGAACTGGAAGGCACCGCGCTGGGCGAGCCGGGCCGGGTTACAGTTGGCGAGGGCTGCTGGATTGCCTGGCCGGGCGATGCCAGCCCCGAAGGCGATGGCTGCGATAGCCCGCCGCTGATCGTCGGCGATGCCGGACAGGCGATTGCCGCTGCCGCAGCGGGCATGGGCAAGGCCCGCGTGCCAGTTCTGTTGGCGCAAAGCTGGTTCGACAACGGCCGGATTGCCGCACTGGGCGACTTGGCCCCCTGCCGCCACGGCTACTGGCTGGTCGCCCCGACGCCGCAGTGGCGGCAGAAAAAGGTCAAGGCGCTGGTGGCGTTCTTAACCGCTTAATCCTCCCCCAAGGGGGAGGATTAGTTCAGCGCAACCACCTCGCCGCGCGCCATCACGAAAGCCATCCGCTTCAGCACCCGGACATCGGCCAAGGGATCGCCATCGACCGCGATGATGTCGGCGCTTTTACCCACTTCCAGTGTCCCGACTTCCTTTTCCAGCCCGAGCAGCGCAGCAGCGTTTACCGTGGCGGCCTTGATCGCTTCCATCGGTGACATCCCGAATTTGACCAGCCATTCAAATTCATCGGCATTGCGGCCATGCTTCGATACCCCGGCATCGGTGCCATAGGCGATCTTGACGCCGAGCGGATAGGCGATCTGCAGTGACTTTCCGGTGATCCCGATCCGCCAGTCGATCTGCTTCTTGATCAAGGGCGGATAGGCGTTGGGATTGGCCGCGAGCCGCTCCAGATAGCCGTTCACGGTGCTGAGCGTCGGCACATAGAAGGTACCGTTCTTGGCCATCAGCTTGGCGGTTTCCTCGTCAATCGTGGTGCCATGCTCGATCGAATCCGCGCCGAGACGGACGGCGAGCTTGATCCCGTCGAGCCCATGGGCATGGACCGCGACCTTGCGGCCATAGGCGTGGGCAGTGTCGATCAGCGCCTTGGCCTCATCCTCGAACATCCGGGTGGCGAGGCCTGTGCCCGAATTGACCCCGCCGGTGGTGGCGAACTTGATCACATCGGCGCCCCGACCAACCTGACGGCGCACCGCGCGGCGGCAATCGTCGACCCCATCGCACAGGTTCTGCGGGCCGTTCCCTGCCCAGCTGTCTTCCGACTTCCCGACCCGGCCATCCATGTGTCCACCGGTGGTTGAGATTGACTCGCCCGCATCGATAATGCGCGGACCCTGCACCCAGCCGCGCTTGATCGCTTCGCGGTAGGCCAGCACCTTGCCCTTTTCGTCGCCCAGATTGCGGACGGTAGTGAACCCGGCGCGCAGGGTCTTCATCCCGTTCCATTGGGTTTCGTAAGAATTGAGCGGCACAGAATCGGTCATCGCCGCAGCGAGCCCTTCGTTTCCAGCTCGGTCGCTGGACAGATGGGTGTGGCTGTCAATCAGCCCCGGCAGGACCGTGCGGCCCTTCAGATCAATCACTTTTGCCCCGGCCGGTGCGGGCAGATAGCCATTGTGCAGCGCCGCGATCGTTCCATCCTGCACCACAATGGTGGTTGCCCCGCGCGGTGCTTGTCCCGGTACTGCGATGACCCGCCCGGCGTGGATCCAGGTTTGGGTGCTGGTCAGCTCGCTCGGCGCCTGTGCGCTGACGGCGGCGGCTATTCCGGCGGTGGAGGCAAGCAGGGCGAGGGCAAGGGTGCTGGGCTTCATGTTTGAACTCCGCAATTGGCAGGCATGCGCCAGCCTAACCGGGGAGAGCTGCTCGGGCAAATATCCGCTTGCACTAATCCGCCGGATTATGCCGCCGCAAGAATGCTTCGAGCCTATCGAGCCATTTGGCTTCGCTTTCTGGTTTGTGGACCCCGTGGCCTTCATCGGGGAAGACTAGCAGATCTAGCGGTTTTCCAGCGGCGGCAGCGGCCAGCTTCAGCGTGGTATATTGCTTGAACGGCACCCGAGGATCGCGTTCGCCATGGACCAGCAGGACCGAGCGGGTCAGGCGGCCTATCTGTTTGACCGGGCTGACATCGTCCAGACTGAATCCCGGTTGATTCCCGCTAATCTTGGCCTTCCATGTGCGCCTGCTCTCGCGGCTGAAAAAGTTCGCGTCATAGCGCAGTTGGGCCGTCCAATCGGTCACCCCGGCAAAGCTGGCGGCGCAGCGATAGCGTTCGGGGTTGCGGATCACCCCCCACAATGCGGCGTATCCGCCATAGGACGCGCCGACCAGGCAGACCCGCTTCGGATCGGCATAGCCCTGCGCTACTGCCCAGTCCATTCCGTCATCCAGATCGTCCTGCATCTTGCGGCCGACTTGTCCCTCGCCCAACTTGACGAAATCGTCACCGCTTCCACCCGATCCGCGGTCATCGGTCCAATAGGCAGCGACCAACTGGTTGTTTTCATCGATCCAGATGTCATCAAGGTCGCTGCCGGGACGGGTGGTGAAGGCTGTGGTTGGCAGCAGCGGAGACCGGGCTTGCGGTGCAGCGGAGGGTGCGGGCTGACCTGACAATGCGGACAGCGGGGCAAGCAGCAAGGCAGTGAGCACAGCACGGCTAAAGCTGGGACGCATCTTCAACGGTCACCTGCACCAGACGGAGGTGTAAGGCCGGACCCTATGGCCAGTGCGGGCAAAGGCCATCGCAATATCGCCTGTCCTGGCTCTATTAACACTGATGTCAATAATTGATCGAACGCAAAGACGCCGACCTGGGTGGCTGGCAGCAAGCCCGGTAAACCGGGGAAGTATGGAGAGCAGGATGACGATTTCGGAAGAACTGGCGCGCACGATCATTGATCCCAAGGCCTATTCGCAGCGGGAGATTGTCGATGCCGCGTTTCAGACGATCCGCGCCCAAACCCCGCTCGACAAGGCCGAGCTGCCCGAAATGGAGCCGTTCTGGGTGGTCAGTCGCCACGCCGATATCAAGGAAATCGAGCGCCAGCCTGACTTCTTCCACAATGGCGACAAATCGACCTTCCTGACCAACCTCGAGGGGACTGAGCGGACCAAGGCGTTGACCGGTGGTGATCCCAATCTGATCCATAGCCTGGTTTCGCTGGACGGGCAGGAACACAAGAGCCTGCGCGGAGTTGTGTTTCCGCATTTGACCCCGCGCGCAATCCGCCCTCTTGAAGACGCGGTCCGCGGGATCGCCCGCGAATTCGTCGATCATATGCTGAGTTTTGATGGCGAGGTCGATTTTGCACAGGACGTTGCCTTCCTCTATCCGCTGCGGGTGATCATGACCGTGCTGGGGGTGCCGCAAGAGGATGAACCGTTCATGCTCAAGCTGACGCAGGAACTGTTCAACAATGCCGACCCCGAACTCAACCGCGCCCGGGCCGAACTGAGCCCGGAGGAAATGCTCAAGTCGCTATGGGAAACCACGATGGAACTGGAAGGCTATTTCAAGGGCGTCACCGAGCGTTTCCGCGCCAATCCGACCGAGCAGATCAACAGCCTGATCGCCAATGCCAAAATCGACGGTGAATACCTGAACCATCGGCAGCTGATGGGCTATTACATCATCGCCGCTACAGCCGGGCACGATACCACCAGCAACACCACCGCAGGCGCGATGTGGGCACTGGCCGAGCGGCCACAGCTCTTGCAGCAGATGCAAGCCAGCCCCGACCTGATCAACGCTTTCGTCGAAGAATCGATCCGCTGGGAAGTGCCGGTTAAGCACTTCATGCGCAGCGCCGTGGCCGATTGCGAGATCGGTGGACAGCAGATCAAGAAGGACGATTGGCTGATGCTGGCATATCATTCTGCCAACCGTGATGAGAGCGTCTGGGCTGATCCGTTCGAATTCCGGATCGATCGTGGGCAGAACCCACAGATCGCGCTGGGATATGGCGTCCACGTCTGTCTGGGGCAGCACCTTGCCCGCATGGAAATGCGAATTCTGTGGGAAGAGCTGTTCAAGCGGCTGAAATCGGTCGAACTCAATGGCAAGTGCGAACGGACGATCTCCAACTTCGTCTGCGGGCCCAAGCACGTGCCGATCCGCTTTATGGTGAATTAGGATGCGCAAGTGGCGTTGCCGCAACTGCGGCCTGATCTATGACGAGGTTTTGGGACTGCCCGAAGACGGGATCGCGCCGGGCACCCGGTTTGAGGATATTCCCGAGGATTGGTACTGCCCCGATTGCGGGACGGAGAAACAGGACTTCGAGCTGGTCGAATCTTAATCGCGCGATTAAATTCCTGCTTGACCTGCGCCGCCAGCGCGGGTCAAGTCGAACCATGAACCCAGAAACTATCCGCATTCCGGTTGCCCCCGGTGTTGAAATCGCCGCCGATGTCGCCGGGCGGCGCGGCGCGCCAACGGTGATCCTTGGCCACGGCGGGGGGCAAACGCGGCATTCATGGGACAAGGCCGAACACCAGCTGGCCGAAGCCGGATACTTCGCGATCAATTATGACCTGCGCGGGCACGGTGACAGCGATTGGTCGAGCGATGGCGATTACGGGCTGGACGTCCGCGCCGATGATCTGGCAAAAATAGCAGCCGTTGGTTCGCGCCCGTTCGCGCTGGTCGGGGCCTCGCTTGGCGGAATTACCGCTATGGTTGCAGCCTCGCACGGGCTCGATCCGGCAGCGCTGGTGCTGGTCGATATCGTCCCCAAGATGAGCCCCAAGGGCGTCGCCAAGATCACAGCTTTCATGAAAGCGAGCCCCAACGGCTTTGCGAGTCTGGAAGAGGCGGCGGATGCGATCTCGGCCTACTATCCAGACCGGCCCCGGCCCAAGGATCTGTCCGGCCTCAACAAGAACCTGCGCAAGGGTGATGATGGCCGCTATCGCTGGCATTGGGATCCGCGCTGGATGCAATCAGACCGCGGCGATCCGCGATTTCTGCTCGAACTGATGGACAAGGCCGACTGGACCGACCGGGTGCCGACCTTGCTGGTCCGCGGCATGAAAAGCGACATCGTTGATGATGACGGTGTGGCCGACCTGCGCCGCCGCATTCCCGCGCTGGAAATAGCCGATATCCGCGGCGCCGGGCATATGGTGGCGGGCGACAAGAACGACGAGTTCAACGCTGCGGTGATCGAATTCCTGACCCGGGTAATGCCGCCTGATCGGTGATTGCCCGCTCTCGACTCTGCGGTGAAATTGCGTAAGCCTGTGCAAAATCGACCAAAGCTGCACGCCGGGGGTACTTGATGAAACTGCGGAAACTTGCCCTGCTTCTGGCAGCCTGGCCAGCGCTTGCCTTGGCGGGCAGTCCGGTCGGGGTCGTGCCGCAGATCGCCCAGCCGGTTGCCGAACGCCCCGGCAATCCCGCTTTGCCGCGCCCGCTGATCGCGCCGCCGCCCAGCTGGGTTGATGTGGCCCCGCTGCCCAAGGCACCAAACGGAGCCGAAGGCGCGGCGACGATTGATCTGCTCGGCGATGTCCAGGTGCTGTTCGGCAAGGAAGAGGAGACCACATACTACGCGGTCGCATGGATTATCGGTACCGCACACGGGCTCGATTCAGGCTCGCTCAAAATCGATTGGGACCCCAGTCTGGAAGTGGTCACGATCCACCGCTACCGGGTCCTGCGTGATGGCCAGCCGATTGATCTGCTGGGCGATGGTTCCAAGCTGAAAGTGATCCAGCGCGAAACCCGGATGGAAAGCGCGATGCTTGACGGGCGACTGACCGCAACGCTTCAGCCTGAAGACCTGCGGGTCGGGGATGTGGTCGAACTGTCCTATTCCACGGTCCGCCGCGATCCCGCGACCAAGGGGATGGCCGAATATATCTCGGGACCTGCTGATGGGGCCACCTTTGGCCGGTTCCGGGTTCGGATGCTGTGGGGCAAGGACAAACAGGTTCAGTGGCGGGCGCTGCCGGGTATATTGAAACCCAAGCTGAAAAAGACCCCGCAAGGCACCGAATTGATAGCCGAAGTTTCGGATATGACTGCGCCGCGCGGACCCGAAGGCGCGCCGCTGCGCTATGCCTTGGTGAACGCAGTTGAAGTGACGGAATTCAAGGATTGGCAGGGCGTTTCGCGGCTGTTCGCGCCGATCTATGCCCAGGCCGCCCAGCTGGCGCCGGATAGCAAGATCAAGGCCGAGGCGGCCAAGATCGCCGCAGCCAGCCCCGATCCCAAGCGCCGCGCTGAACTGGCGCTCAAGCTGGTGCAGGATCAGGTCCGCTATCTGTTTTTGGGGATGGATGCGGGCGGCTATGTTCCTGCGGCGGCTGAGTTGACCTGGGCGCGCCGGTTTGGCGATTGCAAGGGCAAGACCGTGCTGCTGATCGCACTGCTGAACGAGCTGGGGATCGAGGCGCGCCCGCTGCTGGTGCACACGGAAGATGGCGATCTGGTGGCCAACCGCTTGCCCGCGATGGGCGCTTTCGATCATGTGATTGTCGAAGCGAAGATTGGCGGCAAAAGCTATTGGCTCGACGGCACCCGGCTGGGCGATGATCAGCTTGACCGGCTGCAACCACCGGCGTTCAAGGTTGGCCTGCCGGTCACCGCACAGGGCAGCCCGCTGGTACCGATCGTGCTGCCCGAGCTGGCCCGCCCGACGACCGCGATCGCGCTGACGATTGATGCCAGCAAGGGGCTGAGCGTGCCGGCACCGGTCAGCGGGGAGATGCGCTTTTCCGGAGCCTATGCATCGGATGTGCGGCAGAAGTTTGCAGGCTTATCGCAGACCGATCGCAACCGCGAACTGCGGCGGATCTGGCGCGAGAGCTTTGACATGGTCACCCCGGTCAAGGTCGGCACGCTCAGCGATCCTGAAACCGGCGACTTTGTGCTGACCATGAGCGGAACCGCACTGATGGACTGGACCGCCGATCTTGGCACGCGTTGGTATGAGATTGACCGATCGCGGCTCGGCTGGCGGATCGACATTGCCCGCGAGGGGGAGATTAACCCCGACGCGCCCTATGCCTTCAACTATCCCGATTGGTGGTCCAGCCGGGTAACGATCACCTTGCCGCATGCCGGCAAGGGATTCCGGGTGCAGGGCAGCGATCCGGTCGACAAGACCGTCGGCGATCTGTTCCACTTCCGCCGCAAGGTGGCGTTCAAGGAAGGGGTGGTGACCATGGAGGCCGATACCCGCGCCCTCGCATCGGAACTCCCCGCTGCCAGAGCGCAGCGCACCCGCGCCGAAATGGTCGAACTGTCCAACGGCTCAGTCTACATCCGTGCGCCTGCCGACTATGAACCGACCGAGGAGGAGAAGGAGCAGACCCGCCGGGCTGATGCGGCAGAAGCGGAAGCGGCCAAGGCGAAAGGCAAGGGGAAAGTGGCGAAGTAAGGGGGCTTGCGTTGACTACGCCGCCCCGCGCAGCTTGCGGATTGCGCGCCAGGCCAGTGCTTTGCCCCTATTGCGCGCCGGGAAGGCGCCGGGGCTGGTCGGGCGCAGGCCGAATTTGCGCAGAACGTGGTTAAAGGCGCGGGCATCGGCTTCGGCGTAGGACCATTCCGAACGCCAAGTGATCGACAGCGAGATTGATGGCATTCCGCCAACCAGCACCCAGTGGGGTGCCTTGACCGGAACGTGGACCGCTTCGCCCGGATCGATCAGCTCGGCGGTAGCCTTGTACACGTGGCTGGCTTCCCACGGCAGGTTGCGGTGGTGCTGGCCAAGGTGGAACTGTTCGTGGACTTTGGCGTTGAAGATCACTTCGTCCTCAACCGGAAACAGCGACATGGTTTTGCAGCCGGTCATCTGCAGCAGGATGTTGTGTTCGGGGTCGAAATGAAACGGGGTGACCGCGCCGGGCGAAGAAATGAAGACGAAACCTTCCAGCTGCATCATCGCCCCGGTCCGCGGCTCCACGATCGGGCGCAGCTCGTCCAGCACGCTATGCAACAGCTCCTTATAGGCCGGGATCTGTTCGATCCGCTTGAGCGCGACCCATGATCCGGCCCGGCCGATTGTGCGGATCGTCTCGGTGACGCTCAGTTCGCTCTTCGGCACGTCTTCAGGTTTGATCCCGATCGGCAGCTTGCCGGGGTTATATTCGATCTCGTGCTCGGGCAGGGCTTCGGCCAGTTCGGCCAACGCCTCCAGTGTCAGCAGAGGGTGGCCGCACAGGTTGTGCTTCACCTTGATCGGCATCGCTGGATAGGCAGCGGCTAGCGCCGAGAGCGTTTCGGATGGAAAAACAGGGCTTTGCATTTGAGGTGCTCGTTCAATCGTTACCGCGCCGCTTTAGACCCTGCCGGTTAACAATCGGTTGGTAAATTCAAAGCGTTACCAGACTTAACAGTAATCCTCCCAGTGCGGCGAGCGGCAGGGTTCTGATCACGCTCCAGTCGAGGCGGAAGATCAGCACGGCGGCGAACGTCCCAAGCAGCGCCGCGCGCCAGTCAAGGCTGGTCAGCACCGGCAAGGACAGATTGAGCGGGCCCCAGCTGACCATGGCCGATTGTCCGAACAGCAAATGCACCGCAAACCACAAGGCCAGACTTCCAATCACCCCCACGATTGACGCTGTAATGGCAGCCAGCGCGCCTTTGATGTTTTGGGCATGTTCCAACCGCTCCATCCAAGGTGCCAGCGTGAAGATCCACAAGAAGCAGGGCACGAAGGTTACCCAAGTGGTCAGCGCCGCACCGATCAATCCTGCTACCAGCGGCGAGAACGGCTCTGGCGCACGGAAGGCGGCGACATAGCCGACGAATTGCGTGACCATGATCAGCGGCCCCGGCGTGGTTTCGGCAAGGCCCAGCCCATCAGCCATTTCCCCGGCGCTAAGCCAGCCAAAATCCTGCACGGCGGTCTGTGCCATGTAGGCCAGCACGGCATAGGCTCCGCCAAAGGTCACCACCGCCAATTGTGAGAAGAACGCGCCGATCTTCCACAGTACGTGATCCGGTCCGAGCAGCAGGAATACCGCAACCATAGGTGCCGCCCATAGCGCACCGGCGACCGCGATCGTGCGCAGGCTTCGGCCCCAGGGGCGCGGGGAGCTGGGCGGGGCGGCGGTGTTAGGTTTCAGTGCGAGCCAATCGGGGCGCAGCGCGGCGGTGATCGCTCCGACGATGCCTGCGCCAAGCACCACCAGCGGGAAGGGCAGCGCGAAGGCTGCCAGCGCAATGAAGGCAGCGGCAGCAATCCCGCGCTTGAACGGCGTGCCCAGCGTTCGCCCGGCGATCCGCAGCAGCGCCTGCACGATGATCGCCAGCACCGCCGCCTTGATCCCCAGAAACAGCGCCGCGAACCATTCGAGCCGAGCGGCGTAGCCATAGAGAACCGAGAGCGCGAGGATCACCAGCGCGCCAGGAATGACAAACAGCAGGCCAGCAACCAGTCCGCCCCGGACGCCGTGCAGCTTCCACCCGATCCATGTCGCCAGCTGCTGCGCCTCTGGCCCCGGCAACAGGTGGCAGAAATTGAGCGCGGTGAGGTATTGCTCCTCATCAATCCAGCCGCGTTCCTCCACGAATTCGCGGTGCATCAGCGCGATCTGCCCCGCAGGACCGCCAAAACTGAGACAGCCGATCCGCGCGGAAACGCGGACCAGTTCGGCGAAAGTGGGGGTGCTGGAGATTGAAGGGTCAAGCATTCATAGCCTTTCGGTCCGTTTTGTACGGACTGCAAGAAAGGCAACGCTTGGGCCGGAGCCTGACCGGGAGGTTGCACTTGCCCCGATTGGCAGCAGAATATGCATTCCAGTTGATGGGATCAAGTCGCTTTCAGCGGTGCCCCGCCCGGTTGGGGCCGGGCGGGGCTCTGGCCGATCCCGCAGTCCTCAATCCCGCGGTATCTGCCAGGTAACGGAGCCGGAAAAGCTGCTCGCCACCCGTGCGCCGGTCTGGTCGCTGGCGGGCTCAAACCGGGCGCGGTTGCTGACCCGGTCGCAAGCTGCCTTGTCGAGCCCCGGCCAGCCGCTTGATGCGGTAACGGCGCAATGGGTCACCCGTCCGGCGGTGTCGATGCTCAGGCGATAACGTGTGGTGCCTTGATGCTCGGCGCGCAGATCGTGGGTCGGGTAGTCATTGGTGGTGACCCATTGCTGCCACAGGCCCTTGGGCGCGGCAGCCTTCGGCTTGAACAGCGGGGGCGGGGAGGTGCTGGGTTCAGGCATCGGGAACTTCGCTTCTCCCACAGCCTCGGTCCCGTCATTGCCGGATTCGAGGACCAGCTCAGGCAGGGCGGTATCGCCGGGGGCAGGGGGCAGCTTGATAAGGGTATCGGGCCGGTCGAGCACGCTCGGGTCCTTGCGCACGGAGTCCCTGGCCTCGGGCGGAGGCGGGTCTTTTGGCTTGGGCAGGGGGATGTTGGTCGCCTCGAACCCGCGATCGCGGGCCGGCGTGATCGTGGTGGCGAGGCCGGTGATCAGTGCCAGCGCAAGGCCGGCTTCGATCGCCAGCACGGCAGCTCCGGTTCCCAGTGTGCGGCTGGCGCCCGCAGTATCGGTATAGGCCATGGCATCCTCTCCTTGTGGTGGGATCGCCCGGTGGCCGGTTTGCCCGAGTCGCACCGGAGCGACGGGTAATGAATGTAATAGTATAACATGACTGGCGTGAGTCAAGTCCATTCCGTAGCGTCAACCGCGCGGCGCTGGCCATGTGTTCGGGCGGTGTTAGGGTGGGTGTATTGCCAGCCACGCGCGGAGGCGATTGGCGCACCAAGGAGAGAAACCCTGATGATCACCTTCTACGATTGCACGCCCGCCCCCAGTCCGCGCCGCGCCCGGATCGTGCTGGCTGAAAAGAGCATCCCCCACACGGTCAAGATCGTCGACCTGTCGAAGGCCGAGCAGCTCACCCCCGAATTCCGCGCGATCAATCCGGCTTGTACCGTGCCTGCGCTGGTGCTGGAGGATGGCGCCGTGCTGACCGACAACGCCGGGATCGCCGCGTGGGCCGAAGCGGTCCAGCCCGATCCGCCGCTGCTCGGCCACACCCCGCTGGAAAAGGCCGCGATCGCCAGCTGGAACAGCAAGCTCGAGGGCGAATGCTTCATGGCCATCGCCGAAGTGCTGCGCAACACCGCCAAGGGGATGAAGGACCGCGCGCTGCCCGGCCCGCACAATTACGCTCAGATCCCCGAACTGGCCGAACGGGGTAGGGCGAGGCTGCTCCATTTCCTTGACCGGTTTGAAGCGCACATGGCGGGGCGCGATTGGGTGGCTACAGACAGCTTCTCGCTCGCCGACATCACCGCCGGGGTCGCGCTCGATTTCGCCGGCTGGGTCAAGGTGGATGTGAACGAAAGCCGTCCCGCAATTGCAGCATGGCGAGGGAAGCTGGCGGAACGGGCGAGTTTCGCGCTCTAACCCCTGCGCTCGCCGCGGAGCAGGGCCATTTCCGGATCGAGCCACTCGGCCCGCCCATCGGGCAGTTCCCGCATCAGCCCGGCGTCGATCGCCTCCTGGCGCTTTTCACCGATCCGCCGGTTGAGCTTTTCGATGAACCGCTCATTGGCCTCAAACCGCAGATCGCTCTGCCGCCGCTTCTCGGCCTCATACTCCACGCGCCATTGCTCGCGCTGCCGCTCATAGGCCGCCGTACCGGGGGTCTGCGCTGATGGCTCCAGGCTCTTGCTGCTGGACTGGACCCCGCTACCGTGCCCAAACCGATCCCCCCGCCGCTGGCTGAGCATAAAGCGGATGTGCCCGAAATTGTGCTTGCGATAGGTGCCGAGCAGCTTGCCGCCCGAAGCAATCGGCAGCTCCTCCCCGCGCAGCGCCAGCTCCACCGCGCAATCCTCCAGCCGCAAGATCCCCCGATCAATCGCCGCCTCCCAAGCCGCCGAAAATCCCTCCGCCCCCGGCCGCGCCCGCAGCTTGTACAGCGCCTCCAACGAAGCCCCAATCTCCCGCGCCGCCTGCGTGACGATCCCGCTAGCGGCGAGCGCAGCGATAAAGGCGCGCTGGCGATCCGGCGTGATCGAATTGCGGCGCGGGGCAGAGTGGAGATAGGGCGCAAAGCCCAGCAGCGGATCGTCCGGATCGGGCGGCTCGGCGGTGAAGGCGGTCCGGCTGGTGCGGCGGGATGGGCGGGGTGAAGCGCAAGTCAGCGCGGCGGGGCCATCAGGCTTGTCAGACACGTTGGGAAAACCTCCGGAGCAAAATGTAGGATTTGCGCCCCCGGATGGAGGTTCCGGGTATCAGAGGGGCGGGGGTGTAGGAAAATGGTTTATGATGGCAGCTTGCTCGCCGGGATTAATGGCCCGCTGCAAATCCGGTTGAGCAGATCGGCCTGTTTCGGCTCCAATTCAACAAGGAGCGCGAGCACATTGAGGACATTGATCAGCTCGGTGGTGTATTCGCTGAGCCAATGATCCGGCTGAATCTCACCAAGCGGTGAGGGCAGGCGGCGGTCGCCGATCTGAGGGCGTTCGCGGTTCTTCTTGCGATAGCTGAACCACTGGCGCAGCACTTGCTTGCCCGAGACTTCGTAGGCCCAGACTGCTGGCGGGACGTTGTCGATGAAGCCGGTGCCGACCAGCAGACGCCGCTTTGCTGCGTCATAGTCGATCGTATCGGGAAAACCTTCAGGCGTGGCCGGGATCGCGCCGTCCTTGGGAACGGTCGGGGCATCTTTGGCCACGCGCGGCGGCTTGGGCGGGTCTTCGGTGGCAAAGCGCTCGCCAAAGGTGTGGAGCCGGATCACTGCGCGGCCAAACTTGGCGGCCTCGGCAAACAGCACGGCGTCGGCGGTCAGCGGCACGCGCAGGCCAGGGCGGACCAGATCGGCGGCGAACCTGGCGGTATAGGCCGGATGCGCGAGCAGCGCGGCGACATAGGCGAAGACATCGACCGGATCGACCGGCGCCCCGAAAGCCTTGGCAAAGGCGGCGACCACAGCGGGCGAAACATTGGCCTCGGTCGCGGCGGCGTCTTTCCAAAGCGAGAAGACGCGGCCCCCGAAGGAGCCTTTGTATTGGTGAAGATCGGGGATGAGTGCAGTCGCCGAGAGCGCCGGACCTGACGTGGGACTGTCAGCCATGAGCGCAGAAAGGTAAACCTGCTGGTCTCCGAGCATTTCCCAAAGGCCGGGATTGGGACGGTTAATAAGGCGCTTATCGGGAATGATCCATTGCCGGTCGAACGATCTGTAGCCGTATCGAGTTGGTGATACTCCCGCGAGGGCGGCGGCGGCGAGGGTAGCAAACTTAGGGTCGTTGCTGCCTTTGTGCTTGAGGCCGAACTCCACGGACGAGAGTTCCTTGTGGTGGCTGCCAAGGCCTTTGGCATCGCCCTTGCCGACACTGCGATCACCACCTTCATGCGGATGAAACAACCGCTCACGTTCGGTTGAGATCGGTTCTCCGACCAACCGCGTCCAACGCTGTGTCAGCGACGCGGCATCGGGCGCGATGATCCAAGTCCGGCCCGGCATGACACCTGAGCCGCAATCGCCGAGCACCGTGTCGAGCGCGGGATAGCCACCCCAGCCGCCGCTGTGTTCAGGCAAGAACGGCGCGCGCGACGCGGCGGGGCAATCGCTCCACTTGGCGTCGGCCAGCGCAATTCCCGCCAGTTCCGTAAACTTTGCGTCGCGCCGTCCCTTGCCCAGCGCGCGGTAGCGGACCCGGGCGGGCTTGTCCGCATCGGGCTTGATCGAACGCGAGGCAAGAACGATGCAGACTTCTTGTTGGACTCCTTCAAAAATCCGACTTGCCACGGCTGGTTGGTAACCTTCGGGCGAGCAATCGATTACCCAGATTTCATCGCAATCGCGGCGCAAATCCGCGCGCATCTTTTGAAATCCGTCACCATTCAAAAAGCCTGACATAGTTATGTAGCAGACCATCCCCGCCAGCTTTTCCTCCACCGGCGGGCTCAGGTCGCGTCCACCCGCGCCTTGCTCGAAGACCTTCCAAGCGGCCCAGCGCCAGAAATAGACATAGAGGTTGCGGAGGTGCTTGGTGTGGGTGCCGACCTTCCATTCCTTTGGCGGTTGCCAGTCATTGAGCGGCGCAGCCTTGTTCTTGCTGCCGCTTTCGATCCACGATCCCGTGCCCTTGGCCTTTTCTTTGTAGGGCGGATTGCCGATCACCACGGTAATCGGCTGGCTGCGCTTGATCTCGTTGGCGGCGGCGCGCGACATCGACAGTGCGCCATAGACGCCCGGCGCACGCTCAAAGGTTTCGTGGGGATCGCCCAGCGTATCGGTGACGAACAGCCGCGGGGTGGCGCTGGTGCCGATCTCCAGCATTTCCGCCATCAGCCGCAGCTGCGCCACGGCGAAAGCGCCGAATTGCAGCTCGAACCCGATCAGTCGCTCGGCGACCTCGGCCATTTCCCCGGCCACCGCGCCTTCGCCGCCATGGTTCGCCGCAATCGTCGCCTTGATGCTTTCGATCACACCGAGCAGGAACGTGCCCGAACCGGTTGCCGGATCGACGATGTGCACGTTCTGCCCGGCCAGCCCGTCAACGATCCCGAAGCGGGTCGATTTGAGCGCCTCGTCGCACAGCCGCACCATCGTGCGGACCACTTGCGGCGGGGTGTAATAGCTGCCGGTCAGCTTGCGCAGCTTGTTGTCGTAAACCTCAAGGAAGTTCTCGTAGAAATAGAGCCAGGCCTCGGGATCGCCCTTAGAGACCTTGGCCCACGATACCTCATCGAGCACGCGGGTCAGCGTATCGAGCGCCGGGCCGAGGTTCAGCTCCTGTTCGGTCAGCAGCCGCAGCGCGGTGCCGATCAGGGTATTGGCCTTGCCCAGTTCCTTGGCGACGGCATCCAGCCCGCCGGTCAGGCTCATGTTCTTGGACTTGGCCATCAGCAACCCGAAGGTGACCGCCTGGGCATAGCCATCGGCGAATTTGGCATCGTCCGCTTCGGGGAACAGCAAGGTCTTCCAGTCGTCGCGCAACGTAGTGAGCGCCGGGTTCTTGGCCTCAAGCTGTTCGATCACCTCGTCACGCAGGAACCGGCACAGCCGCGCAGAAACCCGCGCCAGCTCGTTCGCGCCTTTGGGTGGAATCGGCTTCCAGCTGAGGAAATCGGCGATCAGCGGATGGAAAGGTGCGGGGGCCTTAAGCTTGTTGCCGCTATCGTCGATGCTGCCATCAAGGTGGACAATCTTGCCGACCAGCGCCCCGTCGCGCCAGAGCGAGAAGGCATTGCCATCGGTGTAGAGCAAGTTGGGCAAGGCCTTCAGCTTGTCCCACTGCTCCTTGTCGTGTCCGGCCTTCCACTTGCGCGGATCGGCTCCCTTGCCGGGGGCTTTAACCTCGATAAAGCCGTTAAGCGCGCCGCGCACCTGCACCGCAAAATCGGGCCTGGTGCGCATTTCGGAGAGCGATTTTTCGCCGACCAGCGTAACTGCACCCGCGGGCAGGTCGCATTCCGGAGTCAACGCCTTGAACAGCTGCTCGATCGGGTTGCGGAGCTGGTCCTCGGGCTGTCCACCTTCGTTCAGCTTGGCTTTGGCTGCAGCACCGAACTCTCCCACAGCTTTGTTGATTCGTCCGGCTTGCGTCACTGCGGCTCTCCATTAGATATGCCGGTGTGGCATAGACGCGGCACGT
The DNA here is from genome assembly GCA_017987575.1 of Novosphingobium sp. Classification (GTDB taxonomy): domain Bacteria; phylum Pseudomonadota; class Alphaproteobacteria; order Sphingomonadales; family Sphingomonadaceae; genus Novosphingobium. The sequence goes on along the minus strand of JAGNTK010000001.1, from coordinate 102,683 downwards.
GCCGCAACCGGTTGGGTGTGGGAATGGCAGAAGAGTTAGGAAATCTTTTCCAAATGGGACCAAGCCAGCTTGGTTTCGATCTGGGCGATACGCCAAAGCCCAAGTCGTTCGAACCGGATCGCGAAGAAGTGCGCGAGGAATTGCTCGGAATACTCGCAGAAGCAAAAGCCGCGATTGGCGACTGTCCATGGGATGAGCGCACCTTCAATTATCACAAGGTGGTGTTTCCGCAGATGGCCAATTGGCTGCCTGAAGACGAACGCGATCAGCTTCGCTTCGAGTTTGCGCAGGAAGTCGCCCGGATCGAACTGTTAATGGCGGCTTGACCGGCGACCAGTGCTTGACCCCACCCCTAAACCCACCTAAGGGCCGCCACTTCCGGGGCAACCTGGATTGAGCTGAACATTGGCGGTGCGCTGCGGAAATCGCGGTAATCCGTCAAAGTAACCCGGTCATTGTGCCTGGTGGAGCGTTTTCGGCTCGTGATTCGCCTAACGGGGCTGGGCCCTGTTGCTGGCGTATTCGCGGGTTCCGCATTCCTTCACCTTTTGCTGCAGCGGCCATTTGCAAGGTGAAGTCTTTAATGCCCACTATCAACCAGCTGATCCGCAAGGGTCGCGAGCCGCAGAAGGCCAAGTCGAAGGTTCCTGCGATGGAGCAGAACCCGCAGAAGCGCGGCGTTTGCACCCGCGTTTACACGACCACGCCGAAGAAGCCGAACTCGGCACTGCGCAAGGTCGCGAAGATCCGTCTGACCAACCAGCGCGAAGTCATTTCGTACATTCCGGGCGAAGGCCACAACCTGCAGGAACACAGCGTTGTGCTGATCCGCGGCGGGCGTGTCCGCGATCTTCCCGGTGTGCGTTATCACGTGCTGCGCGGCGTACTGGATACCCAGGGCGTCAAGGACCGCAAGAAGAGCCGCTCGAAGTACGGCGCCAAGCGTCCGAAGTGACCTGACGGCCTAGGGCGTCTGGTCATCCTGAACTCGTTTCAGGATCCATGGTGCCGCAAGCCCAGGTTTTGGAATTCACACGGCTGAGCCAACCGCCTGATAGACCCTGAAACGAGTTCAGGGTGACGAGGTGGGGATAGGCAAGCCGGGTTGATGAAAAGGAATATGTGACATGTCACGTCGTCGTCGTCCCGAAAAGCGGGTTATTCTGCCTGATCCCAAGTTCAAGGATCAGACCCTGTCGAAGTTCATGAACAACCTCATGCTCGATGGTAAGAAGTCGGTTGCTGAAAGCATCGTTTACGGTGCGATGGAAACCATGGAAGCGCGGGCCAAGTCGGACCCGATCCAGCTGTTCCACGATGCGCTGACCAATGTGAAGCCGCAGATCGAAGTGCGTTCACGCCGGGTCGGCGGGGCCACCTATCAGGTTCCGGTCGAAGTGCGTCCCGAACGCGCTCAGGCTCTGGCGATCCGCTGGTTGATCACCGCCGCGCGCAACCGCAGCGAAACCACGATGGCTGCGCGGCTCTCGGCCGAGCTGCTCGACGCTGCCAACAACCGTGGCAACGCGGTCAAGAAGCGTGAAGACACCCACCGTATGGCCGACGCCAACCGCGCGTTCAGCCACTACCGCTGGTAAGCACCGGGGCGCCTCCTTCGGGGGGCGTCACCGCGCTGTCACAGTTGTGAACCAAAGGACGGCGGCAATCCGGCCCCGTCCAGCGACTTAAGGAAATTCCCATGGCCCGCAGCCATCCGCTCTCGATGTATCGCAATATCGGTATTATGGCGCATATCGACGCCGGTAAGACCACGACGACCGAGCGCATTCTCTATTACACCGGCAAGTCCTACAAGATCGGCGAAGTCCATGACGGCGCCGCGACGATGGACTGGATGGAACAGGAACAAGAACGCGGCATCACGATCACCTCGGCTGCCACGACCTGCTTCTGGAACGATCACCGGATCAACATCATCGACACCCCCGGGCACGTCGACTTCACCATCGAAGTCGAACGCTCGCTGCGCGTGCTCGACGGCGCGGTGGCCTGCTTTGACGGCGTGGCCGGGGTTGAGCCCCAGTCCGAAACCGTTTGGCGCCAGGCCGACAAGTACGGCGTTCCGCGGATGTGCTTCATCAACAAGCTCGACCGCACCGGTGCTAACTTCAAATACTGCGTCCAGTCGATCATTGACCGGCTCGGCGCGAAGCCGGCTGTGCTCTACATTCCGATCGGACTCGAAGCTGATCTGAAGGGGCTGGTCGATCTGGTTCACAACCGTGCGATCATCTGGAAGGACGAAGCGCTGGGCGCTGAATTCTTCTATGAAGACATTCCGGCGGACCTGGCTGACGAAGCAGCCGAATATCGCATGAACCTGATCGAGCTGGTCATCGACCAGGACGACGACGCGATGGAAGCCTACCTCGAAGGTAACGAGCCCAGCGTCGAAGTGCTGAAGGCCTGCATCCGCAAGGGCACGCTCAACCAGTCGTTCGTGCCGGTTTGCTGCGGCTCGGCGTTCAAGAACAAGGGCGTTCAGCCGCTGCTCGACGCCGTGGTCGATTACCTGCCTTCGCCGCTCGACATTCCTGACGTTCAGGGCGTGAAGATGGACAGCGACGAGAAAGACAGCCGTCCGCCGACCGATGACGCGCCGTTCAGCGCTCTGGCATTCAAGGTCATGAACGATCCTTTCGTTGGCTCGCTCACCTTCATCCGGATCTATTCGGGTACGCTCGTCAAGGGCACCTACCTGAACTCGGTCAAGGACAAGAAGGAAAAGGTCGGGCGTATGCTCGAAATGCACGCCAACGACCGTAAGGACGTTGACGAAGCTTTCGCGGGCGACATCATCGCACTGGCCGGCATGAAGGAAACCACCACCGGTGACACGCTCTGCGCCGAACGGTCACCGATCGTGCTCGAACGGATGGAATTCCCTGAGCCGGTGATCGAACTGTCGGTGGAGCCCAAGACCAAGGCTGACCAGGAAAAGATGGGCGTCGCGCTCAATCGCCTGTCTGCCGAAGATCCGAGCTTCCGCGTTTCGACCGATCATGAATCGGGTCAGACGATCATCAAGGGGATGGGCGAGCTTCACCTCGACATCATCGTCGATCGGATGCGCCGCGAATTCAAGGTTGAGGCCAACGTCGGTGCGCCGCAGGTGGCTTACCGCGAATACCTCGGCAAGCCGGTGGACATTGACTACACTCACAAGAAACAGTCGGGCGGCACCGGTCAGTTTGGCCGCGTGAAGGTCAAGGTCACCCCGGGTGAGCGCGGTTCGGGCTTCATCTTCAAGGATGAAATCAAGGGCGGTAACATTCCCAAGGAATATATCCCTGCGATTGAAAAGGGTTTCCGTGAAACTGCTGAATCCGGCAGCCTGATCGGCTTCCCGATTATCGACTTTGAAGTGCTGCTTTATGACGGCGCCTACCATGACGTCGACTCGTCCGCTCTGGCGTTCGAAATCGCCGGTCGCGGTGCAATGCGCGAAGTCGCGCAGAAGGCCGGGATCAAGCTGCTCGAGCCGATCATGAAGGTCGAAGTTGTGACCCCGGATGACTATCTGGGCGACGTCATCGGCGACATGAACAGCCGTCGTGGTCAGATTCAGGGCACCGACACTCGCGGAAACGCTCAGGCTGTTGAAGCGATGGTGCCGCTGGCAAACATGTTCGGTTACGTGAACCAGTTGCGCTCGTTCACCCAGGGCCGGGCAAATTACTCGATGTTTTTCTCGCACTACGACGAGGTCCCGGCGAATGTCGCGACCGAGATCAAGGAGAAGCTTGCCTAACCGGCAAGATCAGACTAGGGGCGGCGCCTGATTCAGCGGGTGCCGCTATTTCCCGCAGACAACAATTCAAGCGAAGAAGAAGGTTTGAACAATGGCTAAGGCAAAATTTGAGCGGAACAAGCCGCACTGCAACATCGGCACCATCGGTCACGTTGACCATGGTAAGACCACGCTGACCGCAGCGATCACCAAGATCATGGCCGAAATCAACGGTGGTGTGGCTGTTGACTTCGCAAACATCGACAAAGCTCCCGAAGAGCGCGAGCGTGGTATCACCATCTCGACCGCTCACGTTGAGTATGAAACCGCCGCGCGCCACTATGCGCACGTCGACTGCCCGGGCCACGCTGACTATGTGAAGAACATGATCACCGGTGCTGCGCAGATGGACGGCGCCATCCTGGTGGTGAACGCTGCTGACGGCCCAATGCCGCAGACCCGTGAACACATCCTGCTCGCCCGTCAGGTCGGCGTGCCGGCTCTGGTCGTGTACATGAACAAGGTTGATCAGGTCGACGACGCTGAAATCCTTGAGCTGGTCGAACTCGAAATCCGCGAGCTGCTGAGCTCGTATGGCTTCGACGGCGACGCCATTCCGGTTATCCCGGGTTCGGCTCTGGCCGCGCTCGAAGGCCGCGATGACAACATCGGCAAGGAATCGATCATCGCCCTGATGAACGCTGTCGACACTGCCATCCCGCAGCCGCCGCGTCCGACCGACAAGCCGTTCCTGATGCCGGTGGAAGACGTGTTCTCGATCTCGGGTCGTGGTACGGTTGTGACCGGCCGTGTTGAAACCGGTATCGTCAAGGTCGGCGAAGAAGTTGAAGTTGTCGGCATCCGCGACACCCAGAAGACCGTCGTCACCGGCGTTGAAATGTTCCGCAAGCTGCTCGATCAGGGTGAAGCTGGCGACAACATCGGCGCGCTGGTTCGTGGTCTGAAGCGTGAAGACGTTGAGCGTGGTCAGGTTCTGGCCAAGCCCGGCACCGTTACGCCGCACACCGAGTTCTCGGCAGAAGTCTACGTGCTTTCGAAGGACGAAGGTGGCCGTCACACGCCGTTCTTCGCCAACTATCGCCCGCAGTTCTACTTCCGCACGACCGACGTGACCGGCGAAGTGATCCTGCCTGAAGGCACCGAAATGGTGATGCCGGGCGACAACGTTTCGATCTCGATCAAGCTGATCGCACCGATCGCGATGGATGAAGGTCTGCGCTTCGCAATTCGCGAAGGTGGCCGCACCGTCGGTTCGGGGGTTGTCAGCAAGATCACGAAGTAATATAGGCCCGCATCCGCCGGGGGATTCGCTCCCCCGGCGGTCGGATTTTTTGAGGGCCAAGTCGGCCCTCTTGGCTCTTTCTCATCGGTAGCAGGACACAATGGAAGCTCAGAATATCCGCATTCGCCTTAAGGCATTCGATCACCGCGTGCTCGACCAGGCGACCAGCGAAATCGCGGATACCGCCCGCCGTACTGGCGCGTTGATCCGGGGGCCCATTCCTCTGCCGACGAGAATTGAAAAATTCACCGTGAACCGCGGACCGCACATCGACAAGAAGTCGCGTGAGCAGTTCGAAGTTCGCACTTACAAGCGGTTGCTCGACATTGTGCAGCCCAACGCCACCACCGTGGACGCGCTGATGAAGCTCGATCTGGCCGCTGGCGTGAACGTCGAAATCAAGCTGGCCTAAAACCAGTGGCTACCTTCCGGTTTCGGCCGGAACTTCGCGGGGGAAGCCCCGCGCGGACATAGGGATACCTCCGGCCAAGCCTTTCGAGGCACCTGGGTCGGCCTAGCGTCCCCCGTCTTGCGGCTCTTTATGAGAGTTGCTTTCAGCCCGGACGGGGCTCGTTTCACATTTCGGGCTGAGCACGCCTTTGGGGATGGTCCTCATAGGCCTCTGTAGGAGACTGATCATGCGCACAGGCGTGATCGCCAAAAAGGTGGGGATGACTCGCCTTTTCCAGGAAGACGGTCGGCACGTGCCGGTTACCGTTCTGGCGCTGGAAAATTGCCAGGTGGTCTCGGTTCGCACCGCAGACCGTGACGGTTACGTCGCGGTTCAGCTGGGCGCCGGGGTGGCCAAGCAGAAGAACGTTGCCAAGCCGCAGCGTGAACACTTTGCCAAGGCTGAAGTTTCGCTGAAGGCAGAAGTTGTCGAATTCCGCGTCGCTGATGACGCATTGCTCGAAGTTGGTTCGACCATCGCCGCCTCGCACTTCGTGCCGGGTCAGCTGGTTGACGTTTCGGGTCACACCCAAGGTAAAGGCTTTGCCGGCGCCATGAAGCGTTGGGGCTTCGGAGGCATGCGCGCCACGCACGGCGTGTCGATCAGCCACCGTGCTCACGGCTCGACCGGTAACCGCCAGGATCCAGGCAAGGTCTTCAAGAACAAGAAGATGGCCGGCCACATGGGTGACCGTCAGCGGACCCAGCAAAACCTCGAAGTGGTTCGCGTCGATGACGAACGCGGCCTGATCTTCGTGCGTGGTTCGGTTCCAGGCGCAAAGAACAGCTGGATGACGGTCAAGGATTCGGTGAAGGTTTCGCGCCACGCCGAAGCGCCGTACCCCGCCGGCCTCAAGGGCGCCGCCAATTCGAACGAAACCCCGGCTGCTGCCGATAGGCCTGCGGAAGATACCGCGGCTGTCGAGCAGACCGATGGCCAGGAGGGCTAAGTCGTGAAGGTCAAGCTTTCCAACCTCGATGGCACCGCCGGCAAGGGCGACATCGAACTCAACGATGCGGTGTTCGGCCTTGAGCCGCGCGCTGACATTCTCCACCGCGTTGTCACCTGGCAGCTCGAAAATCGCCGCGGCATCGCCCGTGCGACCCGTGAACGGTCGGACGTTGCGCGCACCGGCAAGAAGTTCGGCAACCAGAAGGGCGGCGGTACGGCTCGTCACGGCGATCGTGCGGCTCCGGTGTTCATCGGCGGCGGTAAGGCTCACGGTGCACGTCGCCGCGAGTTTGACGTCTCGCTGAACAAGAAGATCCGTGCGCTCGGCCTGAAGATGGCGCTGTCGTCGAAGGCGCAGTCCAACCTGGTGGTCGTCGATACCCTTGATCTCAAGGATGCGAAGACCAAAGGCATTGCCGAACAGCTGGCCAAAGCCAACTGGGGTCGCAAGGTGCTGGTGATCGATGGTGAGCAGGTGAACGAGGGCTTCGCCCGCGCCACTGGCAACCTGGTCGGGGTCAACGTGCTCCCGGCGATTGGCGCCAACGTCTATGACATCCTGAAGCATGACACGCTGGTGCTGACGCGCGCTGCGGTCGAAAAGCTGGAGGCGCGTTTCAATGGCTAAGACCGCAATCGACACGCGTCACTATGACGTGATCGTAGCCCCTCACATCACCGAAAAGGCGACGTTGGCCAGTGAGCACAACGCCGTCGTCTTCAAGGTGGTGGACAGCGCAACCAAGCCGCAGATCAAAGCTGCGGTAGAGGCTCTGTTCGACGTGAAGGTGGTGAGCGTCAACACGCTGACCCAAAAGGGCAAGACCAAGCGCTGGAAGGGTCGTCCCTACAAGCGCTCCGACGTTAAGAAGGCGGTAGTTCGTCTGGCCGAAGGCCAGTCGATCGACGTCACCAGCGGGATCTGAGGCGCACCATGGCACTCAAGAACTATAACCCGACCAGCCCGGCGCGCCGCGCGCTTATTCTGGTCGACAAGTCGTCGCTGTGGAAGGGCAAGCCTGTCAAGGCGCTCACCGAAGGCAAGAACAAGACCGGCGGCCGTAACAACAAGGGCCACGTCACTTCGCGCGGGATCGCTGGCGGTCACAAGCAGAAGTACCGGTTCATCGATTTCAAGCGCCGCAAGTGGGATGCTCCCGCAACGGTTGAACGCCTGGAATACGATCCCAACCGGACTGCCTTCATCGCGCTCGTCAAGTATGCAGACGGTGAACAGGCCTACATCATCGCGCCGCAGCGTCTCGCCGTTGGCGATAGCGTTGTTGCCGGTGAAAAGACCGACGTCAAGCCGGGCAATGCAATGTTGCTCAGCACCATGCCGGTTGGCACGATCTGCCACAACGTGGAGATGAAGCCGGGCAAGGGCGGTCAGATCGCACGGAGCGCCGGGACTTACGTCCAGGTCGTTGGTCGTGACCGTGGGATGGTGATTGTTCGCCTTAACTCGGGTGAACAGCGTTACCTGCGCGGTGATTGCATGGGTACGGTTGGTGCGGTTTCGAACCCTGACAACCAGAACCAGAACTTCGGTAAGGCCGGGCGCACGCGCTGGCAGGGCCGTCGTCCGCTGACCCGCGGCGTCGCCAAGAACCCGGTCGATCACCCGCACGGCGGTGGTGAAGGCCGGACTTCGGGCGGTCGTCATCCGGTTACTCCGTGGGGCAAGCCGACCAAGGGCGCCCGCACCCGCAACAACAAGCAGACGGATAAGATGATCATCCGTTCGCGTCACGCCAAGAAGAAGAGGTAAGGCCCCATGGCACGTTCCGTCTGGAAAGGCCCCTTCGTCGACCTGCACCTGCTGAAGAAGGCAGAAGCTGCGCAGGATGGAGGCAACCGCACTGGTCCGATCAAGACCTGGTCGCGTCGTTCGACGATTTTGCCGCAGTTCGTTGGTCTGACGTTCAACGTCTACAACGGTCACAAGTTCATCCCCGTCTCGGTCAACGAAGACATGGTCGGTCACAAGCTTGGTGAATTTGCGCCCACGCGCACTTTCCCGGGCCACGCTGCCGACAAGAAGGGTAAGCGCTAATGGGCAAGGAAAAATCTCCGCGCCGGGTTGGTGAGAAAGAGGCTCTGTCGGTCGGAACCACGATCCGTGGTTCAGCTCAGAAGCTGAACCTCGTCGCTGCCCTGATCCGTGGTCGCAAGGTTGAAGACGCGATGAATATCCTGTCGTTCTCCACCAAGGCTATGGCCGTTGACGCCAAGAAGGTGCTCGCCTCGGCAATCGCCAATGCTGAAAACAACCATAACCTGGATGTTGATGCTCTGGTCGTTGCAGAAGCCAGCGTCGGCAAGTCGATCACCATGAAGCGCTTCCACACCCGCGGTCGCGGCAAGTCCACCCGCATCCTCAAGCCATTCAGCCGGCTGCGGATCGTGGTTCGCGAAGTTGAGGAGGCGTAAGTCATGGGTCATAAGTCCAATCCGATCGGCCTGCGCCTTCAAATCAACCGTACTTGGGACAGCCGTTGGTACGCCGAAGGCAAGAACTATGCGACGATGCTTGAGGAAGACCTCAAGATCCGCAAGTTTGTGCTGGAAACCGTTCCGCAGGCCGCTATCTCGAAGGTGGTTATCGAGCGCCCGGCTAAGGTTTGCCGCGTTTCGATCTATGCTGCTCGTCCCGGTGTGATCATCGGCAAGAAGGGCGCAGACATCGAAAAGCTGCGCCTGCAGCTCGCCAAGATCACCGACAGCGACGTCAAGCTGAACATCGTTGAAATCCGCAAGCCGGAAATCGATGCCAAGCTGGTTGCTCAGGGTATTGCCGATCAGCTCATCCGCCGCGTGGCTTTCCGTCGTGCGATGAAGCGGGCGATGCAATCGGCCATGCGTCTGGGTGCTGAAGGTATCAAGGTGGTTTGCGGTGGCCGTCTCGGCGGCGCCGAAATCGCCCGCGTCGAACAGTACCGCGAAGGCCGCGTGCCGCTGCACACCCTGCGCGCCAACATCGACTATGCTGAAGCCGAAGCGCTGACCACCTATGGGATCATCGGCATCAAGGTTTGGGTCTTCAAGGGTGAAATCCTTGGTCATGACCCGATGGCCCAGGATCGCCTGATGATGGAAGCCCAGACCACTGGCGTCCGTCCGGCGCGCGAAGACCGCAGGAACTAAGTCATGCTGCAACCGAAAAAGCACAAATTCCGCAAGGCCTTCAAGGGCCGGATCAAGGGTGATGCCAAGGGTGGCACCGATCTGAACTTTGGTTCCTATGGCATGAAAGCCCTGGAGCCGGAGCGGATTACGGCGCGTCAGATCGAAGCGGCTCGCCGTGCGATCACCCGCCACATCAAGCGTCAGGGTCGGCTTTGGATCCGCATCTTCCCGGACGTGCCGGTTTCAAAGAAGCCTGCCGAAGTCCGTCAGGGTAAGGGCAAGGGTTCGGTCGAGTACTGGGCAGCTCGGGTTAAGCCCGGCCGGATCCTGTTCGAACTCGACGGTGTGGCCGGTCCGCTGGCAGCAGAGGCTTTCAGTCGCGCTGCGATGAAGCTGCCGATCAAAGTCAAGGTCGTCGCCCGTCTGGGTGACACCAGCCATCTGGGAGGCGAATAATGGCCAATGCAACCGACCTGCGCGTCAAGAGTGACGATCAGTTGGCCGGTGATCTGGCTGAACTGAAGCGTGAGGCATTCAACCTGCGTTTTCAGTCCGCCACCAACCAGCTCGAGCGTCCCGCCCGCATCAAGGAAGTGCGCCGCGATATCGCCCGGATCAAAACGTTGCAGGGCGAACGCGCCCGCGCAGCGAAGTAAGGAGTCCACGATGCCCAAGCGTATCCTGATCGGGACCGTGGTTTCCGACAAGACCGACAAGACCGTGGTCGTGAAGGTCGAACGCAAGGTGAAGCACCCGCTCTACGGGAAGATCATCCGGCGTTCGAAGAAGTATCACGCCCACGACGAAGACAACGCCTTCAAAACCGGCGAAACTGTGCGGATCGAAGAAACCCGCCCGATTTCGAAGCTCAAGACCTGGAAAGTGATCGAACGCGTCACTGCCAGCAAGGGCACCGCGGTCGAAGCCGACGTATAAATCGAACTTTGGAACTGCCGGACAGGTTTCGGCAAGCCAGTAAGAAGGAACCGGATCTATGATCCAGATGCAATCCCAGCTTGAGGTCGCTGACAACAGCGGTGCCAAGCGCGTCCAGTGCATCAAGGTGCTGGGCGGATCGAAGCGCCGGGTGGCCGGTGTGGGCGATGTCATCGTTGTTTCGGTGAAGGAAGCTCAGCCGCGCACCAAGGTCAAGAAGGGCGACGTCCACCGCGCGGTGATCGTTCGTACCCGCAAGGAAGTGCGCCGCACCGACGGCAGCGTGATCCGTTTCGACAGCAACGCTGCCGTGCTGATCAACAAGAACGCTGAACCGATCGGAACGCGTATCTTTGGCCCAGTGGTCCGCGAACTGCGTGGCCGCGGCTACATGAAGATCATCTCGCTTGCTCCGGAGGTGCTGTGATGGCTGCCGCAAAGATCAAGAAGGGCGATAACGTCGTCGTCCGCTCGGGCAAGGACAAGGGCCGCACTGGCACTGTTTTGCAGGTCCTGCCGAAAGACGGCAAGGTGCTGGTCCAGGGCGTCAACGTCGCTGCCCGTCATCGCAAGCCGAGCCAGGCGAACCCGCAAGGCGGGATTGACCGCCGCGAGGCACCGATGGCGATTTCCAAGGTTGGTTTGGCCGACCCCAAGACCGGCAAGGCAACCCGCGTTCGCTTCGAAACGTCCAAGGACGGCAAGAAGGTTCGCGTGGCTGTGAAGTCCGGGGAGAAAATCGATGGCTGAGAAGTATGTGCCCCGGATGAAGCAGCGTTTCGACGCTGAGATCGTCAAGGCGATGACCGAAAAGTTCGGTTACAAGAACCACATGGAAGTCCCCAAGATCGAGAAGATCACGATCAATATGGGCGTTGGTGAAGGTAGCCAGGACAAGAAGAAGGTTACGATTGCCGCCGAAGAAATGGCGCTGATCGCTGGCCAGAAGCCGGTCATCACCAAGGCCAAGAAGTCGATCGCCCAGTTCAAGCTGCGCGAAGGCATGCCGATCGGATGCAAGGTTACCCTTCGCCGTGAACGCATGTATGAATTTCTGGACCGGCTGATCACCGTTGCCATGCCCCGCATCCGCGATTTCCGCGGCGTGAACCCCAAGTCGTTTGACGGCCGCGGGAACTACGCGATGGGCCTGAAAGAGCAGATCATCTTCCCGGAGATCAGCTACGATCAGATCGAAAAGGTGCGTGGGATGGACATTATCGTCACCACCACTGCCAAGACCGACGACGAAGCACGCGAATTGCTGCGTCTGTTTGGTTTCCCGTTCCCGGCGGAAGCCGAAACCGCGCAAGCGGCCTGAGCTAGAGAAGAGAGCTTAAGTCCATGGCGAAACTGAGTTCCGTAAACAAGAACGAGCGGCGCAAGAAGCTCGTTAAGAAGTACGCGGCGAAATACGCGAAACTGAAGGCTGTCGCTGACGACAAGTCGCTCGATGATACTGAGCGTCTGATCGCCCGCCTCAAGCTGGCAGAAATTCCCCGTAACGGGAATCCCACTCGCGTGCGCAACCGCTGCGTCACCACCGGCCGCCCGCGCGGCTACTATCGCAAGTTCGGCCTTTGTCGGATCGAGCTGCGGGATAAGGGCAACAAAGGCCTTATCCCCGGCCTGACGAAGTCGAGCTGGTAAGGATCAAGCGATGGCAATGACCGATCCCCTGGGTGATATGCTCACCCGCATCCGCAATGGCCAGCGTGCGAAGAAGGACTCTGTCCTTTCGCCGGCTTCGAAGCTGCGTGCTCGCGTGCTCGAAGTTCTGCAGCGCGAAGGCTATATCCGTGGCTATGCAGAAGACGCCACCGGCGCTCATCCACAGCTTCGGATTGAACTGAAATACTTTGAAGGCGAACCGGCGATCAAACATGTCGCCCGCGTCTCCAAGCCGGGCCGCCGCGTATATTCGGGTTCGAAAGAACTGCCGGTAGTGCGCAATGGCCTTGGTATCACCATCGTCTCGACGCCGCGCGGTGTGCTTTCGGATGCCGAAGCGCGCGCTCAGAACGTCGGTGGCGAAGTGCTGGCGGAGGTGTTCTGATGAGCCGCATCGGTAAACGTCCGGTGTCGATCCCGAGCGGCGTCAGCGCCGAAATCGCGGATGGCACCCTCACCGTAAAGGGCCCGAAGGGGACCCTTTCGCTGAGCCTGCGCGATGAAATCAGCTATACCCTTGATGGCGATGCCATCCTGGTAAAGCCCGCAAACGACAGCAAGTCAGCTCGCGCCTTTTGGGGCATGCAGCGTACGCTGGTCGATAATCTCGTTACCGGGGTTACGCAGGGCTACACCAAGGTGCTTGAAATCACCGGTGTTGGTTATCGTGCCAATGCTCAGGGCAAGAACCTGAAGCTGCAGCTCGGTTACAGTCACGACGTCGATTTTTCGATCCCCGAGGGAATTGAGATCAAGACGCCGGACAACACGACGGTTGAGATTTCCGGGATCGACAAGCAGAAGGTCGGTCAGGTTGCCGCCGAGATCCGCCGCTGGCGCAAGCCCGAGCCTTACAAGGGCAAGGGGATCAAGTACCGCGGCGAGTACATCTTCCGCAAGGAAGGGAAGAAGAAGTAATGGCCAAGCTGTCCCTGTTCGAGCGCCGTCGTCGGCGCGTCCGCACCGCCCTCAAGGCGCATTCCGGTGGCCGTCCGCGGCTTTCGGTGCACCGCTCGGGCCGTCACATCTACGCCCAGATCATCGACGATGCTGCTGGTCGCACTGTGGTTGCCGCCAATTCGCTTGGCACCAAGGTTGGCGCCAATATCGATGCGGCAGTCGTGGTTGGCAAAGCCTTGGCTGAGGCAGCCAAGAAGGCTGGCGTGACCACCGTCGTGTTTGATCGCGGTGGCTTCCTGTTCCATGGCCGCGTTAAGGCGCTGGCCGATGCCGCCCGCGAAGGCGGGCTGGAGTTCTAAGATGGCTGATGAAGCAAACAACGAAGCTGGCGTCGTAACTGAAGCCGTAGCTGCTGAAGTCTCTGCCCCCACCGAAGGTGGTGATCGCGGTGGCCGTGGTCGTGGGCGTGGCGGCAATGACCGTAACGCTGGCGGTGATCGTGGTGGCCGTGGCCGTGGACGCGATGATCGTGGCCGGGGCCGTGGTGACAACGATGATGGTGGTGAAGAGCTGATCGAGAAGCTGGTTCACATCAACCGCGTCTCGAAGACCGTCAAGGGCGGTAAGCGCTTTGGCTTTGCTGCGCTGGTCGTGGTTGGCGATGGCAAGGGCCGGGTTGGCTTTGGTCACGGTAAGGCGCGCGAAGTGCCCGAAGCGATCACCAAGGCAACCGCTGCTGCCAAGAAGAAGATGATCCGCGTTGCACTCAAGGAAGGGCGCACGCTGCACCATGACGGCAAGGGCCACTTCGGCGCCGGCAAGGTCAACGTGCGTTCGGCTCCGGCCGGTACCGGGATCATCGCCGGCGGCCCGATGCGCGCTGTCTTTGAAAGCCTGGGCGTTGCAGACGTGGTGACCAAGTCGGTCGGCACCAGCAATCCCTACAACATGATCCGCGCTACTTTTGACGCACTGGGTGAACAGACTTCGCCGAAGTCGGTTGCACAGCGCCGCGGCAAGAAGGTTGCGGATCTGCTGGGTCGTGGCGGCGCGAGTGCGGTAGAGGCTCAGGCCGCTGCTGACGCGATTGTGGAGTAACAGATCATGGCGAAAATCAAGATCAAGCAGATTGGTTCACCGATCCGTCGTCCTTTTACCCAGAAGCAGATCCTGATCGGTCTGGGCCTGGGCAAGATGAACCGGGTTGTCGAGCTTGAAGACACCGCCGAAGTACGCGGTGCGATCGCCAAGCTGCCGCACATGGTGGCCGTGGTCGACTGATCGCAGTCTGCTGCAAGCAATTCAAAGGGCTCCGGAGCAATCCGGGGCCCTTTTGCTTTGCACCGCTTAGTGGCAGTCACCCCAGACCAGCACATGATCGGTCCGCAGCCGTTCGGGGGCGTCGACTGCTGCGGCGAGCCGGCAATGGGCAGTTACATAGGCTGAAACAGCCGCATAGGTTTCAGCATTGATCGGTCCATCGCGCGGCTCGCGCATCATCACAACCACGCCAGGGCGCTTTGCTATTACGCGCTGTACTTCGGCGAGCGTGTCCAAGTGGCTGACGTTGCGTTCGATCCGGTGATACATGTGCGCGGGGAACGCGAGCGGGGACGGGAAGGGCTGCGCGGTCAGGGTGTAAAGCATCGGCGGACCTTCATAGACCAGCAGGCCCCGTGAGGCACCGTTCTGGCGGATGGCATTGGCAAGCTTTGCCATGGCGGCTTTGGAACGCGCGGTGTGCTCAAAATCTATCGGGGGGGCTTCCCGGTATGCTAGCAAGCAGACGGCCGCTGTAGCGGCAGGCCCGATCCACTTGCGCGTCAGAAACGCTCCGCCTGCTACGCATAGCGGGACCAGCAGCGGCAAGGCATAGTGCCGATGGAAATAGGGAAACGCCGCAAGCCCGACCAATGCGGCGCCTATCCATAGGGCGGTGAAGCGCCGGGCGTCGTTCTTGAGATCAAGCCAGCCGAATGCCGTCACCGCCAGCAGCGGTGCAAGACTGGCCAACATCAGTCGCAGGCGAATTTGCGCGGAATAGGCGTCCCAGCGCGCGGCGGATAGGTTGGCGCCGGTCATTGCCTGCCAGTATTCGCTCCAATGGCCGATCAGCGCGTAACTCGCCGCTATCAGGAGGGTCGGCGCAGCGCCGATCAGCGCCCAGAGGAAACCCTGCTTGAGCCATTGGGGGCGGGGCAGAGCTGATACTGCGTAGAGCCCCAGAAAGACGGCTTCAAATAGCGCGGTTGACTTGATCGTGATGGCAATGCCGGCGCTGAGCATCGCCAGCGGGACGGCACCGGGGACCTTTCCGCTGCGTAAGGCTGGGGCCGAGCGGATTACGAGCCATGCTGCCAATGCGATGAACAGGTTATAGAAAACCGGGGTTTGTCCGCCGAAGCCCTGAAACGCACTGAGCAGAAACAGATAGGCGATCCCGGCACCCACGGCGCCCAGCCAATCGCTCCACAGCGCGACGATCCGTCCGACAATCCAAGCCGTCAGCGCCGCAAACAGCGCAGCCGCCAATTGGTAGGCGATTGGCGCGTTGGAAATCCCTGCGATCAGATAATAGAGCGCGAATAGCCCAAATGGCTTGCGATCCCACACGTCAACATAGGGCAGGGCGCCCTGATGCATCGCGTTGCCGGCGGCGAAATAGAATGCCTCGTCGATAAACAGGTTGGGGTCGCCGAAGGTATAGCTGCGCAGCGCAAGCGCCGCGCCGATCAGGATCAGCAGGTGAACCAGGCTATTGCGAAAGAAGGACAACCGGGATTCCTGTGCTTGGAGGGTTCCAGCGCCGTGAGCTTTGCCATGCCGCGGCGACAAAGCAAGGTGCGAAAGGGGGGTGACATTGCGGCAATCTTCGCCTAAGCGCGCGCCTCCTATCAGCGCGTCTCAAAGCGAAAGCGAGTGCAACACATGAAACTGAATGATATCCGCGACAACCAAGGTGCCCGTAAATCCCGCATGCGCGTGGGCCGTGGCATTGGTTCGGGCAAGGGCAAGACCGCAGGCCGCGGCCAGAAGGGTGCCAAGGCGCGTTCGGGCGTTTCCGTCAACGGCTTCGAAGGCGGTCAGATGCCGCTCCACATGCGGATTCCGAAGCGCGGCTTCAACAACATCTTCGCCAAGGACTTCGCCGAAGTGAACCTCGGTCTGATCCAGAAGGCGATCGATGCGGGCAAGCTCGACGCCAAGGCTGTGGTCGATCACGCTGCGCTGAAGGCTGCTGGCCTGGCCCGTGGCGGCAAGGATGGCGTGCGTCTGCTCGGCAAGGGTGAACTGACCGCCAAGGTCAAGTTCTTCGTCCACGGCGTTTCGGCCGGGGCCAAGGCGGCAGTTGAAAAGGCTGGCGGTTCAGTCGAACTGCCCGAAGCCGGACTCAGCGAACACGAAAAGAAGACTGCGCGGCGCGAAGTCAACAAGGCTGCGAAAGCCGCCAAGTAAGCCGACCAACCAGATCCCCGCCCGAAAGTGGCGGGGATTTTGGCTTGGGGGGTTCGACTTCGCGTCCGGCTCCCTATATGGAGCCCGAAACTCCACGCGAGCGGGTCTGACAGACCAGCATTCAGACAAGGCATCCAGTTCCGATGGCATCACGCGCCGACAATATCGCGAGCAACATGAGCCTCGCCAACTTTTCCAAGGCGACCGAGCTTAAGAAGCGCATCTGGTTTACACTAGGCGCCCTGATCGTATTCCGGTTTCTGGCCTTTGTGCCGCTGCCGGGGATTAATCCGATCGCGCTGAAGCAGTTTCTGGATCGCAATGCCGGCGGCGTGCTGGACTTTTTCAACATGTTCTCGGGCGGTGCGCTTTCGCAGTACAGCCTGATCACGCTGGGGGTGATGCCCTATATCACGGCGTCAATCGTGGTGCAGCTGGCCTCGTCGCTGCACCCATCGCTGGCCGCGCTCAAGAAAGAGGGCGAAAGCGGGCGGCGTAAGTTGAACCAGTATTCGCGCTATGGTGCGGTATTCCTGGCCTTGATCCAAGGCTATGCGGCGCTGCGTGCTGCCGAAGTTCAAGGCTTTGCGATCAATCCGGGGCCGCTGTTTTATGTTGCCGGCCTGATCTCGCTGGTTGGTGGAACGATGTTTCTGCTGTGGCTTGGCGAACAGATCACCAGCCGCGGGATTGGCAACGGTACGTCGCTGATCATCATGGCCGGGATCGTGGCGCAGTTGCCGACCTTCATTTCCAACCTGTTTGAAGGTGGCCGGACCGGATCGATTTCTGGCTTCCTGATCTTTGGGCTGATCGCCATGTTGGTGGGTCTGGTGCTGCTGATCTGTTTCATGGAGCGCGCCACACGGCGGTTGCTGATCCAGTATCCCAAGCGTGCCAGCCAAAACGGCATGATGCAGGCCGATCGCAGCCACTTGCCGCTGAAGCTCAATACCGCGGGGGTTATCCCGCCGATCTTTGCCAGCTCGCTGTTGCTGCTGCCGCTGACCATCACGCAGTTTGCTGGAAATTCGATTTCGCAGGATTCGGCCTGGGGTTCGTTTATCGTGTCGCTCAACCAGTATCTGGGTCACGGTAAACCGACCTATATGATCCTCTATGCCTTGGGCATCATGTTCTTCGCATTCTTCTATACTGCTGTGGTGTTCAACCCTGAGGAAACTTCGGAAAACCTGAAGCGCAACGGCGGGTTCATTCCCGGCATCCGCCCGGGCAAGAGCACCGCGACCTATCTGGATTATGTGCTGACCCGGATTACCGTGGTCGGGGCGCTTTACCTGACTTTCGTCTGTGTTGTGCCCGAATACGTTATCGCGCAAACCGGGGTCGGGGCATTGTTCCTTGGCGGCACCAGTTTGCTGATCGTGGTCAATGTCACCGTCGATACGATCACGCAGATTCAATCGCACCTGCTGGCGCACCAGTATGGCGATTTGATCAAGAAGGCGAAACTGAAGGGCCGGATGCGCTGATCGGGCGCGGCTCGGCGGGCAGCCTAGGCTAACAGACAATTCGGGGGAGTTGCCGTGAACATCATCCTGCTCGGACCACCGGGAGCCGGCAAGGGCACTCAGGCTCAGCGTCTCGTTGAAAAGTTCGGAATGCGCCAGCTTTCCACCGGCGATATGCTGCGTGCGGCGGTCAAGGCCGCGACACCAGTTGGTCTGCAGGCCAAGGCCGTGATGGAGCGCGGGGAGCTGGTCTCGGATGAGATCGTTTCGGCGCTGATCGGCGAAGAGCTGGACGCGATGGGGCCATCGGTGGGCGCAATCTTCGATGGCTATCCGCGCACCGCGGCGCAAGCTGAGTCGCTTGACAAACTGCTGGCCGAGCGGGGCCGGCACCTTGATCGGGTGATCGAACTTGAAGTCGATGAAGATGCGCTGGTTGAGCGCATTTGCGGCCGTTTTACCTGCGCCAATTGCGGCAAGGGCTATCACGACAAGTTTGAGCAGCCCAAGCTTCCCGGCACTTGCGACAAGTGCGGGTCGACTGAATTCAAGCGCCGCCCGGATGATAACGAGGAAACTGTGCGCACCCGGATGGGCGAGTATCGCGCAAAGACTGCGCCGATCCTGCCGATCTATGACGAACGCGGGATTGTTTCACGGGTCAACGGCATGGCTGAAATCGATCATGTGACAGCCGCGATCGAACGGATTATGGCTGCCTAGCACGGCACGGCGGGATTCTCTCCCCTCGGCCAACCGAGGGGAGAGATAGAAGTGATCAAAGCCAGGCTAGCTGCAGTCGCGTTGATGGCGCTTGTCGCCGCTCCCGTGTCGATGGCGCAGGCCGAAGTGGTCACGCAGTCGTCTGCCGGTTTCGTGATCAAGCTGTCCGCCGATACGACCGCAACCCAGAGCGATGCCTGGAAGGCTCTGATCACCCCCAGCAAGTGGTGGTCAGGCGAACACACCTATACCGGCGACGCGAGCAACCTTTGGCTCGACGCGCAAGCCACCGGCTGTTTTTGCGAGAAGCTGCCCAAGCCCGCTGATGCGCCTGCTGAGCAGCGGATGGGAAGCGTTGAACACATGCACGTGGTCTATGCCGATCCCCAGCGCGGGGTGCTGCGGATGGTCGGCGGGCTGGGACCGCTGCAGGGTGAAGCTTTGCATGGCACGCTGACGATAACGCTCAAACCGATCGAAGGTGGAACCCGGATCGAGTGGGACTATGTGGTCGGCGGTTATATGAGGATGAACCCTGAACAGATTGCGCCGCTCGTTGACAAGGTCTTGGGTGAACAACTGACACGGCTTGTGGGATGGCTAGCCCCAATCGAGGTGGATTCGAAGCCGCCACGCATTTGAACCCCGCTTGCAGTATTCCGCACCGTCAGGGCGTTGACATGGCAAGCGAATCGCCCTAAGCGCGCGCTTCACTCGACAAAAACGGGGTCAGTCTGGCAGGCGAAAGCGTTTGTGCGCGCCAACCGGGCTTTTTGCCGTTCTAGCCGAAGTGAAGCGTTGAGATGGGGTTTGGCCGTTTGGTTGGACCCTGTGGAGCATGGAGAATTAAGTGGCTCGTATTGCCGGGGTAAACATCCCCACCAACAAGCGCGTTTTGATCGCGCTCACCTACATTCACGGTATCGGCTCGTTCAAGGCCCGCCAGATTGTCGACAAGATCGGTATCGATCACACCCGCCGTGTGAATGACCTGTCGGACCAGGAAGTCCTGCAGATCCGCGAAGCGATCGACGGTGATCATACGGTTGAAGGCGATCTTCGCCGCGAAACCGCGATGAACATCAAGCGCTTGATGGACTTGGCCTGCTATCGCGGCCTGCGTCACCGTAAGGGCCTGCCCGTTCGCGGTCAGCGCACGCACACTAACGCCCGCACCCGCAAGGGCAAGGCCAAGCCGATCGCCGGCAAGAAGAAGTAAGCAGACGGCCTCACGGTCATCAGCTCTCACTTCCCGATATTCGAGTAGGAACATACCATGGCACGCGAACCCCAGCGCATTAAGCGCCGCGAGCGGAAGAACATCTCGAGCGGCATCGCTCATGTGAACGCCAGCTTCAACAACACCATGATCACCATCACCGACGCGCAAGGGAACGCCATTTCGTGGTCCAGCGCCGGCGCGATGGGCTTCAAGGGCAGCCGCAAGTCGACCCCTTATGCCGCTCAGGTGGCTGCGGACGACGCCGGTAAGAAAGCCGCCGAACACGGCGTGCGTACCCTTGAAGTCGAAGTGAAGGGCCCGGGTTCGGGCCGTGAAAGCGCGCTGCGTGCTTTGCAGGCCGTGGGCTTCACGATCACTTCGATCCGCGACGTAACGCCGATCCCGCACAACGGTGTGCGGCCATCAAAGCGTCGCCGCGTCTGATTTGCCGTTCGCGGCCAGACGTCCGGTCTGGTCGCAGTTTCGGATTGGTCGCGGTTCCTCGGATTTGAGGATTTCGGCCAGTCTCGCCAGAATATAACCCCAAGGGGACGTCCATGTCTGTCAATATCAAGAACTGGCAGGAACTGAAGAAGCCCAACAGCCTCGAAGTGAAGTCGGGTGCCGATGCCAAGCGCCTCGCAACCTTCGTTGCCGAACCGCTGGAGCGCGGCTTCGGCCTGACGCTGGGCAACGCGCTGCGCCGCGTGCTGCTCTCGTCGTTGCAGGGTGCTGCGATCACTTCGATCAAGATCGAAAACGTGCTGCACGAATTCAGCTCTCTGGCCGGGGTGCGTGAAGACGTGACCGACATTGTGCTCAACGTGAAGCAGATTGCACTGCGGATGCAGGGCGAAGGACCAAAGCGGCTTCAGCTGTCGGCCACTGGTCCGGCTGAAGTGAAGGCCGGCGATATCGCGGTCTCGGGCGACATTGAGGTCATGAACAAGGACCTCGTCATTTGTCATCTCGACGAAGGCGCGACGCTCAACATGGAACTGACCGCAGACAGCGGCAAGGGTTATGTCCCAGCTGTCGGCAATCGTCCGATTGACGCGCCGATCGGGCTTATCCCGGTCGACTCGCTCTATTCGCCAGTCCGTCAGGTTTCGTACAAGGTCGACAATGCCCGCATCGGGCAGGAGCTCGACTACGACAAGCTCAGCCTGACCGTCGAAACCGATGGCACTGTTACCCCTGAGGATGCTGTGGCCTATGCCGCGCGGATCCTCCAGGATCAGCTGGCGCTGTTCGTCCACTTCGAAGACGCGGTGCCGATGGGCTCCTCGCCGATGATCGGTGTGGCAGCGGCTCCGGCTGAAGAAGGCGATACCAATCAGCTCAACCGTTACCTGCTCAAGAAGGTCGACGAATTGGAGCTGTCGGTGCGTTCGGCCAACTGCCTCAAGAACGACAACATCATCTACATCGGCGACCTGGTCCAGAAGACCGAGGCCGAGATGCTCCGCACGCCGAACTTTGGCCGCAAGAGCCTCAACGAGATCAAGGAAGTCCTGAGCTCGATGGGCCTGCGCCTCGGCATGGACATCCCCGGCTGGCCGCCTGAGAACATCGAAGAAATGGCCAAGAAGCTCGAACAAGAGCTGCTGGGTTAAGAAATTGGGCGGGGCGCTTTCGGGCGTCCCGCCAACCGGCATTCGGCGGCCGCCGCAAGCGCTGCCAGGATCGGGCTACCTGATACGGGCCCCATACGAACGAAGGACTATACAATGCGTCATAAACTTGGCGGGCGTAAGCTCAACCGCACATCGAGCCATCGCAAGGCTCTGTTCCGCAACATGGCCGCCGCGCTGATCAAGCACGAGCAGATCAAGACCACGCTGCCCAAGGCCCGCGAACTGCGCCCCTACGTTGAAAAGTTGATCACGCTGGCCAAGCATGGTGGGCTTTCCAACCGCCGTCTGGCTCACGCTCGCCTTCTCGACGATGCCCAACTGGTCAAGCTGTTCAGCACACTGGCAGAGCGTTATGCTGACCGCGCCGGTGGTTACACCCGCGTGATCAAGGCCGGGATCCGGGCCGGCGACGCCTCGCCAATGGCGATCATCGAGCTTGTCGATCGCGACGTTTCGGCTCGCGGCCAGGATTCGGGTCCGGTTTACACCGACGACGCTGAAGACTGATCGGCTAACGCGCGAAGCAACGAAGGGGCCGACTGCCAGACTGGCAGTCGGCCCCTTCGTGATTCTAAGGTCGTTCACTGCGGAGCAAAGTGCGTTCAATAAAATGGCTGCAATTCGGGTTTAGGCTCCCACTTCGGGATCAGCAGGGGATAGATGCACCATGACGGATAGGGCAGGTTTTGTGGCACGACTGATCGGGGCGGCTTCGTTGCTGGCAGTGATCGGCGGTGTATTCGGTACGCAGGCCCAATCCGCGCGGCCCAGGTCGGCACCGATCATTTTTGCCATTTCCAATCAGGGTTGCTTCAAAGGTCCCGGAATTGATCCCTATGTTCAGCAGGGAATTGCCAAGCGCAAACAGGCCGCGCGGCAAAGGGACGGCGGGGAATTGGCATCGATCTATGTTCGTGTTCCATCGCGGTCATGGCGCGGGCTAACCGTGACTGGAGTGGGGCTGCATTATGAATCAACCTCGATCTTTTTCCGTGAGCCGGTGGCCGTGGTGAGGCAGGTGCTGCAACGGACCGGAATTCGAGTGGAAGCCAATGGCAACATTCCTATAGTCAACGAAGAAGCGGTTGAAGTGCAGAACCTGCGATCGACTGATGGGGAAAGCCGCGCTTACGGGGCCAGTGCGGTGACTTGCGGGCTTTGATACCGGGTTAAGCCCCTTGGTCTGCTGCGATCGTTCTCGCCAAGAGCTGTTTCGATCGTTCAAAGAGCGTGGTCCGCACTTTATCGGCAGGCAATTGCAAAGGCGGCGCTGACTGTTACGGTCCGTGCTGCCCATTGCTTTTGGGCCGAAAAACTTGGGGGAAAGCTCTGTGTCGTTCCGCACCCGCGCCGTATTTGGTGCCTTGCTCGCTGTCTCAGCCGCTGCTGTCGTGGCTCAGGATATGAAATTGGCTTATCCCCAAACTGCCAAGGGAGGCGTTATCGATACCCAGTTTGGGGAGGCGGTGGCCGATCCCTATCGCTGGCTGGAAAACGATGTGCGAACCGATCCGGCGGTGGCGCAGTGGGTTGGGCAGCAGAACGGCATCACACAGAGCTATCTAGCCACATTGCCCCAGCGCGGATGGTTCGCGCAGCGGATACGGTCGCTGACTGATTACGAACGCTTTGGCCTGCCGCAAAAGGCTGGGGCGAACTATTTCTACATGCGCAATTCGGGGCTGCAGAACCAATCGCAGCTGTTCGTCCGCAAGGGGCTGAATGGCGCCCCGCGGCTGCTGATCGATCCGAATGCCTGGGCCAAGGACGGTGCGACCGCGCTGGCCGACTGGGTTCCATCGGACAATGGCAAGCTGTTGGCCTATGCGATTCAGGATGGTGGCTCTGACTGGCGCGTGATCAAACTTATGGACGCGACCAAGGGCAAAGTCCTTAAGGACGAGATCAAGTGGGCCAAGTTCACCGGCATTTCCTGGATTGGCAACACCGGCTTCCTCTATTCACGCTTTCCTGAGCCGAAGGAGGGGCAGGCATTCCAGCAGCCTAACACCAATCAAGCGGTTTACTTCCACAAGATTGGAACGCCGCAATCGGCTGATCAGCTGGTCTATTCGACGCCCGATCACCCTGAGCTGGGCCATGGTGCCGAAGTGACCGATGACGGCCGCTGGGTGGTGATCACTACGTCCAAAGGGACGGACAATAAGTTTGAGCTACACGTGATCCCGCTCGCTGGGCAGGGCCGTGTGATGGGCGCTGGGGCTAGTGTGGTGGGTCCTAAGAAGGGCAAGCTGCTTCGGCGAGGCTGGCAGGCCGTTCCGCTGGTAAAAGGGCTCGATCACGACTGGCGCCTGATCGAGGGGATGGGTGATACGCTCTATTTTATGACCAACAAGGGCGCGCCAAAACTCAAGGTTGTAAGGGTGACTTTTGACCCGGCGGGTATGCTCAAACTCAAATCGTGCGACGAGCTTGCATGCTATCATTCCAAGTCAGACAAAGATGACTGGACCTTCACCGACATCATCCCTGAACGTCCCGAAACCCTTGAACGAGCGAGGATCGTCGGCAACAGGCTAATCTTAAACTATCTCAAGGATGCCGTCTCGACTGCCGAAATGGTCTCGCTTGATGGCAAGCCAGTCAGAGAGATCACGCTCAATGCGATCGGAACCGCCGCTGGGTTCTCCGGGCGGCCCGGCGATCCAGAGACATTCTATTCCTTCTCCAGCTTCAACCAGCCCGGTGCGATCTATCGGTTTGATAGCAACACTGGTGTCAGCACGGTCTTTGCCCAGCCCAAGCTGACTTTCGACCCGGCTGACTATGTGGTCGAACAGCGGTTCTACGCTTCGAAAGATGGCACCAAGGTGCCGATGTTCATCGTCCGCAAAAAGGGCTTGGCGGCAGAAGGCAAGGCCGCCCCGACGCTGCTTTATGGCTATGGCGGATTCGACGTCTCGCTGACCCCCGGCTTCTCCGCCACGCGAATGGCCTGGCTGGAAGCAGGCGGGGTGTTCGTCATGGCCAACCTGCGCGGTGGCGGTGAATACGGCAAGGCCTGGCACGATGCCGGACGGCTCGCCAATAAACAGAACGTGTTCGACGATTTCATTGCCGCCGGGGAATACCTGATCGCCGAAGGGATCACGCCAAAGGGCGGCCTCGCGATCCAGGGCGGATCGAACGGCGGCTTGCTGGTCGGCGCGGTGGTCAACCAGCGGCCCGATCTGTTCGCAGCGGCCAATGCCGCGGTCGGCGTGATGGACATGCTGCGCTTCGACAAGTTCACCGCCGGACGCTATTGGACCGATGACTATGGCTATCCCAGCAAGGAAGCCGATTGGCGCGTGCTGCGGGCCTATTCACCCTATCACAACATCCGCAGCGGTGTGGCCTATCCGGCGATGCTGGTCACTACCGCCGATACCGATGACCGCGTGGTGCCGGGTCACAGCTTCAAATATACCGCCGCGCTGCAGGCCGCCAATCCGAACGGCAAACCGCACCTGATCCGGATCGAGACGCGGGCCGGGCACGGGGCTGGCAAGCCGACGGACAAGGTTGTCGCGGAGAACGCCGACATCCTGTCCTTTTTGGCGCAGTGGACCGGATTGGCCGTTCCGGCCAAATGACGGGCCGTTCATGAAAGTGGCCGCGAAGCTGAACGTCAGCTAACAAGCGGGTTCAGCTTCGCGCCACAGCCGAATCGGTAAACCATCCTCAAGCCCGGACATTCCCGTTCGGACCACTTGAAGGATGAATGCCATGAAGAACTTGTCCAAAGCACTTGTCGGGACCGTCGCGGCTGGCGCGATGGCAATCACTTCGGCTTCCCCAGCTTTTGCCGACGGCCGCGACCGTGATCGCGGCGGGATCAGCGCAGGCGATGTGATCGCCGGTGCCCTGGTGATTGGCGGGATCGCCGCGATTGCCTCGGCCTCGAGCCGCAACGACCGCCGTTACGATGATCGCCGTTACGACGACAACCGCGGTGGTGATTACCGCTATGACCGGGCGGGCTACGAAGGCCGCGACGGTTACGGCTATCGCGACAACCCGCGTGCAGCAGTTGAACAGTGCGTCCGCGCCGCCGAACGTTTTGCCAGCCAGCGCTATGGCCGGGCGGACGTGACCGACATTCGCCAGATCCGCGACACCCGTTATGGTCTGGAAGTGAAGGGCCGGATCGCCGTCAAGACCCACAACCGCGATTGGCGCCGGGGCGACAGCAACTACGGCCAGGGTTGGGGCGGCGACTATCGTGGCTACAACAGCAACCACCGTGGTTATGACTCGGGCTCATTCAGCTGCAAGATCGAGCGCGGCCGGGTGGTCGATCTCGACATCGATGGGATCCGCGGGCTCTAAGGCCGGGGTTCTGACATAGGCGAAGGCGGTTCAGGCGCGAGTAAGCCTGGACCGCCTAGCCGTTTATTCTGATGGGGCAGGCATTTGTGGCGCTTAGCCGCGGTTTGCCAAATGGAGGGTCCTCGACATGAACCGCAAGACGACAGGTTTTCGCTCGCTGCTGCTTTCTGCCGCCGCGCTTTCGATGGTTGCAACGCCGGCACTGGCCAACCACAACTGGGGCTGGGGCGGACGCCACCACCGCGACCGGGTTGATGCCGGTGACGTGCTGACCGGCATCCTGATTATTGGCGGAATCGCCGCGATCGCCAGCGCCGCCAGCAGCAACAACAAGAAACGCGACCGCTATGAGCGGCGTGACGAAAGCTATCCCGATAACCGCGACCAGCGTGATTACAGCCGCGATGATGAGCGGCCCGAATGGCAGGGTCAGCAGGGCGCAGCTGGCGGCGGCGACATCAACGGTGCGATCAATCGCTGCATGAGCGAAGTCTCACGCGGGTCTAGCCGGGTTCAGGACGTCGACTCGGTGGCGCGCGAAGGCGATGGTTGGCGGGTGATGGGCAGTATGACCACCGGCAGCTCGTTCTCCTGTGCGGTCGATCGCGATGGCCGCATCCGCAACGTCAATATTGACGGGCGGGCAATCTGATTTGAGCGAAGGGGCGGATAACTCCGCCCCTTCTGCTATCCGGCTGGCGGAATATCCAGCCAGCGGGCGATGGCGCCCAGCAGGTCGCGGGTAAAGGCCTTGGCCAGATGCCCATCGGCAATCGCCTGAAACGCATGGATCGCGCCGGGGTAGGAGTGTAGCTCCACCGGCACCCGCGCGGCGATCAGGCGGCGGGCGTAATCAAGGTTTTCGTCCACAAACAGATCGAGGCTGCCGGTACCGATCCAGGTCTGCGGTAGCCCTGCCAGTTCGTCCGCCAGACTGGGCGAGAACCAGCCCTTGCGCGCATCGTTGATCGCATAGTCGCCGCGCAGGGCTTCCCAGCCGAACTGGTTGCTTTCCCGCGTCCAGACAAATTCGCCCGTGGTCGGATTGCCCCACGGGCAAGCTTGGCTGCCAGTGCGGTGATCGAGCATCGGAAAGACCAGAAACTGTGCTGCGAGCGCGGGCCCGCCCGTGTCGCGCGCCATCAGCGCGGTCGCTGCAGCAAGCCCGCCGCCGGCGCTTTCGCCCAGAATGCCGATCCGCGCTGGATCAACCCCAAGCGCAGCTGCGTTATCGGCCAGCCACTTCAGCCCAGCCAGACAATCGTCCTGCGGGGCCGGGAAGGGGTGCTCTGGCGCCAGCCGGTATTCAACCGAGGCCACCGGGATGCCCAGCGTCGCCGCAGTCCCAGCCGGGCCATGCTGCATCGATTTGGCCGAACCGATCACCATCCCGCCGCCGTGGATATGCAGCAGCGCCGCCTGGTTTTGCGCGCCGGGTTGCGGATTATACCAATAGATCTCCAGCGGACCGCCGGGGCCGTCGATCACCTTGATTTCAGGCTTCAGCGCTGGTTCGCCCAGAAAGGCAAAGCGCTGTTCCGACACCTCGCGGATTTGCGCCAGATTATCGGCGGTAAAGGCATTGCCGGGCATGAATTCCAGCAAGGGAAGCAGGCTGGGATCGACCAGCGGCAGGGTGGTCATTTCTTTTTTGCTGCCTTCTTGGGCTTTGCGGCCGCCTTCTTCGCCGCAGGGTTGGCCTTGGCCGGTTTGTGGACCACCGGCTGGCGATCCGCCGGAGCTGCCCGTGCCGCGTCGCGCAATTCGGCAAAGCTGTCTTCGATGCACTGCGCGTAGAAGTCTGGATCGGGCATCAGGCTGCGGCAAGCGGTGAAGGCAATCGTCGCCTCTTTGACGTAGCTTTGCACCACATGGCCCAGACCCAATCCGTCAGTCAGACACAGCAGCCCCATCATGCTTTCCAGCCGCGATCCGCTCGAATAGATCGGCACCGGCGGTCCGGGAACATTGGTGACTACAGTCGTGAAGGGCGGTGCAATCCGATCAGCCAAGTGCAGCCGCGAATAGAGCTGCGCGCCCAGTGCCATGAACAGCGCTGGCGATACCTTGCTCATCTCGGTCATGTTGCGCGCACCGATCGCGTCGGTCATCGCCTTGGAGTTGACCGTTTGCGAATGGACGTAATCGAGCCGTTCGAGCGGATCGGCGATTTGCGTTCCGAGCGGGGCGATCATCGCCGCCACCTGATTGCCCATATCGCCCTTTTCGTCCTTGGACCGGACCGAAATCGGCGCCATCGCGGTCAGGGTCTTCTCGGGCAGCTCGCCGTGGTGCTCCAGGTACTTGCGCATCGCCCCGCCGATCACGGTCAGGAACACGTCGTTGACCTTGGCTCCGGGCGAAGCCTCGCGGATCGCCTTGATATCGGCCAGCGGCAGTGAGCGGCCCTCAACCACCCGGTTGGCCGAAATGACCGCGTTGAACCGTGTGCGCGGAGCGAGCATTTCGCCGCTGACGTTGAAATCCTTGGCGGCGAGGCCCTTGATCGTCCGCGCCAGCCCCGGCACGGCCTTGGCTGCGACTTCCATCTGGCGAACCGGGTTGGCGATCCCGTTGAGCCACGATTTGCCGAGCAGGTGGGCAAAGCTCGGCACGTCCTCACCTTGCCAGGTGTCGGGCGTTTCGGGCGGCGGAGCATTGGGGTCGAGCGTGTGGAGCGCCTCGATCAGATCGATCCCGCTCATCCCGTCAATCGCCGAATGGTGGACCTTGGTGACCATCGCGTAGGAGCCGGGAGCCACACCAAGAATATTGTCGAGCCCTTCGACAATCGTGAATTCCCAAGGCGGGCGGGTCAGATCGAGCGGACGCGAGAAAATCCGGGCGGCTTGAATGCACAACTGCCGCCAGTCGCCGGGGCGGGGCAGGGCGACGTGGCGGACGTGGTATTCCAGATCGAAATCCTTGTCCTCGATCCAGTATGGGTAATCGAGATCGAACGGCACCCGCACCAGCCGCTGTCGCATGGTCTTGGACAGCTGCATTCGGCTGTGCATGAAGGCCAGGATATCCTTGAACCGCACGAACCCGCCGGGCGCCGTTTCCGGATTGTAGATCAGGATCGATCCGATGTGCATCGGCGAGTTACGTGTTTCCATCGCAACGAAGCTGGCGTCCATGCCCTGAAGTTGCCGCAAGCTATCCCTCTCTTTCGGTCCTGTGCCTGCCTGATTGGCAGCGCGCTGTTCACGCTAACACACCGGGGATTGCCGTCAACTCGCGGCTTTTGTCTCGGAGTGGGAGCGCCTATCAAAGGCCATGACCCGCGCCGACCGCCCTGATCTGCCTAACGGCTCTGACCGTTTCAACGAGGACCGGGCGACCTATACGGTCAAAGGCAGCCAGCCTGATCTGGAAGCCGGTGTGGCCGCGATTCGTGAGGTGCAGGCGACGCTGAAGCCAAGGCCGGGCGTTTACCGGATGCTCGATGCGCGCGGTGATGTGCTCTATGTGGGCAAGGCCAAGGCGCTCAAGAACCGGGTCGCCAACTATGTGCAGGTCGATCGGCTGCCGCTGCGGCTGAAGCGGATGGTCAGCCAGACCCGGTCGATGACTATCGTCACCACCAACTCTGAGGCTGAGGCGCTGCTGCTCGAAGCGCAGCTGATCAAGCGCTATCGCCCGCCTTACAACGTGCTGCTGCGCGATGACAAAAGCTTCCCGTTCATCCTGCTGCGGGCCGATCATGACTTTCCCCGGATCACCAAGCATCGCGGCGCGCGCAAAGCCAAGGGGAACTACTATGGCCCGTTTGCCAGCGCTGGTTCGGTCAACACCACGATTAATGCGCTGCAGAAGCTGTTCCTGCTAAGATCCTGCACGGATAGCTTTTTTGCGCGGCGCGACCGGCCCTGCCTGCTTTATCAGATCAAGCGCTGCTCGGCGCCCTGCGTTGGCCGGATCGAGCCAGCCGCCTATGCCGAGCTGGTGGCTGAGGCGAAGGATTTCCTCGGCGGAAGATCATCTGATGTGCAGGCCAAGCTGCACCAGCAGATGGACACAGCGGCGGCGGCGCTCGATTTTGAAACCGCCGCGATCCTGCGCGACCGGCTCCGCGCCGCGACATTCATCCAGGGCAGCCAGGCGATCAATGCCGAGGGGCTGGGCAATGCCGATATCTTTGCCGTGGCGGCCAGCGGCGGGCATATCGCGATCCAGGCGTTCTTCGTGCGCGGCGGGCAGAACTGGGGCCACCGTGCGTTCTTCCCCAGCCACACCGAAGGGCTAGACGAAGGCGAAGTGCTGACCGCATTCCTCGCGCAGTTCTATGAAGAGGTTCCCCCGCCGCGGACCATTCTGGTCGACAGGGATCTGGCCGAGGCCAAGCTACTTGCCGAGGCCTTGGCCGGGGCGGCCGGCGGCAAGGTTGAGATTTCAGTCCCGCAGCGCGGTGATCGGCGCCGGTTGATCCAGCAGGCAAGCCGCAACGCGGTAGAGGCGCTGGAGCGGCGCGCGGCTGAAAGCGGAACCAAGGCCCGGCTGGGCCGCGAGCTCGCCGAATTCCTCGAACTGCCCGAACCGCCGCAGCGGATCGAGGTTTACGACAACAGCCACATTCAGGGCACCGCCGCGCTCGGCGCGATGATCGTTTCGGGGCCAGAGGGCTTTGTGAAGGGCCAGTACCGCAAGTGGAACATCAAGACTGCCCAGACCAACGACGATTTCGCGATGATGCGCGAGGTGTTCCAGCGCCGCTTTGCGCGGGCTCAGGACGAAGACCCGGACCGCGATGGCGGCATGTGGCCCGATCTGGTGCTGATCGACGGCGGCAAGGGCCAGATGAGCGCCGCGCGCGATACACTGGAGGAGCTGGGGATCGAGGACGTGCCGCTGATCGCCATCGCCAAGGGCCCGCACCACGGGCGCGAGGGGCGCGAGGTGTTCCACTTCCCCGATGGCCGCGAAAAGATGCTTCCCGAAAACGCCCCGCTGCTGTTCCACCTCCAACGCCTGCGCGACGAAGTCCACCGCTTCGCAATCGGCGCCCACCGCGACAAACGCAGCCGCGCGATAAGCGCGTCACCCTTGGATGAAATTCCGGGCGTTGGTCCTGCCCGCAAGCGCGCGCTGCTGCTTCACTTCGGCACGGCCAGCGGGGTGCGAGCGGCTTCGCTGGAGGATTTGCAACGCGCGCCGGGAGTTAGTGTTACCGTGGCGCAATCTGTCTATGACTTCTATCATCCGGGCGGATGAAGATTCGCCTGCACGTTCGTCACAAGGATCGCTGAGATGACTACCAATCCCTGGAACCACACCCGCAACGCATCGGTTGCCGATGATATCGATTTTGAAATCAAGGGACAGGAACTGCAGTTCCTCGAAATCGAACTCGATCCCGGGGAAAGCGCGGTTGCCGAAGCCGGGGCGATGGTCTGGAAGGATTCGTCTGTCGCTATGTCGACCGTATTTGGCGATGGACGCGGCGCCGAAGGCGGGTTCATGGGCAAATTGTTGGGGGCCGGAAAGCGGCTGGTCACCGGCGAAAGCCTGTTCACCACGGTGTTCACCCACGAAGGTCGGGGCAAGGCCCGTGTCGCCTTTTCCGCCCCGGTTCCTGGCGCAATCCTGCCAATCAAGCTGTCCGACATGGGCGGAACGCTGATCTGTCAGAAGGACAGCTTTCTGGCAGCGGCGCGCGGCGTTTCGATCGGGGTCCAGTTTCAGCGCAAGATGCTGACTGGGTTGTTCGGCGGCGAAGGCTTCATCATGCAGAAGCTCGAAGGCGATGGCTGGGTCTTTGTGCAGATGGGCGGCACCATTGTTGAACGTACGCTCGCGCCCGGTGAGGAACTCCACGTCGATACCGGCTGTCTCGCCGCCTATACCCCGACGGTGGATTTTGATGTCATCACGGCGGGCGGGGTCAAATCGATGCTGTTCGGCGGCGAAGGCGTATTTTTTGCGCGGCTGCGTGGGCCCGGAAAGGTTTGGATTCAGTCATTGCCGTTCGCACGGCTCGCCGGACGGATGATGGCCGCAGCGGGCAGCATGGGCGGCCAGAACCGCGGCGAAGGCTCTGTGCTGGGCCAGTTGGGCAACCTGATCGACGGAAACTGAGCGGGCTTGGTCAAACCCACAGTGCGGAAATGGGATAGGTCGCTGTCAGCCAGATCAAACAGGCGATCGCAACCTTGCGCTGTCGGGTGAACGTGCCGAGCAGAGCGGCTGGGAAGAACGACCAGGTGACAACCATCGCCCGTAGACTGGTGAGACTCAGGATGTCGACCAACGAAGCCGTCAGACCAAGCAGTGCAATGTTGCAGAGCAGGATACCGCCCAGCACAATCGGACGAATTCGGTCAAAGTGTGCATCGAAGTCGGTGTCTACGTCATCAGGGAAGACCATTGAGGCGCAGATGAAGTAAACTCCGGTAACAAGGAACCCGCCGAACATCAGTGGCCAGCTTACTTCAAGTTGGTCACGCAAGGCCCAGCCGTACATCCAGAAGCTGACCACATCGCAGGCGACGAACAGGCCGAGCAATACAGTCGCCCAGCCAATCCTTACTCGGTGCCTTTCCTTGATTGCCCGGGCCAGTCCACTCAAGCCTTCTGTCAGGGCAAGGCCCAACAGCAGGCCAAACAGCGTGAAGGCGAACTCAAAACCGCTCACCGTGCTATCGCCCGGCGTCAATCAAGCCCTGAACTCTATGGTAAAACGCCTCCCGCGCCTCGGGCTCAGGCCCCATTGTCGCCCGGGTCCAGTTGGCATTGCTGGCGATTACCAGTTTGCGTTTGGGATCGATAAAGATGCCCTGGCCGAAGATACCCTGCGCGGCGAAGCTGCCGTCATCATAGGTCCACCATTGGAAACCATAGCCGTGGCCCGGCTCACCAATGTCCTTTTGCTTGACCGTCGCCATGCTGAACCAGTCGGTCGGAACGATCTGCTTGCCTCCGGCGTTGCCGTTCGCCAGCACGAACAGCCCGAAGCGGGCAAAATCGCGAGTGGCGGCCTGGATGCAGCACCCGGCAATCTCATGCCCGGTCTGGCCGAGCAGCCAGGTGGCGGGGGCCTCCATGCCGGCCGGTTGCCAGATCTTTTCCTGCAGATACTGCGCGAGCGGCTTTTTGACTGCCGAAGAAACCAGCACCCCAACCAGATTGGTCTCGCCGGTATTGTAATGCCAGACGGTGCCGGGCGGGTGAGCGCGGGGGAGTTTGCGCAAGTAGCTGACCGTCGCGTCCATCCCCGGTTCGGGCTTGGCGTTGTTGAACTGCGCTACGTCCGCCTTGGGGTCTTCATAGTCCTCGTTCCAGCGCACGCCCGAGCTCATCATCAATAGCTGGCGCACACTGACATCGTCATAAGCCGATCCGCGCAGATCGGGGATGTATTGGCTGACTTTGTCGTCCAGGCTCTTGATATGCCCGTCCTGAATCGCTGCTCCGACCAGGGTCGAGGTGAACGATTTGGCGACCGAGAAGCTGGTCCAGCGGCCCGCAGCGTCAAAGCCCAACCCATAGCGCTCAAACCGGACCTTGCCGTCCTGAATGATCACCAGCCCGGCGGCGCGCTGGCCGGCCATATATTGATCGACATTCGGGATATCGAGCGGCGCCCCTTGGGGCAATGGCAGCGGATTGGCCGAAGGTTCAGCCTGGTTCACCTTGGCCAGCACCGGCAGGCGGTCCATTGCGCGGAACGCCGCATCGCGCTGCTCCAGCTTCCAGCTCAGCACGTCGCGGTCGGTAGGCATGGCGGCGATCAGCCCGCGGGTTTCCTTGTCGAGGCTGGCGTACCAGCCACCACCCAGGGCCAGCAGAGCAGCCGCTATCCCCAATACAATCGTGCGTTTGCGCATCTTGGCTGATCCCTCTCCATCCGGTGACTACTGCTTGGGCGTCACCTTTCGGATCATGCCCTCTTGCGCGACGCTGGCAACCAGGCGGCCATCGCGGGTAAAGATCTGTCCCCGGTTAAAGCCGCGTCCACCGCCACTCCACGGACTGTCGGTGGAATAGAGCAGCCATTCATCTGCGCGGAACGGCTCGTGGAACCAGACTGCGTGGTCAAGGCTGGCGCTGACCACTTCGCCGCGGGCCCAACTGAGGCCGTGGGGCAGGGCGCAGGTGCCGAGCAGCGACATGTCGCTGGCATAGGCAAGGATCGCGCGGTGGATGCACGGATCATCGGGCAGCGCTGCGACAGTCTTGAACCACGAATTGGCGCGCGGCGGGGCGGGTTTGGGGTTGGTCCAGTGCCGCCCTTCTACAGCGCGCATTTCGATCGGGCGCGGCGCGAGGAAATGGTGGCGGGCTTCGGGGCGGGCTGTTTCGGCAAAACGGCGGCGCACATCCACTTCGGATTCGAGCTCTTCGGGCGGGGCGACATCGGGCATTTTGGCCTCGATGTGGTGCAGGCCTTCCTCATGCCGCTGAAAACTGGCGGTCAGGTTCAGGATCGGGCGGCCTTGCTGGCTGGCCACGACCCGGCGGTTGGAGAAGGAACCGCCATCGAAATCGCGCGAGACCTGATAGTCGCTGGGGTGATCTTCGCTGCCGCCACGCAGGAAATAGGCGTGGAGCGAGTGGGCTGCGCGGTCATCCGCAACAGTCGCTTCGGCTGCGTTGAGCGCCTGGGCAATCACCTCGCCGCCGAACACCCGTCCGACGCCGCCGCGCTTGCGCCGACCGGCAAAGCGGTCTTCGCCCTCAGGCTTGACCTCAAGCAGTTTCAAGAGCCCGGTTACGAGCTGTTCAGGGGTACGTTCGGCTTCCATCGCACCGCCTTTGCGGGACCGCGCCGCGCAGGTCAATGGGGATTTAACCGAACGCTTAAGCAATCAATCGCCGATGATCGCGTGGGGCAAAAATCGCGCGAGATCGCGGGTAATTGGGCTGGCATCTTCGCGCACTGACATGGCGACGGCATCATCGCCCACGATCCAGCTACCTACTACAGCGTGGTTGTCGCCTGACCGGGCCAGCGGTGCAAAAGCCTGAACGACCCGGCCTTCTGCGCCATAGCCTTCGGCTGGACCGCGCACCCGACGCTGACCGTCAAACAGTTCGATATCAGCCCCTTCGCGCGAGAAGAACGGCTTTATGGCATGCGGGGTCGCTGCAATCGCATCGGCCTCTGCGGTGCCCAGAAATGCGGCGGGCAGCAGGTTGCGATGGCCGCGGTGCCGTTCCCACAACAGCGGCAGGATTGCCTTGTTGGACAGGATCGCTTTCCACAGCGGCTCAAGAAACAGGGTGGAAGACCGTGTCAGCTGTTCAGCAAAGGCCGATCGCATCAAGGCTTCCCAAGGGTAGAGTTTGAAAAGCGCACCAATCAATTGGTTGTGATCGTCGATCAGCTGCCCGGCTTGATTGGTTCCGACCGCCTTGACCGCCACAAATTGCGGATTGAGTCCGGCCTGTGTGGCAATATCCTCAAGGTAGAGCACCGTCTGGCGGTCTTCGATCGATTCTTCGACCGCTGAAAAATGGACATGGCTGCCGGGTGTGAAAAGCGCGGCCATCCGTTCAACCAAGGCTTCGTGCAAACGGTTGAACTGGTCTGCACTTGCTGGCAGCAGTCCGCGCGCGATCGCATCTTCCATCCATTGCCACTGGAAAAACGCCGTCTCGTAGATGCTGGTCGGGGTATCAGCATTGAATTCCAGCAGCTTGGCTGGACCAGTTCCATCATAGGCAAAATCGAACCGGCCATAGAGCGACGGCGCCCCGCCGAACCATGAATTGGCCACCGCATCGTGAAATTGTGCCGGGATCGCCAGCCGCTCCATCAGTTCCTGCGATCGGACCGCGTCATCCACCAATGCCAGACACATTGCGTAGAGTTCGACGCTGGGATCCTCGATCTCGCGTTCCAGCTCGCGCAGACTAACTCGCCAATAGGCGCTTTCATCCCAGTATTTCTGGCCGCCGACATGGTGAAAGGTAAAGCCATTGTCACGGGCAACGGTACGCCAGTCGGGCCGTTCGGGAATTGGAATGCGGTCCATCGTGCGCGGCTATCCAAATGATTTCGCTAACCATATACTAACGAGGCTGGCATAGGGTAAAGCCAGCTAGAAAATATGCGCACAGGGAAAGTCGATGCTGAGAACTGAGCATTTGAAGAGCCGACCGAAGCGTTCCAGTCAGGTTGGTCTGACTGTGATGGCATCGCGCCTCGGCGGGGTTATTGGCGGCGCGGCGCTGCTGGCTGGCTGCGGCAGTGAACCTGCGGCGCCATCAGCTCAAGCCGACGAAGCGGGCCCCAAACTGGAAGTACAGGCATACGAGAACGTGTTCGAATGTGCGGCCAATTCCGGGATGACCCAGCAGGAATGCTCCGCAGCGCGTGAACAGGCCGTTGCCGACGCAGCGAAAACCGCCCCTCGTTTCGCCGCATCTTATGATTGCGAAGCCGAATGGGGGCAAGGCAACTGCGTACCTCAAAAGGCCGAAGGACAAAGCTTCTTCATGCCGTTTGTCGGCGGGTTCCTGCTCGGCAAAATGCTGCAGGGCAGCCAGCGTGAAGTTATGCCGCTGTTTCGCAAGAACCGCGATGGTCCGCTGCAGACCGCCAATGGCGTCAGGTTGGGCTTCAACGGCGGACCCGGGAAGTATCTGGCCGCCGCCCGCGCCTTTGAAAAGCCGACTGCTGTGCCCAAGATCGCATCAGCCTCGGCTGCCGCGGCCAGAGGCGGACTGACCCAATCTGGTGACAGCTCGCGGCGTGGCGGCGGCTTTGCTGTGGTGCGAACTGGCGGCTGAGGCCGCCAGATTGCGCTAGATCCCGGCCGGGTTTCGGCCCAATTCGGCTTTGAGTAACTGCGCAAAGATCCCGCGCCGCAACCTTCCGCCGATCGCGATTGAGAGACGTCCGACCGGGCGGCGTTCGCGCCAGATGTGGTCGATCATGGGATGATCCGCGCTGGCGCAGCTATCGCACCAACGAACTTCGGCGTGTTCGAGCAGGTCAAGGTTTTCCCGCTGCACCAGCACGCCTGGCGAATAGCGGGCATAGCGTTCGTCAAACGCAGTCTTGTAAGAATAGGCGCCGGGCGGGGTGAGGAAATTGACCAGCATCGCGATTGGCTCGTTGTTTAGAGTCAGGGTCAGCCGCTCCAATTTTCCCTGTGCCGCTGCGCCAGACAGCGCCTCTTTGAACATCCTGGTTGTCGCTTGATGCGAGGCGAGGGCGGAGCCAGCTGTGCCCTTCCAGCCAGAATGCTCGAGCGTGAGAAAATCCTCGGTCCAGCGCGCCAAACGGTGATCGTCGCGGCGGCGCTCGAACCTGACTTCGCCCAGCTCGGCCAGCCGGGTGGCTTGACGGCGCAGTTCCTTGCGCTTCTTGCCGGACAGGCTTTCCTCGAAATAGGTGGAGGGTGCGAGCGACGAGGCCAGCATGGCCCGCTCTTCCCGGTGAACCAGACCAGCGAGGCGGCCCTGATCGCTCAGAACGACCTGAAGTGCGCGGTAGATCGGGCCGTCAAGCGGCATAACGCCAAGGTGCAAGAACAGGCTTTTGCCAGCGTGGCGGTCTGCCCAATCCAGAAACGCCCGCCAGAACGGCAGCTCAAGCCCGGCGGCGACCAGTGGCGCACCCAGAAAGCAGTTGCCGTGGATCCAACTGCAGAGCTGCGGGATCGGCCACTTGTAATACTTGTTCTCGTGTCGCAGCGGGATCAACCCGGCGAGCTCTCCGTCGATCTCGATCCGCAGCAGTTTGACGCTGCCTTGCGGATCAAGCGCACGCAAGGCTGGCAGCAGATACCAGCTTTCGTGGAACGGATTGGGTTCTGCCGCGCATTGCGCCAGCGCATCCCAGGCGATGCGGGCTTCAGGTGCGTCCATCACAGTCCATGCGATGGCGCGTGTCTCAACAGCTGGCGCGCCGCTGCGCAGAGCTTCGCCCTGTGCGATATCCAGCAGCACTGCTGGTTCGGCTGCAGACGCCACGCAAAACCCCTTGTCGTTCGGGCGGAAATCGCCGCTAGGCAAGGCTTTAGCGGCGAAGTGCCAAAGAATGGCTAACGTGGGGATGTCGCGTCTGGAGTGAAGGCAATTGCGCAGGGTACTGCCCCAATGAAAACCCCGCCCGGATCGCTCCGGGCGGGGCTTCATAGCACTACAAAGGCGCGCGGGTCTTAGTGACCGGCGGCCAGCGCGGCGAGCAGGAGCAGCGCCACGATGTTGGTGATCTTGATCATCGGGTTGACGGCCGGACCCGCGGTATCCTTGTAGGGATCGCCCACGGTATCACCGGTCACCGCAGCCTTGTGGGCTTCAGAGCCCTTGCCGCCGTGGTTGCCGTCTTCGATGTACTTCTTGGCATTGTCCCATGCGCCGCCGCCCGAGGTCATCGAGATGGCAACGAACAGACCGCCGACGATCACGCCCAGAAGGAGCGCGCCGAGTGCGGCAAAGCCATTGGCCTGACCAGCAACCATTGCGATCACGAAGTAGACCACAATCGGAGCCGCCACCGGCAGCAGCGAAGGAATGATCATTTCCTTGATCGCTGCCTTGGTGACCAGATCGACGGTGCGAGCATAGTCTGGCTTCGATTCGTAGGTCATGATGCCAGGGTTGTTCTTGAACTGGTCGCGAACGTCCTTGACCACTTCGCCAGCCGCGCGGCCCACTGCCGTCATGCCCATCGCACCGAACAGGTACGGGAGCAGCGCGCCGAGCAGCAGCCCGACGATGACGTATGGGTTTTCGAGGCTGAAATCGACGTTGAGTTCAGGGAAGAACTCTTTCAGGTCGTTGGTATAGGCGGCGAACAGCACCAGCGCGGCAAGACCGGCCGAACCGATGGCATAGCCCTTGGTCACAGCCTTGGTGGTGTTGCCCACGGCGTCGAGCGCGTCGGTCTTTTCGCGAACCGAATCGTCGAGCCCGGCCATTTCAGCGATACCGCCGGCATTGTCAGTGACAGGACCGTAAGCGTCGAGCGCGACGACCATCCCGGCCAGCGCGAGCATCGCGGTGGCGGCATAGGCAATCCCGATCAGACCCGCCAGCTGGTGCGCGATGATGATCCCGGCCACGATGACCAGGGTCGGCAGAGCGGTCGATTCAAGTGAAATCGCCAGACCCTGGATCACGTTGGTGCCGTGGCCAGTTTCCGAAGCCTTGGCGATCGAGCGAACCGGGCGGTAGTTGGTGCCGGTGTAATACTCGGTGATCCAGATGATCAGACCAGTGATGACCAGACCCAGCAGTCCGCAATAGAACAGCGTGCGGCCATTGTAGGCCTGTCCGGCAATTGCGGTTTCCATGTCGCCCAGCGCATAGCTGATCGCCCACCAGATCGCGGGGATCGACAGGACAGCGGTGACGAGGAAGCCCTTGTACATGGCACCCATGATGTTCTTGCCGCCGCCCAGGCGGACGAAGTAGGTGCCGATGATCGAGGTGATGA
Source organism: Novosphingobium sp. (assembly GCA_017987575.1). GTDB lineage: Bacteria > Pseudomonadota > Alphaproteobacteria > Sphingomonadales > Sphingomonadaceae > Novosphingobium. The sequence continues at coordinate 63,359 of JAGNTK010000001.1, read as the reverse complement.
TGCAGACGCCGCCGATCAGCAGCGGCAGGCTCATCAGTGCCATCAGGTTGTCTGCGCCCTTCAGCAGCAGCGCGGTCAGCACCATGGTTGCACCGATGGTCACAACATAGGTTTCGAATAGATCGGCCGCCATCCCGGCGCAGTCACCGACGTTGTCACCAACGTTGTCGGCGATCACCGCAGGGTTGCGTGGATCGTCTTCAGGGATACCGGCTTCGACCTTGCCGACGAGGTCAGCACCGACGTCAGCCGCCTTGGTGAAGATCCCGCCGCCGAGACGGGCGAAGATCGAGATCAGCGAAGCACCGAAAGCAAGGGCAACAAGGCCGTCAATCACGGTCCGGTCATCGCCGCCAACCGTATGGCCTGCAGGGCCAGTCAGGTACCAGAAGAAGCCCGCAATCGCGAGGAGCGCGAGGCCTGCCACCAGCATGCCAGTGATTGCGCCAGCGCGGAATGCCAGAGTCAGACCCTCTTGCAGGCCGACCTGTGCGGCCGCTGCAGTGCGGACGTTCGAGCGAACCGAGATATTCATCCCGATGAACCCGGTCGCGCCCGACAGGATGGCACCGAGCAGGAACCCGGCCGCCGAAACTGGACCGAGGAAGTAACCGACCAGCACGGCCACCACAGCGCCAACCATGGCGATGGTGCGGTATTGCCGGCCCAGATAGGCCTGTGCGCCTTCCTGGATGGCCGCAGCGATTTCCTGCATCTTTTCATTGCCGGCCGGTGCGCTGAGCACCTGGCGGCTGGTGACGATGCCGTAAACCACGGCCAATAGTCCCAGTAATATCGAGATTGTTACGAGATTCACCGGACGCTCCCCCTCTTTTGGTTGTCCAAAGCGATTGCCCCGCATGCAGGGCGAACGGGCGTTTCTATAGGCAGGATTCGGCGCAATGCAACGCCGGAAAGCAGCTTTTCCGGCGGTTTCAGCTGTGCTCGTAGCCCAGCTTTCCGATTGGCGGCTGGCCATCGAGCAGCAGCGGCTCGCTTTGCCGACCCATGACCGTGCCGATCCGGTGCGCGGGGCAGAGCGGCGGGACACCTGCTGGCAGCGTAAACAGCAGCTCGTAATCGTCGCCCCAGCGCAAGGCTTCGTCGCGGCGGGACTCAACTGTGGAGATCGGGATTGCCGCGCTATCAATCGCCAGAGTTACACCAGAAGCGTCAGCCAGCCGCCGCGCATCGAGCAGCAGCCCGTCTGAAACATCCATCATCGCGCTGACCAGCGGGGCAAGGGACTGCCCCTCTGCCAACAGCGCCTGACCGCGCCTGTAAAAGCTGGAATCGCCGCTACCGGATTTGAGCGCCTCAAACCCCAGCATGGCGGCACCGACCGGCCCAGTGATCCAAAGTGCCTCGCCCGCTCGTGCGCCGCTGCGCGCGGGCACCGGCTGGTGCGTGGCGCGGCCAATCACGGTCAGCCCCAGACTGCGCGGACCATTCGCGCTGACGGTATCGCCGCCGAGCACTGCGGCATTGCCATAGTGCTGCAAAGCCGCCTGAAATCCACGCAGAAAGGCCGGATCGTCGTCGCCGAGCTGGTAAGAAAGCAGCACACCCAGCGGCTGCGCGCCTTTGGCGGCAAGGTCGGACATATTGCTGGCGACTAGCTTCCAGGCCAGATCCTCGCCCGACTGGCCGGACAGGAAGTGGATCCCCTCGACCATGCTATCATGGGTTAGGACCAGCGCTTCACCGCCAAATTCCAGTACCGCACAGTCATCATTCAGCCCGCGCGCTGCTGGGTGCGTGGCCAAGCCGCGCAAGGCGGCGATGAAGGCGAGTTCGGTGGTCAGGTGCGCACCACCTTCGCCACCGAATCGAGCACGCCATTCACGAACTTCGCCTCTCGGCTTTCGAAGAAAGCGTGGGCAACGTCGACGTATTCGGTGATCACGGTGGGGGTGGGAACGTCTTCGCGGGCCATCAATTCCCATGCGCCGGCGCGCAGAACCTGCAGCATAGTCTTGTCGAGCCGTTCCAGCTTCCAGCCGTCAGCCAGTTTGCTCGACAGCAGTGTGTCGATCTCGTCGCGGCGGGCCGAGGCACCTTTGACGATATCGTCAAAGAACGCCACTTCAGCCTCGGCATACTGATCGCCTTCGATCTCGGCGCCAAGCCGGTGCTGGTGGAACTCGTCGAGCAGCATCGCAAGCGCTGTGCCCTCCATCTCAAGCTGATAGAGCGCCTGGACGGCGGCGAGCCGCGCGGCAGAGCGGGATTTGGAGCGGGCGGTCATATTCCAAGCCTTACTTCGATAGAGCGGGCATGGGCGGTCAGCCCTTCAGCGTCGGCCAGTTCGATTGCGGCGGGGCCAATTGCCTTCAGCGCAGCCTCGTCCAGTTGAATGAAGCTGGTCCGTTTCATGAAATCGAGCACCGACAGACCGGAGGAGAACCGCGCGCGGCGCCCGGTCGGCAGCACGTGGTTGGGTCCGGCAACATAGTCACCGACGGCCTCTGGCGTCATCCGGCCAAGGAACACCGATCCGGCATGGCGGATCTGCTTGAACAGCTTTTCGGGATTTTCTGTCGCGATCTGGACGTGTTCGGCGGCCAAGGCATTGGCGAGGGCAGGGGCCTCATCCATACTGCCAACTTCAATGATCACGCCGTGGGTGTTCCAGCTTTCTGCCGCGACCCGGGCGGTCGGAAGCATCGCCAGCTCAACCCCGATCCGATCGGCGACCATGTCAGCGAACAGCGGATCATCGGTGATCAGGATGGATTGCGAATCCGGGCCATGTTCAGCCTGGCTGAGCAAGTCTGCCGCTGCCCATTCGGGATCGTTCTGGCCATCGGCAATCAACAAAATCTCGCTGGGACCAGCGACCATGTCGATCCCGACCACGCCAAACAACTGCCGCTTGGCTTCGGCGACCCAGGCATTGCCGGGGCCTGTGATAACGTCGACCGGGCTGATCCGCGCCGTGCCATAGGCAAGCGCTGCAACCGCCTGCGCGCCGCCGACCCGCCAAACTTCATTCACCCCGGCCAGATGTGCGGCAGCCAGGACCAGTGGATTGACCACGCCTTTGGGCGTTGGGGTGACGACCACCAGCCGCTCAACCCCGGCAACTTTCGCGGGAATCGCGTTCATCAGTAGTGAGGAAGGGTAGGCAGCACGGCCACCCGGCACATAGAGCCCTGCGGCATCAACCGCGCGCCACTTGGCCCCCATCCGTACGCCCAGATCGTCGGTTTCGTCGCGGTTCTTGGGCAGCTGCTTTTCGTGAAAAGCCCGGATACGCTGGGCCGCGAGTTCCAATGCGGCGCGCAGGTCAGGTTTAAGCGCATCAAACGCCTCGCGGCATTCCTCGGCGCCATAGGACCAGTCGGCATCGGTTGAGAGGGCATAGCCATCCCACCTTGCAGTCATTTCGGTCAGCGCCGCATCGCCGCGGTTCTTCACATCGCTGAGGATTACCTGGACATCGCGAGCGACATCTTCGCCACTTTCGCGCCGGTCAGTGACCAGCCGCTTGAATGCCTTTTCAAAGCCGGGATCGCGGGAGTTGAGACGCAGCATCAGGCGGCCTTTACTTGGGTTACCAGCGCACGGAACCGTTCGACCAGCGCTGCGACCCGCTCATCGGTCTTGAGCGCAGCGCGGTTGACGATCAGCCGTGCGGAAATGTCGAGGATCCGGCTCGTTTCGATCAGGCCGTTATCCTTCAGCGTCCGCCCGGTGGAGACCAGATCGACGATCCGGCTGGCAAGGCCAAGCCCGGGGGCAAGCTCCATCGCGCCGTTCAGTTTGACCACTTCGGCCTGAATGCCTTGCCGTTCAAAGTGGCGGCGGGTCAGATTGGGATATTTGCTGGCAACCCGAAGGTGGCTCACATGGCTGGTATCGCCGACCTGTGCTTCGGGTTCGGCAACGGACAGGCGGCAATGACCGATATCGAGATCTACGGGCGCGTAGAGATCGGGGTAGGCGAATTCCTCAACCACGTCCGAACCGACAATCCCGCACTGTGCGGCGCCGTGAGCCACGAAAGTCGCGACATCAAAGGCGCGGACCCGGATCAGCCGCATGGTGCTGTCTTCACAGGCGAATGACAGCGCGCGGTTGGACTTGTCGTGAAAGCCTGCTTCGGGCACCACCCCGGCACGCGCCATCAGCGGCAGCGCCTCATCAAGGATGCGGCCCTTGGGCACGGCGAAAGTAAGCGGGCTGGACATAGCCGCGGCCCTTAAGGCGGTGCGGCAAAAAGGGCAAGGAGCGGCGGTAATGGCCAAGGACTATCAATTCATCGATATCGACGCCAGCGGGCCGGGGATCGTGGTGGCCGCGTTTGACAATCAGGTGGCCTATTGCACCGCCTCTGGTGCCACTGTGACCGCGCGAATTGTCGGCGCAGTGCGCGATTTGCTTGAGCGAGGTGAGGGCGGAATGCTGTTCGACCGGCTGCGCAATTGGCCCGGCGCTCCGCTGGCAGATGCCCTGCCGCTGCGGCTGGCAGGCGGAATTCACGCTTTGCACCTCAAAGGCGCCGAGCCCATGCTCAATTCGATCTATGCCAATCAAGCGGGCATAGATGATGCCGCAATAGTCGCTACTGCCATTGCCCGGCACGAGAGGGAATTGCTCCCCTGGCTTGATGGACCGCCGCAGACCAATGAGGCGGGGCGGTCGTCCAATTTCATCGCGGCAATGTTGTGGCTGGCCGATCAGGGTTTGCCGCCGCGCTTTCAATGCCTCGAAATCGGATCGAGCGCCGGCATCAACCTGATGCTGGATCGGTATCATTACGATCTGGGAGGGGTTCAGGTTGGGCCAGAACCGGGGGCAATGCGGTTTGCGCCCGAATGGCAGGGCGATGCTCCGCCGGATCGCGTGGTTGAAATTGTTTCGACCAAGGGCTGCGACGTCGCACCAGTTGATCTGACCGACCCCGAACAGGCGCTGCGGCTCAAGGCCTATATCTGGCCGGAGCATACGGTGCGGTTTGAGCGGATGGATGCGGCAATCGCCGAAGCGTTGAAATCACCGCCCGATCTGGTGGAGATGAACGCCGCCGATTTCGTCGAAGCTGAACTGGCGAAGCAGCAAGCTGCCGGGACCACCCGGATGCTGATGCATTCGATCGTCTGGCAGTATGTTCCGGACGACCAGAAAGCGCGGGTGACTGCGGCGATGGAAGCGGCCGGCGCGCGCGCGACGGCTGAACGGCCGCTGGCGTGGGTTGCGCTAGAGGCCAACCGGGTGTTGCATATTCATGAGATGGTGGTGCGCTACTGGCCGGGCGGGGAGGGCGGAGAGGTCGTCACGCGCGCTCACCCGCATGGCGCGTGGATCGGCTGGGGCGGGAGTGAGCGGACGATTTAATGCTGCTTTGCCGCCTCTTTGGCCCTCCGCCGGGCCTGATTATATTCCAACCGGCGGCGAACTACTTTGCCCAGCCACCAGCCGCGCGCTTCCATCCGTTCGAGCCAGCCACCGTGGAAGCTGACCCACTCCCACACTGCGACACCGGCGAACAGCAAGGTGGTTGCCGAAAACAGCACAAGCGAAGGCGGGTGGCCAAGCCAGCCCCATAGGCCAATTCCAACCGCGATCACCATGCCGTAACCGTGCGAGGCGGGGAACCATGGATTGCCGCTGGAAATCCGCTTGAATCCACCAAGCCCGCGCAGAAACAGCAAGGTTCCAACCATCACAACCGCTACGAATTCAGGATGGGCCGGCTCCATCGGATGGGCCATCACCAACTCGTCTCCAACCGCCAGCACGACGATCCCGGCTACGATCGGGATGTGCCAATAGGTAAAGGCGCTGCCGCGCGATCAGGCCGGGCAGTTCATGGTTTTCGATATGACGCGCGCCGCGCCGCGCGCCCATGTCGAAATAGAGCCACCACATTGCGAACGACCCGGCAAAGGCGTTGACCAGCGCCAGATTGAGCCCCGGCTGCGGCTCGGCCCCGGCATAAGTGGAGCCGATCAGGATCAGCCCTTCGCCAAGCGCAATGATGATGAACAGGCCGCAGCGTTCTGCCATGTGCGATCCGGAAATATTCCATTCGGAAACGGCCGATTTGCCAAGGCCCGGCACCCACAGAAAGGTCAGCGGCGCGGCATATTCGATGGTCAGGGCGATCAACCAGCAGGCGATCCGCACATCGGCAGTATCGCTTAGCGCTCCGGCCAGCCAGAATGGCACCGAAGCTGCGAACCAGCAGGCCGCACGCAGCATATTGCGACCTGCACCCGCAGAATCGCGCTCCATCGCCCAGGATGTGAACAGACAGCGGCCAATCTGCATCGCGCTGTAGGATAGGGCAAACAGCAGCCCGCTTGTCCCAAAAGCACTAGGAATCGCGCTCGCCATGACCAGACTGGCGAGCATCAACGCGCCAATCATGAGTCGCACTGGGGCGCGGTCCGGCTCCAGCCAATTGGTTGCCCAAGTGGTCCACATCCAGGCCCACCACACCGCGCTGAACAGGATCACCGTTTCAAGCGCGCCCAACCAGGTCAATCCATCCAGCAAGTAATGCGAAAGCTGAGTGACAGCGAAGACGAAAACCAGATCAAAAAACAGCTCGATCATGCTGACCGGCGCTTGGCCGCCACCATGGTTGCGTAGCATCGAGCGGCGCTGCCGCGCCTCTGCTGCGGCCAGCGCCGCACCGATTCCGCCGCGCCGCGGCTCAGGCGGCATCGGCAGTCTTGGTGAAGAACGCATCGAGCGAGGCGTTGACCTGCTCCGGCGCTTCCCACTGAACGAAATGCCCGCTGCCGGGAACGCGCTCGATGGTCAGATCGGTGACGTAGTCCTCCAGCCCATCAAGATTGGCGGGCGGCAATGCGATATCGTCGAGTGCCCAGATCACGAGCGTCGGGATCGTCAGCTTCGGCAGTGCGATCGGCTGCCACCCGGCGGGCAATTCGTACGGCGCATCCAGATCGAGCACTTCCATCGGACTGGCGCGGTACCAGTTGAGCATGGCGATCGCCGCCTCACGGTTCTCCCAATCAGCCAGCAGCGCGGCGCGCTCTTCCGGCTCCATTTTCGGGTTTTCGGGCGTCTCACCAAAGGCCTTGAGCAGCAGGCCGCCAAGGCCGAACTGTTCGACCAGCGCATCATTGGCGGGATCGCGGAACGCTCTAAAATACTGGCTGGCCTGGCGCTGCTGCGGGTTGGTGTAGAGCAGCTTGGGGAAGATCGCCGGGTGCGGGGCATTGGCGATCACCGCGCGGGTAACCCGGCCGGTTCCCTGACCCATCAAGGCCACGCCCCAGGCAATCGCGCCGCCCCAATCGTGGCCGACTACGGTGAAATGATCGACGTCCAGCGCGGCGGCGAGCAGGAAGATATCGCCAATCAGCTTGTCGGGCGTGTAGTTCTCTACCCCCTTGGGCTTTGACGATCCGCGATAGCCGCGCTGATCGGGGGCGATGCAGCGAAAGCGGGCAGACAGGTGTGCGATCTGGTGCCGCCAGGTGCGGTGGCTATCGGGAAAGCCGTGGAGGAAGATCAGCACCGGGCCATCGCGCGGCCCTTCGTCGACCACATCGAGTTCGATCCCGTTGCCGAGTTTGACGCGCTTTTGCCGCATCACTGCGCCCCTTCGTTCATCCGCTGGACGTAGCCAGCGGCCATGAAGGCACCGATCTGGTCAAGCAGTGCATCAGGGGTGCGGCGGGCTTCACCCATTGCCAGTTCAGCGCCTTCGGCGACGATGATTTCGCGCGCACCAGCCAGCATTTGTTCGATCATCTGCGCCACGGCTACATCCGGCGGGATGCCGTTGTCGATCACCTTGTCCGAGACGCCGCGCTTTGATCCATCGGCGGTCAAGGCGTTACGTGATACGTCGGTCGCTACCGATCCGGGGTAGATGTTGTGAACCTGCAGGCCGAGGTGAGCGACCTCTGCGCGCAGCGCATCGGCATAGCCGGCGATCCCGAACTTCGCGGCGCAATAGGCGGTCCGCATCGGCACGCCGACTTTGCCTGCAATGCTTGAAATCATCGCGATCCGTCCGCTGCCGCGCTTGACCATCCGGGGCAGAAGCGCCTGTGTCAGCGCGATCGGGGCAAGCAGATCGACGGCGATGACCCGTTCATAAACCGAATAGTCGGTTTCCTGCGCCAGACTGCGCTGCGAAATCCCGGCGTTGTTGATCAGCAGGTCGATCCCGCCTGACCAGTCCCACGCTTGCTCCACCGCCGGAGCGATTGCGGCCTTGTCGGTCGTTTCAAAAGGAAGGATCAGCACCTCGCCGCAGTCTGCCGCAACTTCGGCCAGCGCCGCCTGGTTGCGCCCCGACAGCACTAGCCGCGCTCCCTGTTTGGCCAATGCGCGCGCCAGCGCGGCTCCGATCCCTGAAGATGCGCCTGTGATCCACGCCGCTTGTCCTGCAAAAGTCATGAGCTCTCCACTCCCAAAAGAATTTCAAGAATGTCTGGGGGAAAAATCACTTCATGCCAATCAGCCAATTCGGCGTTAGTGAACCAACGGTGCGATTGCATGACTTGCAGTTCGTGTTCGGTGTGGCCGCTGGTGCTAATCTCACGATCAGCAACCTGGATCGCGAAATAGGCCTCCTCCGCGGTGACAGGTTCACCGTGAAATGTGGTGAAATCGTTGCGGCGCTTAGCAATCACCGCGCCGGGTTCGGCAATCAGGCCGGTTTCCTCGAAAAGTTCGCGCCGCGCGGCTGTGGCAAAATCTTCACCCGGATCGCATTCGCCGCCGGGCGTGGCCCACAAAGGCGGGCGGTCAACTGGAGTGAACCGGAACAGCAACACCGCGCCTGCGGAATCTAGCAGCAAGATTCGGGCTGCGCGCCGAATCCGGCGTGGAGACTGGCCAGGCTTCATTCCCCCGGTGCCCGCGCCTTCACCGCTAGCGCATGGACCCTTTGGCCCGGAATGTCGCCCAATGCTGCGTTGACCAGCCGTTGGCGCTGTAACCGGGAGACTCCCGCAAAGGCGGCGCTTTCGATCTCCACCGTAAAGTGCGACGCGCCTGATCCGTCATCGCCGCTGTGCCCACTGTGCTTGGCACTGTCGTTGATAACGGCAAGCCGGGTCGGGGTGAAGGCAGCGATCAGCAGGGCTTCGATTTCGTCAGCGATTTTGGGAGCAACAGGTGTGGTCATGGGTTCCCTTCTAACCGAACAATTGCCATGGGGAAGGGGTGAAGACTGATCGATTTCATGGACGGGTGGGCGACCAACGGCGGCTGTGTGACTGGCCGGACTGCCCGGAGCGGGGCGAATTCCGTGCGCCGGGTCCGCGTGGGCCCAGTTTTGACGGGCCGGGCGATTATCGGTGGTTCTGCCTTGATCACGTCCGCCAGTTCAACGCTGGCTACGATTGGTTTGACGGGATGAACGCCGAGGAAATCATGGCCGCGCAGCACCCGATCCACGGCTGGGACCGGCAAACCCGCGCCTTTTCGCCCACAGCCGGGATCGATTCGGCACCGCGCTGGGCCGACTTTTCCGATCCGCTTGAGGCAATCAGCGCGCGGGCGCGGGCGCGCAAACCAGTGGCGCGCAGCGATGGTCGCGCGGTGACTCCGGACGAGCGGCGTGCGCTGGAAGTGCTGGGGCTCGGCCTCGACGCCAACCGGCATGACCTGCGCAGCCGCTATTCACAACTGGTCCGCAAATACCACCCTGACCGTAACGGTGGCGATCGCAGTTTTGAAACGCGTTTGCAGGCTGTAGTCGAAGCCTATCAGCTGCTGAGGCGCGCAGTGGCCTTCGCCTGAGCAGTCAAGCTTTGCACAGCGCCTGCAACTGATCGGCGCAAACACCCCAGCCTTCGAGAAAGCCCATTTCCAGGTGGTGTGCTTTACTCTCGGGCGTCCAGTGCCGGGCGCGGGCGGTGTAGCGGGTGCCGTCGCCCTCGGCCTCGATTTCCCAGATGCCGAGCATGAATGGGCCTGATGGTTCGAGATCGCCGACAATCGCATCGGTAAAGGCAAAGCGGCGGCCTTCGTCCCAGGCCAGAATAAAGCCGGGATGGTGGTTCTTCTCTCCATCCGGGCCATACATTACCGCTTCGGACACGCCGCCCGGTGCGCGGCTGCCGAAATCCATTTCAGCCCGCCACGGCTTTGGGCACCACCATTCGTTGGTGCGATTGACCATCACGTCCCAGACCTTGTCGGGTGACGCGGCGATCAGGCGGGTAACAACGAGTTCATGCATGAAGGAATCCTTGGATTAATCGCGATCGGGTGCGCCGAGCGGGAAGAAGTGACGGTAAGGCCGCGCGTCGTCAACACAGCGTTTGACTGCGGGCAGGGCGAGCAGATCCGCGCGCCAACTTTTGAGACGAGGTAGTTCTGGCGGGATACCGTACACCCAGTCGGCATAGAACAGACTGGGCGCGGCCGCGCATTCGATCAGGGTGATGTGGCTGGGCTGAGGGTAATCGGCCAGCCATCCTTCAATCCAGCGATAGGCCCGGTCAAGCTGCGCCTCGATCCGCGCGCGAACTGCGGGATCGGGTTGGCCGCCTGCGCGGATCGCCTCACCCACCAGCTCTTGCACCGGGGCCATCACGTGCAGATCGAATACCCGGTCGAGCATCCGGGTGCGGTTTGCCTCTGCGGGGTTGGCAGGCAGCAATGGGGCTGGTCCGGGGTGATTGAGTTGCAAATGCTCGATAATCGAAGTTGCCTCGAACACCGTCGCCGCTCCGTCGGTCAGCACCGGAAACTGCCCGCTCGGCCCAGCGGCAGCGACAAGCTCACCGTGTTCGGGGTGTTCCGCGCCCAGTTCGCGAAATTCAAATGGCGTGCCATTGGCATAGAGCGCGATCAGCGCCTTCCACGTGTAGCTGGAGAAGGGGTGGCCATAGAGCGCAAGCATCGCCTTAGCCCGCCGCTGCGGCGATTGCTGCGTTTTTGGCCTGAATGCTCATTGCTTGCTGTCCTCAATCAGCTGGTGGTCGATTGCCTTTGCCGCTTTGTAGGCATCGCGTGCCTGCAACCGTTCGGCGTAGGCGACGAACGCCGCGTTTGGAGGGATCGAACCAAACGTGAGGCCCCAATCGACCTGACTGCCGACATAGACATCGGCCATGGTGAACCGATCTCCGCAGACAAATGCGTGGCTGGCAAAATGGCCGTCAAGCGCGCCAATAGTCCGCTCATAATTGCCCCAGCCGGCCATCATTTCGCGGTCCTTGGGTACTTCCCAACCCATTGAGCGACAGATAATCGCTTGCTCGACCGGCCCCGCCGCAAAGAACAGCCAGCGGTAATAATCGGCGCGCTCCTCTGCTGTCGGGGCCAGACCCGCTTCGGGGTGCGCCTCAGCCAGATAGGAGCAGATCGCGGCGCATTCGGTGACAACCTTGTCGCCGCTGGTGCTGTGATGGATCACAGTTGGTACCTTGCCCATCGGATTGGCGGCGAGCAATGCGGCGGGCTTTTCGGCCCAAGGGACCAGCACCTGATCATAGCTGACCCCAGCTTCATGCAGCGCCCACCGAGCGATCTGGCCGCGGCTCATTGGATTGGTGAAGAAGGTATAGTCTGCCATGGGTTGAATTCTCCGTTCCAGTGCATTGGAACATAAAATGAACATTGAGTGAGTCAATCGCTGTCAATGGCCCAACTTCATCGCGGCCCACTGTTTCGCCACGCGCCAAAGTGCTGACACAGGAAACTTGGGATGACGCGGAGCCTCGTCCGGCCATGGCAAGGGACTTTTCCTGAAAATGGTGCAGAGCCGCATTTCAATTCGCGGCTTTGCGCCAACGATCCGGTCCGCCATCACCGATTTCCAGAATCGGCCATCGGAAAAGGACAGGAACATCGCCGAATTGCAACATGCAGCAATCTTCCGAGAGGTTGCTGAGTCTGGCTTCAGCCGATGCAGCTGCAACAAGTCAGCGCCCCGGGTGATGCTGAACTTGTCATTGCGGATGAGGCACAAGGCGGTGCCCCCGTCTGGATCGGCAACCGCTGGTCCATTGCCACTGTCCTCGATTTGCCGCGCTGCCGCCTGACAATCATCGCAATAGCATACCGCACTCAGGAATGGTGCACCCCAACCAGCGCACTCGACTGCGCCGCATTGGCACTGCAAGATGGTCTTGGTTGTCACCGGTCGCCAACCAGGCTGAACAGTGCGCCCTGCGGATCGATCCCCTGCACGATCCAGCCGTCGCCGGGGACCTGCATCGGGCCGTTGATCACCTGACCGCCTTGGGCCTCGATCAATTCCTTGGCTGCGGCAATGCTGTCCACCCAGAAGTAGTGGTTCCACATCGGGTGCGGCATTTCTGGCATCGTGCCCATGATCGCACCGACCTGAACTCCGTCATGCTCGATGAACTGGTATTGACCCATCGGGCCCATATCCATTGGATCGGGCAGGGTCCAACCGAATTGCCCCGTGTAAAAGCTGATTTCGCGCGTCGCATCGGCTGCCATCAGCTCGTTCCAGCCGCAGCGGCCGGGGTTGGGCGCTGCCGAAAACGATGTGCTTGTCCCGCCGCCAGGAGGCGGGGTGGGGGTCATGATATAGAACGGCGCACCGCCGGGATCGGCTACCATCGCGATCCGCCCGGCCATCGGGACGTCGCGCGCCGGCATCAGCACTGCTCCGCCCGCCGCCGTGATCGCGATCAGGCTGGCATCGACATCATCGACGCCGATATAGCCGAGCCAGCAAGCCCGCGCGCCGTGTTCGATCATGTCGGAGCTCAGTTCAAGCAACCCGCCAGTCATCCCGCCATCGGCATTGGCGATAAAGCCATAGCCGCCTGTATGAGGCGCTGGATCAACAAATGACCAGCCGACCACCGCCTCGTAAAATGCTTTGGCGCCGACCGGGTCAGGGCTCATCAGTTCGTACCAGACCCAGCTTCCTTGCAAACGCGTCATCGCCGATCTCCCTATGCCTTGAAGTCAACAACCGGTGCAAATCCGCCAAATATCATGCGCTTTCCGTCAAATGGCATCGGGTTTTTGGCCGGGTCCATCCGCGGGTCCGGGTTGTTCGGATCCATCATCACTGCATAGCATTTGTCACGGGTTTCCTTGTCGGGCCATTCGATCCAGCTGAACACAACGTCCTCGTCGTCGGTGGCTTTGACGGCCATCCGGAAGTCGGTAGTCGTGCCAGCCGGAACATCATCGCCCCAGCATTCGATCACCCGCAGCGCGCCCATTTCGATGAACATACCGTCGGCCATATTGGCATGGTCGACGAATTTCTGGCGGTTCGCTTTGGGAACCGCGATCACGAAGCCGTCGATGTAGGACATGGTCCTTCTCCTCTTAATCGCTAGGCGGCATTGCTGCAGGGTCCATCCAGAACGGTTCCCAGACATGGTCGTCTGGATCAGTGATTGTGCGCTGGTACATGAAGCCATGATCTTCGGGCGGGTTTACGTCAGCCGTGCCGCCGTTTGCAGCGCCTGCTGTGACCAGTGCGTCAACCTCGGCCCGGCTGTCACAGGTAAACGCTAGCGACACCTCGCTCGATCCGGGCGGGCAGATCGGACGGGTGGTGAAGCTTTGCCATTTGGGATGAGTCAGCAACATCACATGGATTGCCTCGCTCCAGACCATGCAGGCGGCAGTTTCATCACTGAATGCAGGGTTCTGGGCAAATCCAAGCGCGCCATAGAACGCCACCGATCGGGGCAGATCAGCCACCGGAAGGTTTACGAAAATCATCCTGGTCACCGGCTCTTCTCCTTACCTCTTAGCCCGAAACAGCAGCTCAAAATAGTGCCGTAGGTGATGCAGGTGTTCGCGGGCGATCTCGGCTTGATCGTCACCGCCGTGGGCCTTTGCCAGCACAAAAGCGCCCTGGATTACGGCCTGAACATGCCGTGCAAGACCCGCCGCTGTTACCCCTGCTGCGCCGGTCTGTGCGATGGCTGCGGCCAGATCCGCCTCTAATGCGGCGGCATTTCCGGCAATGCTTGCCTCGCAGGCGGCGCGGATCGGTGTGCTGGTCCGAAATGCCTCTTGCACCATCGTTCCGGCCACACAGCTGAAGCTTTCCGCCGGACCTGAAAGCAGCGCGATCCGCAGGTCGATGTAACTCAGGACCCGGGCGACGGGATCGGGATTATGGTGAAATGGTGCCGCGGCAAAGAACGTGCCGGTCGAACTGGACCAGTATTCGGCCAAGGCCACGCCCAGCGCCTCTTTCGAAGCGAAATGGTGGAAAAAGCCGCCCTTGGTCACGCCCGCTTCACGGCACAATTCATCGACCGATGTGGCGGAGTAACCCTGTAGGCGGATCAGCTTTACGCCCGCTTCGAGCAACCGCTCACGCGCGGAGGCAGCCGGAGGGCGAAAGGGTTGATTCGGGATCATCGCTCTATTGCTATACCGACCGGTTGGTATGTCAACAGCTTGTATTCGTTAACGCGATGTTTGCCCAACATGTTTAGTCGGGCGCGATGCAGGGAGTTTCGCGTCAAATCTGGCTGATGTGCCTGGCAGCAATGCTTGCGATTTTCGCAGCTGTGCCGGCCGCTGCGGCCGTCACGCTGGAGCCCTGCCTGTCCAAGGTTGATCCTTCGGAAAACGAGGCGGAACGGCTGGTTAGGACCACCACCCAATTGGGCTGCGAGGGTTGGCAAAGCGATCTTGGCAGCGGCGATTTCTCAGTGCAGATGCGGTTTGAGCCGATGATCTCAAACCCCGATGATCCGCTGATTTTCAGCCATTCCAGCGTCTGGCAAGACTGGCAGCGCGTGATTTTCCACTACGTTGACGGAACCACCACTGCCGTGGAATTTTCGTCAAGGGATGCATCCGCATTTTTGCGCCTTGGAGCCACTTTCCAGATTCCTGTTCCACCGCGCGCGGCACCGCTCAATGCGATCCATGTCGAGACTCGCGGCAGCGCCAATTGGCGCGGGGTTCTGCTGGGTCCGCAGTTGATGAAGCGGAGCGAGGCAAAGAACATCAACGGCTGGTTGATTGCGCTCTATGCCGGTTTTGGCGGACTGTCGCTTGCGCTGCTGGCTTACAATCTGGCGCTGTGGAGCGCGCTGCGGCACCGGTTTCAGCTCTATTACTGTGTGATGGTCGGGTCGCTGGCGGCCTACACTTTTACTGCATCCGGAGCAGTTTTGCTGGCCTTGCCGTGGATGGACAACAACGACCGACTGCGGTTGAACTATGTCATACTGGTGATCGCCGGGGTGGCCTCCCTTCGGTACATGATTGACTATTTCGGACGGCAGACATTCACAGACAGGTTGCGCCGAGCCGTTGATCTGTGTTCGATCATTTTATTCGTTGATGCTGTCGCCTTTGCTTTGCTGGCCCCTTGGGGTGGTTGGTTCCTGGATTCGATCTATTTCTGGTCGGGAGCAGCACTGCTGAGCCTGATCTTTCCGATCCTGATTGAGGCTTGGCGGTCGCGGGCCCGGCATTTCTGGTTCTTTGTGGCGGCCTGGATTTCTCCGCTCGTGGCCTCATTCGTTCGGATAGCGCACGGCGTTGGGTTGCTGGATTACAGCTTCTGGTGGGATAACAGCAATCTGATTGCGCTTTCGATCGAATCGCTATTGTCGACTGCATTGATTGTGGCGCGCCTTCGTGACCTCTCGGTGGAACGCGATCAGGCCCGGGCTGGTGAACGATCCGCTTTGCGGCTGGCCAATTCCGATCCGCTAACTGGCCTGCTCAACCGACGCGCCTTTATGGATCTGGCGATTGGTCGGACCCAACTGCACCGGTTGATGCTGGTCGATCTGGATCACTTCAAGGCAATCAATGATAAATTGGGTCACGATACTGGCGATGACGTCTTGCGCCGTGTGGCCGCGACAATGCAGGCAATTCGGCCGTCGGATAGCCTTGCAGTCCGGCTTGGCGGGGAAGAGTTTGCGCTGCTGGTTCCGCTCAGCCGGGCAGCTGAATGTCCACCAGAACTGGTCCTGGATGCCGTGCGCGGCTGCGATATGCCGCTTGGCTGGCGAGTGACCGTCAGTCTGGGTCATGCTGATGGCCGGGTCGATAGCGACGCAGCCTGGCGGCGTTTATACCGGCTGGCTGATAGCGCACTATACCGCGCGAAATCCGATGGCCGTGACCGCGCTTGCCGCGCAACCGACTTTGCGGAAATCGCTGCCGCTTAACCGTCCGGTTGAAAATGTCAGGCAAAGGCGAGCAAAGGCGGTTGCAGCCGTAGCCGCGCGCGTATAGGCGGTCTTTGCGATGACCGATAAATCCTCACAGCTCGACACGTCCAACAAAACCATCCTCCCCGCGCCCGACATCACTGTCGATGTGCGCGAGGTGTTCGGTATCGATATCGATATGCAGGTTCCGGCCTTCAGTAAGCCGGACGAACGCACCCCCGATGTCGATGGCGCTTATGTATTCGATCCGGATACCACGCTGGCGATCCTGGCTGGCTTTGCCTTCAACCGCCGGGTGATCGTGCAGGGCTATCACGGCACCGGCAAATCGACCCACATCGAACAGGTCGCGGCGCGGCTGAACTGGCCATGCGTGCGGATCAACCTTGATGCGCACATCAGCCGGATCGATCTGATCGGGCGCGATGCGATCGTACTGCGCGATGGACTGCAGGTTACCGAATTCCGCGAAGGGCTGCTGCCTTGGGCGCTTCAGCATCCGGTCGCGCTGGTATTTGACGAATACGATGCTGGCCGTCCCGATGTGATGTTCGTGATCCAGCGCGTGCTGGAAACCGAAGGCAAGCTGACGCTGCTCGATCAGAACCGGGTGATCCGGCCTGACCCGAACTTCCGTCTGTTCGCCACTGCCAACACGGTTGGTCTGGGCGATACCAGCGGGCTCTATCACGGTACGCAGGCGATCAATCAGGCGCAGATGGACCGCTGGAACATCGTGGTTCAGCTCAACTATCTGCCCGCGCAGGTCGAAAGCGAAATCGTGCTGGCCAAGACCGCCGGTGCTTCGCCCGAAATGGTCGCCAACATGGTCAAGGTCGCCGACCTGACCCGCCAAGGCTTCATCAACGGTGACATTTCCACCGTGATGAGCCCGCGGACCGTGATTACCTGGGCGCAGAATACCGCGATCTTCAAGGATCCGGGCTTCGCCTTCCGCCTTAGCTTCCTCAACAAGTGTGATGAAACAGAGCGGATGCTGGTGGCCGAATACTATCAGCGGGTGTTCGGCACCGAACTGCCTGAGAGCGTGGTCGCCAAGGGGTGAGCAAGCTGCGGCTGATTGCGGTAGCAGCCTTGGCGCTAATGCCGGTCGGGCTGGTGCCTGTCACCGGTCATGCCGCTGAAACGGCATCGCCTGCGCGGCTTGCCTATTACCCGCAAGATGCCGACGCAGCCAAAATTCTCGACACGGCGCTCGCCAGCGCCAAGGTCGAAGGCAAACTGGCAGTGGTCGTATTCGGGGCCGACTGGTGCCACGACAGCCAAGGACTGGCGCGGGTACTGACTTCCGACGCATTCAAGACCGAATTCGGCGCGCGGTTTACGGTGACCTTCATCGACGTTGGCACTCCGCAGATCGGGGAGGGCCGCAATCTCGATCTGGCCAAGCGCTTCGGGATCAAGCGGATGAAGGGCACCCCGGCGATGGTGGTGATCTCGCCCAAGGGCAAACGGCTCAACAGCAAGAGCGACGCGGTCAGCTGGCGCAACGCCGATAGCCGCCCGGTCGAGGCGATCTTTGGCTGGTTTCGGAAGATTGCCGCAAAGAGCGTCGTTGCCTCGAATTGACGCGCGCGAAGGGCTGTGTTATATTAAAATATAACTGAATGCAGGTGATGCAATGCACATAACCAATCTTCGCAAAGTCGGCGGCTCTGTGATGCTGGCGGTTCCGCCTGCCTTGCTCGAGCTGCTCCACCTTAAGGCTGGTGAGGCTGTTGGCGTTGCAATTGATGGCAAGCGTCTGACTGTCGAGGCATCCCCAAAGCCGCGATATTCGCTGGCTGAACTGTTGGCAGAATCAGACTATTCAGAATCGCCATCGAATGTTGACCGCGAGTGGCTTGATGCACCCGCCGTAGGCAAGGAAATCCTGTGAAGCGTGGTGACATCTACATGGTGTCGCTTAATCCTGCCCAAGGCCGCGAACAACAGGGCCATCGTCCGGTCCTGATCGTCTCGCCCGCGCAGTTTAACGCTGTGACCAAACTTCCCGTAGTTCTACCTATCACGAATGGTGGCGCGTTCGCCCAGCGCATTGGCTTTGCGGTAGAGATCACCGGGATCAAGACCACTGGTGTGATCCGCTGCGATCAGCCCCGCGTGCTCGACATTGTGGAGCGAGGAGGGCGTAAGGTTGATACCCTTCCTGCGGCACTGTTGGATGACGTGTTGGCGCGAGTGGTGACCTTGTTCGAGTGAGTTTGTCAGGGGGGTAACTAGGCCATGCAATGGATACTCATACTTGCCGGTATTTATATCATTGCATGGTTTGTTGAGGACAAAAGCCCCGAAGCGCAGGCTGAGGCCAAAGCTTGGGCGGATCGGCTTGGAAAGCGGTTGCTCTTCGCGGCTCTACTGTTGGTTGCCTTCGCCTTCGTCCTTGAATGGCAATTGACCTAGTGCCGGATGCTCAGTCGAGGACGACGATTCAACCAATTTTTTGCCCGCATCAATCCGACCATTACGGGACAACCAGATACTTCTCCCCGGTCCGCCGCGCATTGTAAACGCTAACGGCTTCCTTGGTCAGCATGTCTTCCAGCGAACCGCGCATCTGGTAGTGGCTGGCAAAGGTGGTGGTCAGATCCTTCATCACCCGCATCCGCATCCGCCCGACGATCTCCATCCCGGCCTTCATCATGAACGGGGTCAGCAGCCACCCGGCCAGATCCCAGGTCAGGCCGAACGCGCGGTTGAGGATCGTTGGCCCGATATCGAGCGCGCCGTAGATGTAGACCTTCTTGGGCTCGGATGAACCATAGCGGCTGAAGGCGGCGCCGCGGCTGGCAGCGGCTTCCATCGCGGTCAAAATCTGGCCAGCGAGAGTCCCGCCGCCAATCGGATCGAACCCGATCATCGCCTTGGTTTCGGCAATCGCGTCGATCAACTTGGGCATGAAATCGGCGTCGGTCATATTGAGCACGTGGGTCGCGCCCAGGTCCTTGAGCAACTTCACCTGTTCGTCAGACCGCACGATGTTGACCAGCGGGATACTGTCTTCAAGGCAGATCTTGACCAGCATCTGGCCCAGGTTCGAAGCGGCAGCGGCGTGGACGATCCCGGTGTAGCCTTCGAGCTTCATCGTTTCGGTAAAGCCCAGCGCGGTCATCGGGTTGACGAACGATGATGCGGCCTGTTCTGCGCTCGCTTCAACCGGCATCGACATCGCGGCTTCGGCATAGGCATAGGTGCCATAGGCGCTGCCCGGAACGCAGGCGATCCGCTTGCCCATCAGGTGCTCAGCACCTTCGCCTGCTGCAACCACGATCCCGGCCGCTTCGTTGCCGGCTGGCATGGCCATGCCGTGGCGAGCCTTCATCGCGCGGGTGGCGTTGTCGGGCATCTTGGCGACGATCTTGCCGGGAGTGTAGACGGCATTTTCGGTATCGGCGCTGGCGAACAGCAGGCCCAGATCAGAAGGGTTGATCGGGCTGGCTTCGATCTTGACCAGCACTTGCCCCGCCTTGGGCGCATCCCAGGTCTTGTCGTTGAGCTGAAGCGTCAGCGTGCCATCTGCATCGAGCTGGGTGGTGAGCTGCTTGCCGGTGAAGGTCATTGGTCGTCTCCCGAATCTGGTGCGCCGTTATGGCGTTGCGGAATGCAACCTAGTCACTCATTCTTCCGGGTAAAGGGCGCGGACGAAATAAAGCCCCTCGCTGGGGGCGTTGAGGCCGAGTTCGGCGCGGTCACGGGCGGCTAGCGCCTCGGCGATCTGATCTTCGCGCCACCGGCCCATCCCGACCAGCGCGAGGCAGCCGACCATCGAGCGGACCTGATGATGCAGGAAAGAGCGCGCAGCTGCGCGGATCCGCACTTCATCGCCGACCCGCTCCACGCTGAGCAGATCCAGCGTCTTGATCGGGCTTTGCGATTGGCAATGGACCGAGCGGAAGGTGGTGAAATCGTGGTGTCCGACCAACGCCTGCGCGGCGCGGTGCATGGCATCGGCATCGAGCGGCTGGGGCACTTGCCATGCGCGGTTGGCATCCAGCGTCAGCGGCGCGCGGCGGTTGGCGATCCGGTAAAGGTATTCGCGGCCAATGCAGGTAAAGCGGGCATGCCAATCATCCGGCACCACCTGACAGTCAAGCACCGCAACAGGCGCAGGCCGGAGATGATGGTTGAGCGCCTCCATCAGCCGGAAAGCTTCGATCGGCTTGGTGACATCGATATGGGCCCGCATTGCCAATGCATGAACCCCGGCATCGGTGCGGCCCGCAGCGTGGAGCGTGCCTGCCTCCCCGGTGGTTGCCAGCACCGCCGCCTCGACCGCCTGCTGGACGCTGGGGCCATTGGATTGGCGCTGCAGGCCGAAAAACGGAGTGCCGTCGAATTCAAGGGTGAGGGCGAAGCGGGTCAAGTGAGGCGCGTCCCGGCAACGATTTCCCAGCCGCGCAGCAGTTCTGCAGTTGTCATCGTAGGACGTCCGGCGCGCTGGACCAATGTCGGGTGGATCGCGCCTTTCCCGCAGGCTACGGTCAAAGCTTCGTCCAGAACCATGCCTGGCGCGCCGCCGATATCGGCCGACTTCCCTGCCAACACCTTGCAGCGCTCGCCCTGATATTCGAACCATGCACCCGGTGCCGGGGCAAAGGCGCGGATTTGGCGTTCAATCTGCTCGGCAGGCTGCGACCAGTCTATCCGCGCCTCGGCCTTGTCGATCTTCTTGGCATAGGTAACGCCCGCCTCGGGCTGAGGCCGTTCCGCATAGGCAGAAAGATCGGCCAGCACCTGAACAATCAGTCGCGCTCCGATCTGGGCCAGTTCAATGGTCAGCTCGCCCGCCGTCTTGCGATCAATAGGGGTGCGGCCTTCCAGCAGGACCGGCCCGGTATCAAGGCCTGCCTCCATCCGCATGATGCCGACCCCGGTTTCCGCGTCTCCGGCCAGGATTGCCCGCTGGATCGGCGCGGCACCGCGCCAACGCGGCAGGATCGAGCCGTGGAGGTTCAGGCAGCCGTGCTTGGGCGCGTCCAGCACCACTTGCGGCAGGATCAGGCCATAGGCGGCGACCACGGCGATATCGGCACCGAGCGCGGCAAAGGCTTCCTGCTCCTCCGCGCCCTTCAGGGTGGCCGGATGGCGCACTTCGATCCCCAGCGCTTCAGCCGCCTTGTGCACCGGGGTGGGGGTCAATTCCTTGCCGCGCCGGCCGCCGGGGCGGGGCGGCTGGGTATATGCGGCCACGACCTCATGCCCAGCAGCGACCAGCGCTTGCAGCGCCGGAACAGCGAAATCGGGGGTTCCCATGAAGATGACACGCATCGTGGCTTTGCCTTTCTAGAATGCGCGCCCTATCTGTCTGGCCATGGCATCGCAAGAGATCGAAACACTGACCCAGGCGCTATCCCGCCTGCCCGGCCTCGGCCCGCGCTCGGCGCGGCGGGCGGTGCTGTGGCTGATTAAGCGGCGTGAGACCTCGCTGGTGGCGCTGCTTGAGGCGCTCGATGCGGTCCGCGAAGGGCTGATCGAATGCGCCACCTGCGGCAATGTCGATACCAGCAATCCGTGCGGCATCTGCACCGATCCGCGCCGCGATGGCCGCTCACTGTGCGTGGTGGAGGACGTGGCAGACCTATGGGCACTGGACCGCGCCCGGCTGTTCACCGGGCGCTATCACGTGCTGGGCGGACGGCTCTCTGCGCTCGAAGGTGTGCGGCCCGAAGACCTGACCATCGGCGGCCTGATCGAGCGGGTTTCGCAAGGCGGGATCGACGAAGTGGTCCTGGCGATGAACGCCACTTTGGAAGGCCAGACCACCGCGCATTACATCGCCGAGCGGCTTGAGGGCTATCCGGTGCGGATCACGCAATTGGCGCACGGGCTGCCTGTGGGGGGCGAGCTCGATTACCTCGACGAGGGCACTCTGGCGCAAGCCCTGCGCGCGCGGCGGCCGATGGGTTGAATGGGTTCACACGAAGACACGAAGGGCACGAAGATGCTGCTCTTGCTGCGAAGCCGCACTTGCCATTCTGCGATCCTGCAAACCGCGACGCCGAAATGTTGGCAATGGCCTGCGGCAGCATGACCTCTTCGTGATCTTCGTGTCTTCGTGTGAACCAATCAAATCCCATGGTTGAAGCCAGCGTAACCTGACACTATGTGACCATCCCATGGCTATTCGCGAAATCCTCGAAATCCCCGATCCTGTGCTCAAGCAGATCTCGGTCCCCGTCACCCAGTTCGATGCCGAGCTGCGCACACTGGTCGAAGACATGTTCGAGACGATGTACGACGCCCCCGGGATCGGCCTCGCAGCGATCCAGGTCGGGGTGCCGCTGCGCGTGTTGGTGATCGATCTCCAGCCCGATGACCCGGATGCCGAGCCGGTTGCCTGCGATCATGATGGCCACCACCATCATCACCAGCCGACGCTCAAACAGCCGCGGGTGTTCATCAATCCTGAAATCATGGACCCGTCGGATGACCAGTCGGTCTATTCCGAGGGCTGCCTGTCGGTCCCTGAAATCTACGCCGACGTCGAACGTCCGGCCCGAATCCGCGCCCGCTGGCAGGATCTGGACGGCAAGGTCCACGAAGAGGAGATGGACGGCATCATGGCCACCTGCCTCCAGCACGAGATGGACCACCTTGAAGGTATCCTGTTCATCGACCACCTCAGCCGCCTGAAAAAGCAGATGGCGCTGAAGAAGCTGGAAAAGCTGCGCAAGGCGGCTTGATAGGGCTGGCGTTCCCGCTCCGTTCCGGTTAGCGTGCCGGAATGGACGGACAGATTCTCATCATTTTGCTGTTGGCGCTGACTGGCGGAGCCGTGCTCGGTTGGCTGCTCGGCGCGCGCCCGGCGGCAGACTTACGGGCTCGATTAGCCGAGAGCGAGAGTGCGGCGCGCGATCTGGACGGCCGGTTCCGCGCGGCGATCAAGGATTTGGGTGATGCCTCGATCAAGCTCGCCACGCTTGAGGCGCATGCCACCAATTCCGAAGAGCAAAAACGTCTGCTGTTGACCGCACAAGAGGGGCTCAAGAAAGAGTTCGAGAACGCCGGCGCGAAAGTGTTGGCGCAGGCCCAAGAGGCGATGCTGGCCCGCGCGCAGGAACGCTTCACCCAGTCCGAAGAAAAGAACGAGGCGCGGATCAAGGCCTTGCTCGAACCGGTTGGGCAGCGTCTGGCGAGCTATGAGGCGCAAGTTGGCAAGCTGGAGAAAGACCGGATCGACGCCTTCGGCCAGCTTGGCGGGCTGATCCAGTCGATGAAAGAAGGGCAGGAACAGGTCCGGGCCGAGGCGGCGCGGCTGGGCAATTCGCTCCGCAATGCCCCCAAGGCGCGCGGGCGTTGGGGCGAGCAGCAACTCCGCAATGTGCTCGAACAATGCGGCCTTGCTGAACACACCGATTTCGTCACTGAACATTCGATCGACACTGACGAAGGCCGGTTGCGGCCCGATGCGATTGTGCGAATTCCAGGACAGAAGAGCCTGATCATCGACGCCAAAGTCTCGCTCAACGCCTATCAGGATGCGTTCGAGGCGCAGGACGACGCGACCCGTGATCTGGCGCTTGCCGCGCATGTCGCTTCGATGCGGACCCACGTTCAGCAGCTCGGCGCGAAAAGCTATCAGAGCCAGTTCGCCGATGCGCCAGACTATGTGGTGATGTTCGTGCCGGGCGAACACTTCGTCGCTGCGGCATTGGAGCAGGACGCTGATCTGTGGGAATTTGCATTCCGAAACAAGGTTCTGCTGGCCACACCGACCAATTTGGTTGCGATTGCACGGACCGTGGCAATGGTCTGGAAGCAGGACCAGTTGGCGCGCGAAGCGATCGAGATCGGCAAGGCCGGGGCCGAGCTTTATGATCGGCTGGCGGTGGCCTCGGAGCATCTCAAGCGGGTCGGCTCGGGCCTCGATTCAGCGGTCAACAACTACAACAAGTTCGTCTCGAGCTTTGAACGCAACGTCCTTACGTCTGGCCGCCGTCTGCGTGACAAAGGGATCGAGATCGGCAAGCGCGAAATTGAGGACGTCCCCCAGATCGACGCCGCTCCGCGCCACGCCAAGGCGGAAGATGATCCAGTGCTGCTGGGTGGCGAGGGCGGTACGCTAGACGAAGCGGCGGAGTAGGGCGGGCTTAGTTGGTCCGCTTCAATTCCGCGCGATGACCGGCGCCGGTCAGGACCAGCCGGTCGTTCTTGACCGAATAGCGGGGAGAACCGCTAAGCAGTTGCGATACCGCGCGCTCCTGCTCCATCAAGCCTTCGCAGTACATCTGGGTGCTCATAAACGGTCCGGTGATCAGGCGACCGGGCTCGATTTTCACGCTGCCGCCCATCCCATTGCAACCAACCGTTGCGCCAATCCGGTTGGCATCGATGTTGAGCCAGGCCTTGCCTGAAACTGGCTTTTGCCCATCGATACTCACGAAGGTCCACTTGCTCCCAACCAGCGAGGGCGCGGCGTTACCCATCGTGGCGCAGCCAGCGAGGAGCGGAAGGGCGAGCAGGGAAAGGCGTTTGATCATTACGCGGTTCTAAACCGGCCAAGCTGATCGGCGGGTGAACGCTCAGTCGAGCTTCGCCAGCGCCTCATAAGCCAGCACAGCCCCCGCGACCGCCGCATTGAGGCTGTCTGCGCGGCCCTTCATCGGCATGGTCACGCGCAGATCGCAGGCCAGTTCGTAGTCTTCGGGCAGGCCCTGGCTTTCATTGCCAACCATCAGGAAGCACGGGGCGGCATAGGGAGCGCCGCGATAGTCGACTGCGTCGCGCAGGCTCGCAGCGACCAATTGTCCCGCGCCGCCGCGCAGCCACGGCAGAAACTCCTCCCACCGCGCCTGGGCAATCGCTTGCGTGAACACCGCGCCCATGCTGGCGCGCACGGCTTCGACGCTGAACGGGTCGGCACAATCGTCAATCAGGATCAGCCCGCCCGCGCCGACAGCATCGCCGGTTCGCAGCATGGTGCCGAGGTTGCCCGGATCGCGCAACGCCTGCGCCACCAGCCAGATTTTGGCAGAGGACCGGTCCAGGGCAGCAAGGCTGGTGTCAAATTCGGCGAAAACCCCGGCCACGGCCTGCGGGTTGTCCTTGCCGGTGATCTTGGTGAGCAGGTCGGGTGCCAGTTCCAGCACTTCACCGCCTGCTGCGTGGACATCAGCTTCGAGCGCGTGCAGCAACGGATGCGGATCGCGGCCCGTTGCCATCACCAGCACTTCGGGCAAATGGCCGCTTGTCCGGGCATCGGTCAGCAAGCGCAGCCCCTCGGCCAGAAACTTGCCTGACGCCTTGCGGTGCTTTTTCTCGCGCAGCGCCCGCAGCGCCTTGACCGTGGGGTTGGAAAATCCGGTTATCAGGCGGCGTGTCGGCACGGATCAATCCTCGCCGAAGCCGTCCTTGACCAGCCCGATCAATTTGGTGAGCGCCGCATCGGCGCCTTCGCCGCTGACAATGATTTCGATCGAATCGCCCTTGGCCGCACCCAGCATCATCAGGCCCAGGATCGAGGCGCCGGCGGCATCGTGTCCGTCCTTCTCAACCTTGACCTGAACCCCGTCGCCTAGCTTTGTGACGGCGTTGACGAATTTGGCGCTCGCCCGCGCATGGAGGCCCCGGTTGTTGACGATTTCAACGCTGTCGCGAACCTGGCTCATGCTCCCCCATTCCCCTCGATCTCAGGCATCCTGGCCGAGGAATTCCGACGCGATAGTAATATAATTGCGGCCAGCATCGCGCGCTGCGACAACCGCCTTATCCAGCCCCATACAGCCACGCGCCTTGGCCAGACGGATCAGCATCGGCAGGTTGATCCCGGCGATGACCTCGACCTTGCCCTTTTGCATCAGCGAGATTGCAAGATTCGAAGGCGTGCCGCCGAACAGGTCTGTCAGAACGATTACGCCTTCCCCGCTATCGACTTCACCAATCGCGGTGGCGATTTCGCTGCGGCGGGCTTCCATATCGTCATTGGGGCCAATGCAGACCGTTTTCACGGCCTCTTGACGCCCGACAACGTGCTGCATCGCGGCAACAAATTCCTCGGCAAGTTTGCCATGAGTGACCAGGATCAGACCGATCATGCTGGTTGCGCGCTCCGAACAGCCATCCCTGCGATTCGCGCCGGGAGGTGGCGCAGGGCCATGGCGTGAAGGTCAGGCACGGTCAATGCTTTCCTTCAACCAGATCGGCCGCGCGCGCGGTCAGGTTTCGGTGGACCAGGCTGGGGGCATAGCCGGCCGCCCGCAACGCCTTGGTGATTTCCTCGGCCACGAAGACCGAGCGGTGCCGCCCGCCGGTGCAGCCGAACGCCACGTTGACATAGGCCTTGCCCTGCGCGCGGTAGCGCGGCAGCAGCATTTCGATCAGCTCGCGGATCCGAGTGAAGGCCTCATCAAAGGCCGGGTCCTTGCGAACATGCGCGGCGACGGGAGCGTCCTTGCCGGTCAATGGCCGCAGCACATCGTCCCAGTGCGGATTGTCGAGAAAGCGCATGTCAAAGACCAGATCGGCCAAGGGCGGGGTGCCGCGCGAAAAGCCAAAGCTGGTAATGCTGACGGTCATTTCCGCCGGTGCATCCTGCGCGAACCGTTCGCGGATTGCCTGTTGCAAATCGTTGCTGGTGAAGCTGGTGGTCGAGATCACCAGATCGGCCCAGCGCCGCAGCGGCTCCATCGCTTCGCGCTCCGCCGCGATCCCACTGGCAGCGGGCAGGTCCTGTGCCAAGGGGTGGCGCCGCCGGGTTTCGTTGTAGCGCCGCTCCAGCTCTTGCCCGGAGCAGTCGAGAAATAGCGTGGTGATTTCCAGATCATCGCGCTCAGCCAGCCGCTTGACCCGCTCGATTACTTTCGCAGGATCAAACCCGCGGGTTCGCGAATCAAACCCGATCGCCAGTGGCGCGCGCAAATCACCGCCCGCACCATCGGGACTGTCGAGCAAACGGCCCAACAGCCGTACTGGAAAATTGTCGATCGCTTCCCAGCCCAAATCTTCCAGCACTTTCAGCACGGTGGTCTTGCCCGCGCCAAGCAGGCCGGTGACCAGCAACAGGCGTTGGCGGGGGGCAGTGGATTGGGTCATGGCTATCCTGCCTAGATGGGCTGCGATGCACCGAATGTGAAGGGGCCGGAACGGGCTGTCCCCCGATGGGGACGCCCGGTTCACGTCAGGCCATAGCGCTCCAGCGCCAATTCCGCCTTCAATGCCAGGACGGAGCCTTCGGGCCACAGGTGGATCAGGGGCAGGAATATGCCGACCAGTTCGGTTCGATCCGCGTGCTCAATGAAACGCGGGGCACCGGGATCGAGCCGCACCACCATCGCCACCGGTATGTCGCTCACGGTTGGCCAGCCCAGCAGCCCGAGATTGCGGACTTCAATCAGACCAGCAGTGCGGGGCGGGGGGCTTGCCAGCAGCCGGCCTGCGTGTGGCTCAAGCGTGACCCCATCATCGCCGATCAGCACTGCTCCGCGGTCGATCAGGGCGAGGGCGAGGCTGGTCTTGCCGATACCCGGCGGGCCTTCGATCAGTACAGCGCGGCCGCCGATCGCAACACAGGTTGCCTGATGGATCAGGCTCATCGCTCGTCGTCCTCTTCCTCAGCCATGGCGGGCAGATCAAGTACCAGACAGGCTCCACGCTGGCCATCGGGACGGTCGATGGCGATCAGTGATCCTTCGTGTGCTTCGGCGATGGTCCGGGCGATGGCGAGCCCCAGGCCGGAATGGCTGCCAAAGTCCTCATCTGCCGGGCGCAATGAGTGGAACCGGTCGAACACCTTGTCGCGGGCTTCTGTCGGGATACCGGGGCCGGAATCGAGCACAGTCAGGACGACGCGTTCGTCCTCGCGGTTCAGGATCACGCTCACCTCACCTAGCGGCGGGGAAAAAGAAACCGCGTTATCGAGCAGGTTTTCAATCACCCGGACCAGCCGCGCTTCGTCTCCCGGCACATCCCATGGCCCGGCTCCAATAGGTGCAACGACTACGGTGCAGGTGCCATTTTCACCTCGGTCTGCCCGGGCCTTTACCAGTTTCCCGGTCAGCAGGTGCAGGTCCACCGCGGCAAATTGGGTGCGGCTGAGTTCGGCGTCGATCCGGCTGGCTTCGGCGATTTCGGTAACCAGACGGTCGATCCGGCGGACATCGTGCGCGGCAATCGCGGTCAGTTCGGCGCGCAGTCCATCATCTTTGACCTTTTCCAGGCTTTCGAGCGCGCTGCGCAAGCTCGCCAGCGGGTTCTTGATCTCATGCGCGACATCGGCGGCAAAGCTTTCCACCGCGTCGATCCGGCGGCGCAGGGCCCCGCTCATGTCGGACAGGGCACGAGCGAGCAGCCCGATCTCATCCCCGCGTTCGGGCAAGCGCGGGACTTCCACGGCGCGGTCACGCCCCAGTCGAACCCGAACGGCAGCGCGAACCAGCGCGCGCAGCGGCTGGACGATGGTGCGGGCCAGAAACAGCGAAAGCTGGATTGAAATCAACAGCGTTACCGCCAGTACAATCGCCAGTGTGCTGCGGGCATCGCGGACGGATTGCGTGATGTCGCGGGCATTACGAGTGACCAGCAGCAGCTCGCCATTGGTGCCAAGCGGAACGGCCGCGTTGATCATTGGGGTTTCGTCCGGCGCTGCGCGCGCGGCAATGACACTCTGGCCGGACTGCGCGGCAAGGCCAAGTTCTGGCCAAGCGGCGGCAGTGTCAGGTGCCGGATCGCGGTAAGGCTCGCTGGTCTGCGATCCCAGAATTAGTCGCATGCCGCCGTCGATTATCCTGCCACCGCGTTCGTACCAGCTCTCGCTATCGGGATCGACCAGAGTGAACGACGGCGATGCAAGACCAAAGCTGTCCATCACCAGCCCGCCATTGCGATCATACAGCCGCAGCCGCAGCTTCTGGCTGGAGCCGACGTTTCGGAAAAGGTTGGCGCGGGCCTCTGTGCTGGCTCCGTTTAGTCCAGCTGCAGCAATTTCCGCCTCGGCGCGAGCCAGCTTGAAGCGTTCCTCGAACAGCTGCTTGCGGTACGAATCGAGGTAGAACAGGCTGCCTGCCATCAAGCCCAGCGCGATGATGTTCACCGCCAGAATCCGCACGGTCAGCGAAGTTCGGCGGCGCCAGGCACTGCGAGGACGGGTGTCAGCCATCGGTGAAGGAATAGCCTGCGCCGTACAGCGTCTCGATCGCCGAAAATTCGCGGTCAGCACTACGGAATTTTCGGCGTAGGCGTTTGATATGGCTGTCAATTGTCCGGTCATCGACGAACACGTCGTCGCTGTAGGCGGCATCCATCAACTGGTTGCGGCTTTTGATCACGCCGGGACGGATCGCCAGCGCCTCTAGGATCATGAATTCGGTCACAGTCAGAGAAACTGGCTGTCCTGCCCAGGCAACGCGGTGGCGGGTCGGATCCATTTCAAGCCGCCCGCGCACAATGAGATCGGCGGCGGGCTGGACCTCACCGCGGGCCTCGGCCTCGTCGCGGACCAACTCGGCTCTGCGCAGAATCGCGCGGATCCGGGCGACCAGAAGGCGCTGGCTGAAAGGCTTGGCGATGTAATCATCCGCGCCCATCGCAAGTCCAAGCGCTTCGTCCGTTTCTTCATCTTTGCTGGTCAGCAGGATTACTGGCAGTGCGCTGGTTTCGCGCAGCTTTTGCAACAGTTCCAGTCCGTCCATCCGTGGCATCTTGATATCACAGACTGCAAGGTCAGGAGGATTCTCAAGCAAGGCTTTCAAAGCTGCGGCGCCATCGGAATAGACCCGTGTCGCAAAACCTTCGGCCTGCAGCCCAATGGAAACCGTGGTCAGGATGTTGCGATCATCATCGACCAGCGCGATCACTTGCTGCTGAACGGTGCGAGGGAGAGGGGCAGATTCGGCCATAGGAGCGGGCTGGACGCGCTTTCACCTGTTCAAATCGTGGGGAGCAATGGGGTAGCGGTTAACGCTGCAGGTGGCAATTGGGTTGGAAGGCAGACTCAAGACGCTGAAATAAATCGTTTTGGCTGGGCCTTTCGGGCCATTTGACGGAATCGCCCGGCTGGACTATGCGGCCCGCAGAATCCTTTGCATTCGTATGTAGAGACGGCGCTGACTCGATCAGCATCGCACTGCTGCGCTCAACCACGGAGTTCGCCTTGACCGTTTCGCTTAACGTCTCGCTTGACAGCCAGGGCTTTGCCACGGGCGCCACGATCCACGCCAATCTGGGAACGGCGGCGCTCGTCGAGCACGCCCTGCGTAAGGGAGAGGGGCGGCTGACCAAGGATGGCGCGCTGCTGGTCGATACCGGCCGGTTCACCGGGCGCAGCGTCAAAGACAAGTATGTTGTCCGAGACAGTGTGACCGAAAGCACCATCAATTGGGGCGCCATCAACCAGCCGATGACGGGTGAGCACTGGGCCAACCTGAAAGCCGATTTCCTTGCAGCGGTGAAGGGCCAGGACCAGCTCTACGTCGCTGACCTGTTTGGCGGCAGCCAGCCCGAATACCGCGTCAACGTGCGCGTGATCACCCAGATGGCCTGGCACAGCCTGTTCGTCCGCACCTTGCTGGTGCGCCCGAAAGCAGATGAATTGGCTGCCTTTGAGCCCGAATATACCATCATCAACCTGCCCAGCTTCAAGTCTGATCCGGAGCGGCACGGCTGCCGTAGCGACACGGTGATCGCGGTCAACTTCACCGAGAAGCTGATCCTGATCGGCAACACCGAATATTCGGGCGAAATGAAGAAGGGCGTGTTTGGCCTGCTCAACTTCCTGCTCCCGGCGCAGGGTGTGATGCCGATGCACTGCAGCGCCAACATCGGCGCGGACGGCAAGAGCGCGATTTTCTTTGGCCTGTCTGGCACTGGCAAGACTACGCTTTCGGCTGACGCCAGCCGCACCTTGATCGGTGATGACGAGCACGGCTGGTCGGACCAAGCCGTGTTCAATTTCGAAGGCGGCTGCTACGCCAAGATGATCAACCTCTCGGCCGAGGGTGAGCCTGAGATCTACGCGACCACCAAAATGTTCGGCACGATCCTTGAGAACGTGGCGATGGACGAGGACACGCGCGAGCTGGACTTCACCGACGCCAGCAAGACCGAGAATACTCGCGGCGCCTACCCGATTGAGTTCATCCCCAATACCAGCGATGAGAACCTCGGCCCGCCGCCGTCGAACATCATCCTGCTGACCGCCGATGCCTTTGGCGTGCTGCCTCCGATCGCGCGGCTGACCCCGGATCAGGCGATGTATCACTTCCTGTCGGGCTACACCGCCAAGGTCGCCGGCACCGAAATCGGCGTAACCGAACCCGAAGCGACTTTCAGCACCTGCTTTGGCGCCGCCTTCATGCCGCGCCATCCGAGCGTCTACGGCAACTTGCTCAAGAAGCGGATTGCCGAAGGCGGGGCGCAGTGCTGGCTGGTCAACACCGGCTGGTCGGGCGGCAAGGCGACTGATCCCGGCATCAAGCGGATGCCGATCAAGGCAACCCGCGCGCTACTCAACGCCGCGCTCGACGGCAGCCTGAACAATGCCGAATTCGTTCGCGATCCCAACTTTGGGTTCGAAGTGCCGGTGGCGGTGCCGGGCGTCGACCGCAATCTGCTCGATCCACGCGCGGCCTGGGCCGATGGCGAAGCCTATGACCGGAACGCGCAGGAGCTGGTCGGGAAATTCGTCGCGAACTTCGCGCAATTTACCGATTACGTCGACCAAAGCGTGCTCGATTCGGCCCCCAAGGCTGCCTGACCTGGAACGCTCCGGGTCTTCATTGATCCGGAGTTTCCTATCATGACTGACCACTCGATCCGACTGTTTGCCACCGACGCTGCAGTGCGCCGGATTGGCGAGGGTTTGCTCGATCGCACCCTGCCCAAAAGCGAATGGACCCACGAAGCCCATCTTGCCGCCTGTGCCTGGTTGGTGTTGGAACGTCCGGACATCGCGCTTGAGCGCGAGCTTCCAGACATCATTAAGGCCTACAACCTCTCCGTCGGCGGGGTGAACGATGAAACGCAGGGCTATCACGAAACGCTGACCCAGCTCTACATTCGCGGAGTGCGGGCATTTCTTGCGGGCCGTGCGGATGGCGCGCTGGTTGGGGCGGTCAACGACCTGTTGGCCAGCAGCACCGGCCGACGCGATTGGCCGCTGCAGTTCTATTCGTGCGACCGGTTGTTTTCGGTGGCCGCGCGGCTGGCGTGGGTGGAGCCGGACTTGGCAGCGATTTGACTTGGAACTGACGCAAGGCAGGCGCAATATGCCGTTTCCATTTGCTTAGGAGTCGCAGAACATGGGTCTTTTGGACGGAATTCTGGGTCAGCTTGGCGGAGCCGCCGGCGGAATTGAAGCACTTGCCGAAAAGGTCGGTATCCCCAAGGAAATGGCCGAACAGGCCGTCGCCGCGCTGGGGCAGAGCCACGCCGAGCCGGGCGATACGATCGCCGGGGCTGCGGCCAAGACTGGGCTCGACGTCGGGGCGCTGAGCCAGATGGCGCAGCAACTGGGCGGTGAAGGCGGGCTGGAGAAGATCTCCGGCATGCTGAAGGACAACCCGGCGCTTTCGGGTGTGGCCGGAATGCTGGACCGCGATGGCGACGGCAATCCCGTGAATGACCTCTTGGGCATGGCCTCAGGGTTGTTCGGCAAGAAATAGGCCAGCAAACTGGCGCAAAGAAAAGGGCTCCAAACCAGGTGGTTCGGAGCCCTTTCTGTTTTGCTGGCGTCGTGATCAGTCGAGCATCGAGGCCGGGACATTGCCGCCGTTTTCAGCCAGACCCTTCATCACGGCCTTATGCAGCGCGATGTTTTCTTCAGCCGTACCCGAATAGTCAGCATCGCCCAGCTCGTGAGCCAGTTCCTTGCGGTTTTCAAAGCTTGCGTCGATCCCGACCAGCTTCATCAGATCGACGATTGAGCTCTGCCAATTGAGGCCATCGGCGCCTGGCATCGCGCCGAGCACGGCGGCGACATCAACCGGCGCAGGGGCTGGAGCAGCGGCTGCGACCGGTGCGGCCTCAACCGGTGCGGGCGTGGCGGCTTCGGCCTTCTTGCCGAAAATGGCATCCTTGATTGAACTGAAAAATCCCATGGTAAGCGACTCCTGTTCCAGGAGCGACTCGGTCGAGCCGCTGATTCCCCTGATGGCTCTGCCTAGCAGGTCTGTGTGACAGGTGAAGGGCAATAACTTGGATCAGCCCGCCGCCTTTTCAGACACATACCGGCTGACACTACGTCCCAGCACGTCGAGCGGGACATTGCCGCCAGTGATCACTGCATCGTTGAAATCGCGCAGATCATACTTGCCGCCCAGCGCCGCCTTGGCCCCTTCGCGCAGCCGCAGGATTTCCGTATGTCCCATCTTGTAACCGCAGGCTTGCCCTGGCCATGAGCAATAGCGATCCACCTCGGGCGCCACTTCGGCGAGGCCTGACCCGTTGGTCTCGGAGAACCACCTGACCGCTTCTTCGCGGGTCCAGCGTTTGGCATGAAGTCCGGTATCGACCACCATCCGGCAGGCGCGGAAGGCGATCGATTGCAGATAACCCAACTGGCCGACCGGATCGCCCTCATAGGCGCCCAATTCATCGCCCAGCGTTTCGGCATAGAGCGCCCAGCCTTCGCTATAGGCGTTGAAGGCAAGCAGTGTGCGGATCAGCGGCAACCGGTTGGCATATTCGCCCTGCCAGACGTGGCCGGGAATGCCTTCATGGAAAGCCAGGCTGGCGACTGAAAAGCGGCTGTGCCGATCGACATTGCCCAAGTTGAGCCAGATCTTGCCCGGTTCCGTCCCGTCGATCGAACCAGCCCCGCCATAGGCGCCGGGCGCCCCGGCTTCCTCGGCCAGCGGGAGCCGGCGGATAACGAGGTTGCCTTTGACCAGCGTGCGAAAGGCGAGTGGCAACTTGGTCCGGATGAAGTCGATCTTTCCCTGCATGGCCGCAATCACTTCGGCCCTGCCGGCATCGTTGTTCGGGAACTTGAACCGTGGATCATCGCCCAGCGCCGCCATCCGGGCGCCGACGGTGCCTTTGGTATAGCCAAGTCCGCGCAGGATCGGATCCATCCTCGCGTTGAGTTCCTTGACTGCTTCGAGCCCCATTGCGTGGACTTCATCGGGCGTGTTGCGGGTGGTGGTGCTGGCGCGCAGGCCCCAGGCGTACCATTCATCGCCATGCGGGCGCGCCCACAGGCCTGCATGATCGCTTGCCCGCCCACGCTGTGCCTTCAATTCGGCGAGCTGGCGGGCCAATGCAGCAGCGACAGGCCCAGTCGCCAGCGCGGTGGCAGCTTTGCCCCATTCTCCCGGGATTTGAGTGGTGCGGCCTGTCAGCGACGTTACCAGTCCGCCGCCCTTGGCGGCATCGGCCAAGGTTATTTCCATTTGCCGGATCGCTTTGTCGAGCAAGAATGATGGGGCCGTCGCCCCCCTTTGCCCATCGGCAATCAGCCGTTCCAACTCGCCATCCAACTGGGCTGGAAAGGCTGCAAGCCGAGCCAGATAAGCTTCGGCATCGTCGGCTTCGTTGATTTGATGATCACTATCGAGAAAGCGCGGGGTATCGAGATAGGCCCCAACATTCTGGATCACGACATAGGGCGTATTGCGCCAGCCGCCGACAGCGACATCACCATAGGGCAGGGCAAAGCCATCAAGCCCGACCGAGAAAGCGCTTTTGACCACATCGAGGCTGGTGCGGGTGGCAGGGTCGGTCGCCACGCCATCGAACCGCGCTACCTGCTTCAGGGCGCTGCGCAGCAGGTCTGCGACCTTGCGTTGCCCCCCGATCGATCGATCCCCCAATTGTCTGCGCAGACCCGCGTGGGCGCCCTTGTCGACCCCCAGGGATGTCGCGCCCTCTGGCGATTGCTCCAGCATTTGCCAGGCTAGGCCATCCAGATAGTCCGCCGGAGCCGCTGGTGCGGGGCCCATGATCGGCGGCTTGCATGCGCCCAGCGCCAGTCCGGCGGTGGAAGCGCCTAGCAGGGCGAGGGTCTGACGGCGTGAAAGAGTGTTTGTGTCCATGCCGGCGAACCTGCGGCGAAGCGTTGCGGCTGTCAAACTACGGGTCAGTGGTTTGCCCACTTCCGTTTTGCATTGGCCTCCGCACAGTGAGGCGCTAAGTCCCGCTAGACAGGGCAAGTTTCTTGGAAGGGTCGACTAATGGATATGATGGAAATGCTGCGCGCCAGTGGCGGGCTGGATGCAATTGCCGGGCAACTCGGCATTCCGCCGGAAATGGCGCAGGCCGGGGCCGGCGCCTTGCTCCCGGCAATCGTTGGCGGCTTTCAGAAGCAGAGCGAAACTGCCGGTGGCGGCGAAGGCGGGCTGGGCAGTCTAATCGGCATGCTCGGCGGGCTGGGCGGTTCGGGTTTGGCCGATAATGTGCTGTCACCCGAACCAACCGATATTAACAAAGGCAACGACATCCTCGGGCAGATCTTTGGATCAAAGGACGTCAGCCGCACTGTGGCAGGCCACGCAGCGGGGCAGACAGGGCTCGATCCTGAGCTGCTCAAAAAGATGCTGCCGATCCTGGCCATGCTGGTCGGCGGATACCTTTCGTCACGCGGCGGAGCGCAGGATGGAGCACAGGGCGGCGGCGGAATGCTCGGCTCGATCCTCGGCGCGGTGCTCGGCGGAGGTCAACAGGCGGCTCCGGCTTCGGGCGGCGGATTGATTGGCGGTCTGGGTTCGCTGATTGACATGAACCATGACGGTAATCCGCTCGACGACATCATCGGCATGGCTGGCAAGCTGGCGCGCTGACATAATGAGCCTTGATCTGGTCCTCTCCGTCATGGTCCTGGCGGCCATCGCGCTGGTCATCGGCGCAGTGGTGCTGTGGCGCCGTGGCGGGAGGACCAGGCAAGTCTCGCTGATGCTGCTGCTCGCAGCTATCATCGCAGCCAATCTAGCGCTGTGGCTGGTGCCCTATGACAGCGGTCAGGCGCCGGTAAGCGTGGCGCCGCGCTGAATTAGCGGATTGGGCAATCCGGCGACAACCGCATGTCGAGGTAGTTGTCGGCCGAGCGCATCAGATCTTCCATTTCGTTTTCAAAGAAATGGTTCGCCCGGGGAATTTCCTCGTGGTGGATCGTGATGTGGCGCTGGGTGCGGAGTTTATCGACCAGCTTCTGCACCGAATTTGGCGTCACCACCGTATCAGCCGCGCCCTGAATGATGATGCCCGAGGCCGGGCAGGGGGCGAGGAAGCTGAAATCGTACATATTGGCGGGCGGCGCGACCGAGATGAAGCCGCGGATTTCCGGACGGCGCATCAGCAGTTGCATGCCAATCAGCGCGCCGAACGAATTGCCTGCAACCCAGGTGGTGCTGGCTTCGGGGTGGATCGACTGGACCCAATCGAGCGCGGCTGCGGCATCGGACAATTCGCCAATGCCGTTGTCAAAGCTGCCCTGGCTGCGCCCGACGCCGCGAAAGTTGAACCGCAGCGTCGCAAAGCCGCGGGCCTGAAAGGTCTTGTACATGGCCTGGGTGATCCGATCGTTCATCGTGCCCCCGGCCTGCGGGTGCGGATGAAGGATCATTGCGACTGGCGCGCGCGGGCGGCTGGCGGGCTGAAAACGCCCTTCGAGACGGCCTTCGGGTCCGGGAAAGATCACTGCGGGCATGGCATTGAACCTGACATTGGTTGGGCACCATCTGCGGCAGCCGGGTTAAAACGGCCTGCCGGACCGGATGGGGCTATGATCGGGAAGCAGGCGCTATATAGAAACGAGTGACCAAAAAGCAACGATTGCGAACATGACCGCCCAATTCATCTATCTTGACCATCAGGCTACCACCCCGCTTGCCCCCGAGGCGCGCGATGCGATGATGCCGTGGCTGTCGGGTCCGGAAAGCATGGGGTTCGCCAATCCGCACTCGATGCATCGCCCTGGCCGCGCGGCTGCTGCTGCGGTTGAAGTTGCGCGTGAGCAGGTTGCGGGCCTGCTGCCCAAGGGTGGTCGGGTAATTTTCACCAGCGGCGCGACCGAGGCGATCAATCAGGCGATCCGTTCAGTTCCGCGCGGGCCCATCGCCTGCTCAGCGATTGAGCATTCGGCGGTGTTCAACGCTGCGCAGGCCAGCGGCGGGCCGGTGCAGGAGCTGCCGGTCAACGCGGCCGGGCTGGTCGATCCCGAGGTTGCGTTCTCCGAAGGCACCGGTCTGGTAGCAGTGATGCAGGTCAACAATGAGATTGGCACGATCCAGCCAGTCGCTCGGCTGGCCGAACGCGCGCACAATGCAGGCGCACTGTTCCTGTGCGATGCGGTGCAAGCCGCAGGTAAGCTGGATCTGCCCGAGCAGGCTGATCTGATCGCGATCACCGCACACAAGCTCTATGGCCCCAAGGGGATCGGCGCGCTGTGGGTCCGCGATGGGGTCAAGATTGGCGAATTGATCCACGGCGGCGGGCAGGAAGGCGGTTTGCGATCGGGCACGCTCAGCCCTGCGCTGTGCGCCGGTTTTGGAGCTGCGGCGGCGCTGTCAAAAGCCCGGATGGAGCAGGATTTTCAGCACCTCGCAGGACTTTCCAGTCTGGCCCGCCAGGTCCTCGCCCGCTGGACACTGAATGGCAGCGAGACCGCGCGTTGGCCCGGCAATCTCAATTTGCGGCTGGATGGGCTCAACTTTCCGCGCCTGCTGAGCGACTGCCGGCAGCTCGCCTTCTCGGCTGGCTCGGCCTGCGGCAGCGGGACTGGCGCACCCAGCCGGGTGCTCAGCGCAATCGGGCTGGAAGCGAAAGAGGCCCGCAATTCGATCCGGCTTGGATTTGGCCGCTATACGACCCGCGATGAGGTCGAAACGGCCTGCCACGCGATCGAGGCGGCGGCACAGGCGCAGGGAGTATAGGGCGTGGTCAAAGTCACCTTCATCACCGTGAATGGCGACCGGGTAGAGGCCACGGCCGAGGCCGGCCAGCGCTTGCTCGAAGTCGCACAGCTTGCCGATCAGCCGCTGGAAGGGACCTGCGAGGGCCAGATGGCCTGTTCAACCTGCCACGTGATCGTGGCGAAGGACTGGTTCGCCAAGCTGCCCCGCGCCAGCGATGACGAGGAGGACATGCTCGACCTTGCCGCCGGCGTCACCCGCACCAGCCGCCTCGCTTGCCAGATTGAGCTGACTGATGCGCTGGACGGTCTGGAAGTGCGAATTCCGGGGGAAAGCCGGGATATGCAGCGACGTTGACCCTTGGCGAGTGATTTGCCCCCCTGCTAGGGCGGCGCCAGCATGACCACCGATACGACTGAACCTGATCCGTTTGACGCCATCGTCGACGCGCCGTTCGATTCGGCGCTGTCCGAGCGGTACCTTGTCTATGCGCTGTCCACGATTACCGCGCGCTCACTGCCCGATCTGCGCGATGGGCTGAAGCCGGTGCACCGCCGCCTGCTGTGGGCAATGCGGCAGCTGAAACTCAATCCGAACGACGCCTTCAAGAAATCGGCCCGCGTGGTTGGCGATGTGATCGGTAAGTATCACCCGCACGGCGATCAGTCGGTCTATGATGCGATGGTCCGGCTCGCGCAGGATTTCAGCCTGCGTTATCCCTTGGTCGAAGGGCAGGGCAATTTCGGCAATATCGACGGCGATAATGCCGCGGCCTATCGCTATACCGAAGCCCGCCTGACCAAGACCGCGATCCACCTGATGGCCGGGCTGGACGAAGGCACGGTCGATTTCATCCCGACCTATAACGGCGAGGAGGAAGAGCCGGAGATATTCCCCGGGATCTTCCCCAACCTGCTGGCCAATGGTTCCAGCGGGATTGCGGTCGGCATGGCGACCAATATCCCCAGCCACAATGTTGCCGAGATCATCGACGCCACGCTGCTGCTGATCGACAATCCGCAAGTTGAGC
The DNA here is from genome assembly GCA_017987575.1 of Novosphingobium sp. Classification (GTDB taxonomy): domain Bacteria; phylum Pseudomonadota; class Alphaproteobacteria; order Sphingomonadales; family Sphingomonadaceae; genus Novosphingobium. Next base: position 24,429 of record JAGNTK010000001.1, on the reverse strand, counting down.
ACAGCGAGCTGATGCAGGTGTTCCGCGGTCCGGACTTTCCGACTGGCGGCGTGGTGGTGGAAAGCGCCGCCACAATCAGCGCGGCTTACGAGACCGGCAAGGGCGCGATGCGGGTGCGCGGGCGGTTTTCGACCGGGCGCAATCCCGATGGTTCCTGGGAAGATACCGGCATCGAGAAACTGCCGGGCGGGCAGTGGCAACTGGTCATCACCGAAATCCCCTATCAGCTGCAAAAGGGCAAGCTGATCGAGCAGGTCGCGCAGCTCATTGCCGACAAGAAGCTGCCGATCCTGGAAGACATCCGCGACGAGAGTGACGAGGTGATCCGGCTGGTATTCGTGCCCAAAAGCCGCAACATCGATCCCGAGCTGCTCAAGCAATCGCTGTTCAAGCTGACCGATCTGGAAACGCGGTTCAACCTCAACCTCAACGTCCTCGATGCCAGCCACACGCCGGGAGTTATGGGGATCAAGCTGTTGCTGCAGCAATGGGTGATCGCCCAGATCGACATCCTGCTGCGCCGCACTCAGCACCGGTTGGACAAGATTGCCGACCGGCTCGAACTGCTCGACGGCTATATCATCGCCTACCTCAATCTTGACCGGATCATCGAGATTATCCGGACTGAGGATGAGCCCAAGCCGGTGATGATGGCTGAATTCGGCCTGACCGACCGGCAGGCCGAAGCTATCCTCAACATGCGGCTGCGGTCTTTGCGGCGGCTTGAGGAAATGGAGCTGCGGCGCGAGCGCGATACCTTGCTGGCCGAGAAGGAGGAGCTTGAGAAGCTGCTCGAAAGCCCGGCCCGCCAGCGCACCCGGCTGAAGCGCGATCTGACCAATCTGCGCAAGGATTACGGTGAGGACACGCTGCTCGGCCGCCGCCGCACCACGATTGCCGAAGCGGCGCCGACGATCGAATTCAGTATGGATGCGATGATCGAAAAGGCGCCGGTGACGGTGATCCTCTCGGCCAAGGGCTGGGTTCGCGGCGCATCGGGCCACGAAGCGCTCGACAAGGATTTCAAGTTCAAGGAAGGCGATGGCCCGGCCCATGCGCTCCACGCCCAGACCACAGACAAGCTGCTGATCACCTGCGACAACGGCCGGTTCTACACGCTGGGCTGTGACAAGCTGCCCAGCGCACGCGGGTTTGGTGAGCCGATCCGGACGATGATCGATATCGACGCCGGCGCTGAAATCGTCGCGCTGCTGGTCTATCGTCCCAAGGCGCAATTGCTGCTCGCCAGCAATGTCGGACGCGGGTTTGCGGCAGAGGCCGACGAGCTGCTCGCCGAAACCCGCAAAGGTCGCGGCGTGATGACCACCAAGCCGGGGGTCAAGCTGGCCGTGGTCCGCGAAATCCCGCCCGAGCACGATCACGTGGCCGTGGTGGGTGACAACCGCAAGCTGGTGATCTTCAGCCTGGAGGAACTGCCCGTGCTGGCCAAGGGTCAGGGCGTCACCCTGCAACGCTACCGCGATGGCGGGCTGGCCGATGCAACCACGCTGAAACTCGACGAGGGGCTAAGCTGGAAGATGGGCGGCGATACCGGCCGGACCCGCACCGAAGGCGACATGATGCTGTGGAAAGTCGCGCGCGGCGCGGCAGGCCGGATGCCGCCGACGGGGTTCCCGCGGGATAACAAGTTTTAGCTTTCCGTAGGCCCTTCAGTATTGCTCAATTCTGCTTTTAGTACTTCCCATTCGCGTTTTAGAATCCTCTGACAGATTTCTATATATTTCGGATTTGCCATAAATTTTTCTGTGGTGTCTTCTATTCCGACGAATTCATACATGGCAGATTGAAGTTCATCGAAATCAGGGTCGGCAGGATTCATGAGCAATTCGATTCGGGTCCCAGTTTCATAGAATTCCCGAACTTCATTGTGATTTGAATCTGGCGTCACTCCATATGATTGGAAGACTGCCATGGCGGTACGAAGGTCGTTGATCCAAGCCTGTCGCATTTCAGCTATCTTCAACGTGTGAGAAGATTTTAGCTGCTTTTGGAAGTAGCGAGCTTGGACTGTGATTGTCGCCGCAACACCCGCGAACGCGATTATTGCAGCGATTAGTGGAATGGCCCACGCCCAAGCTGGTATGTTCGTCAACGTAGAATCTCCTCGAGTAGTTCCGACGTTCTCCCGAACCCTGGAAACCCGTCTGATATCCAACGGTCTTCCAATGACTTCAATATCCGCGACACCTCTGGTCCAACGGTTACCCCGCGTGCGACAACGTCGCCGCCTTTGATTGGGAAGGTCGGAATTTCCCAGTCTTTTAGCGGTGCAACGCTTTCGCCGGTCAGCAGCAAGCGGTCAAGCGCGGCGGGGCGGCCGATGCGATAGGCGAGGGCGCGGGCCATTCCTCCCCCTTGGGGGAGGGGGACCAGCGAAGCTGGTGGAGGGGCACCATCGGAGTCGCGTGAGCTTTCGGGGGCGGGAGAACCAGCCTGTGCCCCTCCACCAGCTTCGCTGGTCCCCCTCCCCGTGCCGGGTAGGATGCGCCCCGCCGCCAGGGCCAGCCGCTTTTTCTGCGCGCCTGATAGCCGGAACCGGCTGGCCACGCTTTCGGCCAGTTGAACATCCGCCGGGATCAGCGCCGCCAGCCGCCGCAGCGCATCGGCCTCAACGTCCTGCCGTTCTTCCTCAGCCACAAGTGCCGATAACGCCGCAACATCGGCTTCGGGCAACACCTCAGCCAGCACGCCCAGCTCCGCCATTCGCGCCACCGTGGGGGCGGGATCGGGCAGGCCGAGCAGGTTGATCATCTCCATGCCGACCCGTTCGCGAGACAGGCCCTTCAGCGTCGCGGCGAGTTCGGCGCAGGCATTTTCTGATTCCAAATCAGCAGGCTGACTGCCAAACCTCGCCTGAAAGCGGAAGTAGCGCAGGATCCGCAGGTGATCTTCGCGGATCCGTTGGCGGGCATCGCCGATGAACCGGACGCGCCGTGCGGCAATGTCGTCCAGTCCGCCAAAGTAATCGAACACTTCCAGGCTGGCAGGATCGGCATAGAGCGCGTTGATGGTGAAATCGCGCCGCGCGGCATCGTCCTGCCAGTCTTGCGCAAAGGCCACCGTGGCTCGCCGGCCGTCGGTCGAAACGTCATGGCGCAGGGTGGTGATCTCAACCGGGCCGCCTTCGATGATTGCGGTTACGGTGCCGTGGTCGATCCCGGTTGGAATGACCTGAATGGCGTGAGCTTTCAGCCGTCGCATCACCTCTTGCGGCTCCAGCGGCGTGGCGATGTCGACGTCTTTGACCGCGATCCCCAGCAAAGTATCGCGCACTGCTCCGCCGACATAGCGCGCCTGACCGGCACCCAATGCCCCCACCAGTACGGCAAGGGCGGGGCGGTTTAGCCACGGGGCGTCTGCTGGAAGGGTTGTCATATTTTGATCACGCAAAGACGCAAAGGCGCCAAGATGTCGGGCAGTCGGCGAAGCCAATTCATTTGTTCACGGTGCGGTTCAAACCGCACGCTAGCAAAGGCAGGTGTCCTGCGGACAGGTGCAAGCTCTTGGCGTCTTGGCGACTTGGCGTGAGAAAATGGCATCACCACGCGATCCGTTTCGCAAGGTTACTGATGATCCCTGCGGTCACCCCCCAGATCCGATGTTCCTGCCACATGATCTCGATATAGCTTCTTGTCCGTCCTTGCCAAAACCCTGAATGGTGGGTGTGGTTGGCGGGATCGAACACGAAATCGACCGGGGCTTCGAACCATTGCGCGACTTCGGTTGGGCTGGGGTTGATCACCAGATCAGGCGGGACCACTGCTATCACCGGGGTAATCGCATAACCCGATCCGGTTCGGTAGGTATCGCTCGCGCCGATCACCTGCACGTCACGCTGATGAATGCCCAGCTCCTCCCAGGCCTCACGCAGCGCGGCTTCGGTCGGGGTTTCGCCGGGGTCGATTTTGCCGCCGGGGAAGGCGACTTGGCCCGGATGGCTGCGCATATTGGAAGGGCGATGGATCAGCAGGAAGCCGGGGCGATCGTCACGCTCGGTGATCGCAGCGAGCACAGCTGCAGGGCGCAGTTCGCGCTCTGCAAGTCCACTTTCGTCGTGCAATTCAAGCGCGCGGGCATGGCCCTCGGCGTGGAGCCGTTCAAGGCGCGGGATCAGGCTCATGCCGGGATCAGCGAGAATTGAATGCCCTGGCTGGCCACGGTCAAATCGTCGTCCGCCAGTTCGACCAGTTGCAGCCAGGTACTGCGGTTGATCCGCGCTTCGGCTCCGTTCCGCACAGCCAGGTAAATTGCAGGCAGGTCCGGGTCGCCGCGCGCGATCAGCGGATAGTCTGGCCCAGCCAGCACCAGATCATCGGTATTGAGCCGGAACGCCAAGGCATCGCCAGTGCGGACGACATCGGTGGCGATGAAAGCCGCATCGTCCACCGCGATGGCCTGCTTTTCATGCGGCGTGACCAACCAGTGCTGGCCTGCTTCATCACGCCGCAGCAGCCCGGCAAAGGCGCGGATCATCGCGGGGCGCTTGATCTCGCCGCCATCATGGAACCAGCGTCCATCCGCCTTGATCACCATCAGGCTGTCGCCCGAGACTTGCGGGTTCCAAAGTTCGACCGGGGGCAACTTGCGCTGGGCGCTAAGCTCGGCGATCTCGGCGAGGCTCAACGTTGCAAGGTCAGGCGGCGGGACATAGGGCATTGCGGGTGCGATGCCAGATCGGGGGGAGGGGAACAAGAAGATGGTTCACACGAAGACACGAAGAGCACGAAGATGTCGCGCCTTTCGGCAAAGCCGCTCTATCCAACTTCGGTTGGGGCGATGAGCAAAGGCCTGCGGCACTGCACAACCACTTCGTGTCCTTCGTGTCTTCGTGTGAACCCTTTTACCCCACCCAAGGTCCCAACATACCGCTCGTAGGCAGCACTGCCGGATTGCTCGTCCGCGCGAGCAGCCGCCGCTGCTCGAATGGGCCGGGCAACGACCAGCCGCCGGTATGAGCGTTCGAAAAGCCCCAGAACCGGCCGTAGTATTCGGGATCGCCGATCATCACCTGCGGGAGCGGCGCACGCGGATCGAGCGCGGCGAGGGCGGCGCTCATCAGTGCCTGACCATAGCCCAGCCCTTGCGCTTCGGGCAGCACAGCAACCGGCCCGACCATGATCAGGGGGTGCTTGCGGCCTGCCGGATCGGTCAGAGCCACCGGCCAGCACTGGATCGTGCCGACCAGATGTTCGGCGCTGTCGATCGCGGCGAACGACAAGGCCGGCAGCCAATCGGACCCTTCGCGCACCTTGTAGGCGGTGCGGGTTTTGCGCTCCGGCTCGAATGCGCGGTCAAGCAACGCCTCGACCAAGGCTGGATCGACATTGTCGAGCGGGATCAAGGAAGCACTATCGGTCATCGCCGCGCCGGTTAGGGCGCGGCGGGCAGAAAGTCGATGCTATTTGCGCGAAAGCCGCAGCAGCCGTCCGTCAGCTTTGTCTTCCAGCACCAGCAAGGCGCCGTCGGGGGCCTGGGCAATCGCGCGGATCCGCTTGGGCATGGGATAGCGCGCTTCCTCAGTGGCTTTCTCGCCGTCGATCTTCACCCGCACGATGGCGGTGGGTTTCATCGCTCCGATCAGCAACTGGCCTTTCCATTCGGGCCACATCTTGCCGGTGTAGAACACCATTCCGCCCGGCGCGATCACCGGGTTCCAGTAGAGCGCCGGCGCTGTGAATTCGGGGCGGGTATCGTGGTGCGGGATGAAAGTACCCGAATAGTGCCGCCCTTCGGAAACCAGCGGCCAGCCATAGTTGGCACCGGGCTTCACCAGATTGAGTTCATCGCCGCCAGCCGGTCCGTGTTCGATTTCCCACAGCCGCCCATCGGGGGCGAATTGCAGGGCGAGGATGTTGCGATGGCCGAGCGAAACACGCTCCGCCGCGCCGCTGGGTTTGCCGCTTGCGTCAATCGGCAGGCGGATCACTTTGCCCAGATCGCTGGCTGGATCCTGCGCGCGTTCCATTTTCTGCCGATCACCCGAAGCGATGTAGAGGTGCTTCTTGTCAGGACTGACAACCAGCCGGTGAGAGAAGTGGCCTTTGCCAGTGACTTTCGGGTTCTGCCGCCAGATCACTTCAAAACCATCGAGCCAGGGCGCGCCTTGGCCGAGCACCAGAGTGCCTGTGCCGACTGCGGCGCCGCGAGTGTCGTTTTCGCCAGCCTCGACCCAGCTCAAGTAAATTCGACCGGTTTTGGCGAAATCGGGTGAAGCGATAACATCGCCCAGACCGCCTTGGCCGCCATAGTCAGGCGTGAAGGGCAGGGGAACGTCCTGAATCGCGCCATCAGCCCGACGCAGCTTCAGCTTGCCCGATTTCTCGGTGATCAACATCGCGCCGCTGGGTAGCACCGTCAGCGCCCAGGGCTCGTTGAACGTACCCAGCTCCTGCGTGATGAACTGCCCGTCGAGGGTCTGGATCTTGGCGGGGCTATCCCCAGACGCGGGGCCGCCGCAACTTGCAGCAATCAGGACGAGGGGGGATAGAGCGAGCAGGAGTTTGGTGCGCATGGCCGCTGATATCGGTGATTATCTGATCCTTGCCAAGTGCCCCGATGGGCAGATGGTGGTCGGCGTGGACGAGGCTGGGCGCGGGCCTTTGGCCGGGCCTGTCGTCGCGGCTGCCTGTCTGTTGGGGCCAAACGCGCCTGCGGGGCTCGACGATTCCAAGAAGCTATCGGCCAAGCGGCGCGCTATGCTCGAACCGCAGATCAAGGCCAGCTGCCGCTGGGCGCTGGGCGTGGTTGAGGCCGAGGAGATCGACCGGATCAACATCTTTGCCGCGACCATGCTCGCGATGACCCGCGCAGTGGTGGGGCTGGGGTTCGAACCCGATGAAGTCCTGATCGATGGCAACAAGACCCCGGTGGGCCGCGTGCCGGAATGGCGCTGGACAGCACGGGCCATCGTGGGCGGCGATGCGCTGGTGCCCTCGATCTCGGCCGCATCGATCCTCGCCAAGGAACACCGCGACCGGATCATGCGTGCCGCGGCGCTAGAGCATCCGCACTACGGCTGGGAGCGCAACATGGGCTACGGCACGGCCGAGCATCTGGCAGCGCTGGAGCGGTTTGGAGCGACCCCACTCCATCGGCGCAGTTTCGCGCCGGTGGCGGCGGTGGATTTTTCGCGACCGAGTCCGCTCAGCCACACCACCACATGTTGAGTCCGGTGTGAATCCCGAGACTCTAGATGATGTGCCGGACTCGTTTCGTTCTGCTTTATTTCACCCGATCTTAACCACGAATCCCTAGGATTCCCGCGAGTTTGCGCTTGACGTGGAGTCCGCAAAGACTCACCCTGTGGATAACTTTGGGGGTTTGAGACGCGATCATGGGTCAGATGCTGGTTGGTGAGAAGGCGCGTTTGCGCGCTGCGAAAGAAGTTGTGCGGCCGGATTTGCCAGTCGGCCAGATCCTGGATGGCGACTGCATTGAAGCGATGCGTTCGCTGCCGTCGGCCTCGATCGACCTGATCTTTGCCGATCCGCCCTACAACCTCCAGCTCGGCGGTGATCTCGCCCGCCCGGATGGCAGCCATGTCGATGCGGTGACCGATCACTGGGACCAGTTTGACAGCTTTGCCGCCTATGACAAATTCAGCCGGGAATGGCTGACCGAGGCGCGCCGGGTTCTGAAACCGAACGGTGCGATGTGGGTGATCGGTTCGTATCACAACATCTTCCGGCTTGGCGCGATGCTGCAGGATATGGGGTTCTGGATCCTCAACGATGTGGTCTGGCGCAAGTCGAACCCGATGCCCAATTTCAAGGGCACCCGCTTTACCAACGCGCACGAAACGCTGATCTGGTGTTCAATGGGGGAGAAGGCCAAATACACCTTCAACTACCGCCTGATGAAGACGCTGAATGACGAATTGCAGATGCGCTCGGACTGGGTGTTGCCAATCTGCTCTGGCCAGGAACGGCTGAAGAAGGGCGGCACCAAAGTCCACCCGACGCAAAAGCCAGAGGCGCTGCTGTACCGGGTGATGCTGGCCACTACCAACAAGGGGGACGTGGTGCTTGATCCGTTTTTCGGCACCGGCACCACCGGCGCGGTCGCCAAGCGGCTGGGGCGTGAATGGATCGGGTGCGAGCGTGAAACGGTTTACCGCGCGGCCGCGCTTGAACGGATCGAAATGGCGCTGCCGCTTGATGAGAGCGCGCTGACCACGATGCAAAGCCACAAGGCCCCGCCCAAGGTGGCGTTTGGAACGCTGATTGAAACCGGCTGGATTACCGCCGGGGCCGTGCTGACGGACAAGAAGCGCAGGATCAAGGCGCTGGTCCGGGCCGATGGCTCATTGGCGGCTGACGCGGACACAGGTTCGATCCACGGCCTCGGCGCCAAGGTTCAGGGCGCGCCCAGCTGCAACGGCTGGACCTATTGGCACATCGAGCACGAGGGCGAGCTGAAACCGATCGATGCGATCCGCAAGTTGTACCTGCTGGCGACCGAGGATTGATTTCACTTAAGCGCAGACCTGGCCTTCATCGTCACCCTGAACTTGTTTCAGGGTCCATTACCCGGCACAGACCGCAGTGATTGACGTGAGCGACGTCGCGGTTGGATCGCTTGCCGTGCAGAGCTTCAGTTCAGGCCGCGAAATAGATGCTGAAACAAGTTCAGCATGACGCGTTTTGGGTTAGAGGTGGATTATGAGTTCAAATTTCTACCTCCGTCCCATCGCCCTTGCTGACTCGCCGCAAAGCGAGGAAGGCGAAGCAATCCGCTTGGCGGGCGGGTTTGTCTATGCCAGCCGGTTTGCGCTGATCGGGCGCAAGGACGGCAAGGTTGCCAGCCGGCGCCGCTATTCTGTACCTGAACTGCGGGCGGCGCTGCCGGGCCTGCCGGAAGCGGTCCAGCAGCAGTGGGAAAACCTTCAACGCGTTCATGTGCCGCTTCAGCTTGGCGCGCGCACTGTGCGGCTCGATCAGCCGCAGGTGATGGGCATTCTCAATGTCACACCGGACAGTTTTTCTGACGGCGGCCAGTTCATGGACAACCCCGAAGTCGCCCACGCCCACGCTGCGGCGATGGTCGAAGCCGGCGCGGCGATTGTCGACGTTGGCGGCGAAAGCACCCGGCCCGGCGCAGCGGCGGTGTGGGAAGGGGACGAGCTGAAGCGCGTGATCCCAGCGATCGAGCGATTGGCGGCGATGGGCGCGGCGATCAGCACCGATACCCGGCGGCCCGCAGTGATGGAGGCGGCGCTGACCGCTGGCGCGCACCTGATCAACGATGTCTCTGCGCTGCGCCACGATCCGCGCAGTCTTGAATTCGCGGCCCGTGCGGGTGTGCCGGTAGTACTGATGCATGCGCCGGGCGAGGGCGAGGATCTCCACGCTGACGCCAAATATGGCGATGTCGTGCTCGATGTGTTCGATTGGTTGGCTGCGCGCCGAGATGCCGCCCTGGCAGCCGGAATTCCGCGTGAGAAGATTTTGCTCGATCCGGGCGTCGGTTTCGGTAAATCGGTTGCAGATAATCTCGCCTTATTGAATGCGCTGCCGCTGTTCCATGCACTGGGCCAACCGTTGCTGCTGGGCGTAAGTCGCAAGCGGATGATCGGGGCGCTCAGCAATGAGGCACCCGCGCACCAGCGGCTGGGCGGATCCGTCGCGTTGGCGATGAAGGCCATGGAAGCGGGCGTGCAGTTGTTGCGGGTCCACGATGTCGCGGAGACTGTTCAGGCCCGCAATGTCTGGCAAGGTTTGCGCGATGCGGCGCTGACTGACTTCAGCCAGCTGGCGGATTAGGTTCTACAGTCCGTCGCTAGCACAATTGCGGAACGTGTCTTTCCATTCGAGCACCGCAAAACCGCCATTATCTATTACTACCGAACGCGCCATCATGGTCTTGGGATTGCGCAGCGTCAGACCCAGGTTGAGTCCAAACAGGCTGCATTCCTCCTGAACCTCTCCAGGCCGGGCATCGATCCGTTTGAGCGCAACGATCTTTTCCTTGATTACGCCGCCGGTTGGGCTGCGCGTTACCGGTTCGGTCAGTGCAACGATATAGCTGCGCCCCTTGCTGAACACGGCGACACAGCAATCAAGCCGGATTGTGGTGACTTCGCCTTTGGATTCTGACTTGCCGTACATTGATCCCGAAGAATGCAGCCAGCCATTCACGGTTTTGCCCAAGGTATCATCCAGCACCTGGCCCACCGCGATCCCCTGCGGCGCAACTGGCAGCGGCGGCTTGGCGGGCTTTGCTGCCAGCGGCATCGCACCCAGCAGCAGCGCGGCAAGGATCAGGCGCTTAGTCGGCATTTTGATTTCCTTCTTTGGTGGATGCTGCGCCCCCCGATTTGAGCAGCCGCCATGCGGCAAAGCCCAGAACCGCCACGCCCAGCAGCAGTGCTCCCCACAGGGCCAGGGTGCGCGGATCGAACCCGGTTTCCGGGGCCGCTGGAGCCAGCAGGATCACTGGTGCATCGCCCGCGCTGGCTACCTCTGCTTCGCGCCGCCAGGCTCTCAGCAGGTCGCTGGGTTTGCCAAGATCGGCGGGATCGAACCAGGCTGGTCTGGCGTTGGCATGACCGACCGCAAGGCTATAGGGTCCGCCTTCATTGAACGCGGCGAAGATGGTGATCGGTTCCACCGTCAGGCTGATCTTGGGTACCTGCGAAAAGCCGGAGCTGCGCCGATCGGCAACCAGCCGGTATTCGCGGGTGGTGCTGCCTGAAAGTTCCAATCCCAGCGCGGGCTCTCCCTGCTTCAATGTCCCGCGCGCCAGCAGGCCCCACGGTTCTGAACGGTCATTGCGGCCAAACAGTTCGACCGGAACGATCCCGTCCTGTCCGGCCATTTCCAGTTTCACTGCCGCAATCGGCACGGCAATCTGTGGGGCAAAGCGCAGTTCGTGCGGACCAGAAAGTGCTGCGCCGCTGGTTTCCAGTTCAACCCGGGCGGGTGGACGTTCAACTGCCTCGAACACCTTGGCACCAGTGACGGCTATGGTCGGCGCAGCATCCCAGCTGATCCGGACATAGCGTTCGCGCAGGGAAACTCCCGGCAGTGCGATCCGGGGTTGGCCCAGAACTTCGGGATCGTTGCCCGGGCGCAGCAAGACCTTCTCGGCAAGCGGCTGCCAGGTTTTGAGGTCGGCGCCCTGTTCCAGCAAAAAGGTAACTGGAACCCCCTTGGGCAAGGCAGCGTTTAGCTCAATCCCGATGACCGGTAGTGCCAGTTCGCGGGTGTCGATCAGGATCGCGGCGCGCGGATCGGTGGCGGCGGCTGCGTCAGTGGCAGTAACAGCGACGGTGGCGTCTCCAGCCGTTACTTCGACTGCGATTGGCACTGCTGCGCCGCCGCTAGCCTGCGCAATCGGGATGGCGGGCAAGTCATTGCTTTTCAGCAGGCTCGATTCGCCCGACCGGTCATAGCCCAGCGCCAGCGACAGCGTGCGGCCCTTGGCGTCAAAAATCCGCACGTCGCCCAGGTCAGGACGCTTGATTTCGGCGACTGCTGCAGCGGGTAAGACCACCCGCCCCAGAGCGTTCCCGGCAGTTGGCGCGACGGCCAGAACCTGCGCAAAATCGTCCTGCTTCTTGGGTTCAGGCGCTTCTTCGGCCGAGCAGCCGATCAGACTGACGGAAAGCAGCGCGGCGCAGGCCAAGCGGTTCAGGCGGGCAATCATGACTTCTCCTCAGCGCCACCCTTACGTGGCGGAAGGGGGACGAAATAGCCGATCAGCAGCATCAATACACCCACCCCGATGAACGCAATGATCCGGGCAATGCCTTCGGCCTGTGACATATCGACGAATAGCAGCTTGGCCACAACCACGCCGAGCAGGCCTGCACCCGCCAGCCACGGCACGCGCAGTTCCTTGCGCTGGGCATAGAGCATCAGCCCCATTGCCATCAACGTCCACAGGATCGAGAATCCGGTCAGTACGGTCGGGCTGGAAAGGGTGGTGTAATCCCACGGCACATCCATGAAGTGATGCGCAGTGCGCACCCAGATGCCGTTGACTGCGACAAAGCCCAGCAGCGCCAGTGCGCCAAGCCCACCGTTTCCGGCAACCCACTCGGCCAGCTTGGGCTGCGGATTAGCAGTCTGGAGCATCTGGCGTCGATGGGCGAGCGCGGCAATCGCGAGGCCGACGGTCAGATCGATCGGATTGAGCAGCGGCACATAAGGCAACGGTTCAACATCGCCAGCTGCCAACCACGCTGCGGCCAGCGCGCCGCCATAGGTCAGCACGGCCAGCACCATCCCGGCACGCCACCAATAGGCCCGGGCATGGGGGTGTAGCGGCCAACCAAACCCTTGCGTTTGACCGCAGGCGGCGCGGCCCGCCCAGCGGGTCAGGCCGAACAGCATCGCGGTGGCGCTGGCGAGGAATACCACCCCGGCCCACGAAGTGTTCCACAGTTTGGTTCGATCGATCAGCATATAGAGGCAATCGGCCAGCATCGCGGTCAGCAACAACACCCCGCCGGTGTGCATCGCCGCGTCCCACTTGCTGTGCTGGCCGCCGCGGGCCGTATCGCGCAGCTGGAGCATCCGGTAATGCACTCCAAGCGCCACGACCCACGCGATCAGATCTGGCAGGTCGAGCACTTCGCGGCCCATCACCAGCACCATCGCAAAAGCCAATGCGATCAGCGGCAGCGACAGTCGTCCCGGCCAAGTTGCCACGCGCCAGCCGCGCGTTCTCCCAAACCAGTTGCCCAGCGCCATCAGCGCCAAAACCCCCAGCATGAACAGCAGGACCTGATTGGGCCAGGAGAAGACCATTTCAGCATAGTCTTCGCTGGTCGCCGGAGGGACCATTCGGGTCACTTCCTGCCACAGCGCCATCACGGCAAAGCCAAACCCGGCGAGGAACCACGGCTTGCCCATATCCGCCTCGATCGGGGCCCAGCGCAGCGCCCAGCGCGATCCGCTGTGCGGCGACGGCTCGCGCAACCACCAGGCCGTCAGCAGCAGCGGCACCGCGATCAGCAGCGGCCCGACAAAGCCGTTGTTGGCGAAAGGTACCGCTGAAATGGTGGTGCCGAACGTCCCAAAAGCGACGAGCGCGCCAAACACCTGCAAGGCTAAACCAAACGCTCGGGGCATCCAGCGTGCCTGTCGTGATCCGACCCAGAACGCGCCAGCACCTTCCAGCGCCCAGGCCGCGCCGGTCCATTTTACGTCGAGCGCCAAAGGAATTGCCAGGGTTACGAACCCGATCCCGATCGCCAGCACGCATTCGGATAGCAGGCCCATGCCCTGCTGCTTGCGCTTCAGCGCCCATGCCGCAACGCCCAGATAGACCGCGCCGAATACCAGCGCTGACCAAGCGGCGGCATAGGGCTTGTCCTGCACTAGCCCGGCCTGCAAGCCGAACCCGGCCAGCGCAGTGCCGAATAGCAGCGTAGAATCCGCCGCATTGCCCAGTTTGCCAGGGGTGTTATGGGCATAGAGCAGCGCAGTGGCGAGGTAGATCCCAACCGACAGAGCCAGAAACACCTGGCAGATCAGGAAATGCCGGTCCTGATAGGCACCAAGGCCCCAGGCCGAGGCGATCCCGAATGTCGCGAAAAAGCCCAGCAGGTTGAGCAGCCGCCAGCTCTTCTTCCAGGCGATTGCCATCACCGCCAGGTTGAGCACAGTGATATAGCTGAACAGCCCCAGCGGTGTTTCCGCCTCTCCGCCCAGCAATACCGGCACGGCATAGCCGCCCAGGAATGAGGCGAGGGCCATTATCCGGCTGTTCTGCATGACCGCCAGATAGGCACCGAGCGCGGCAATCAGGATCATGAAGCCGAAGGCAGCGAGCGGCGGCATGACTTCGTAAATCCGCGCGGCGGCAAACACCGTCAGGTACATCACCGCGACCCCTCCGCCTTGCAAATGCAGTGCGAAATCGGGGCGCTGGAGCCGCTTGAAGAACCCGAAGCCGAGCAGAGCAGCGCCGGTCAAGCCAATGGTGGCCAGCCGCGCCTCCAGCGGGAACAGCCCGGCACTGGCAACCAGTCGGGCGAGGAACACCAGCCCGACGAACAGCACCACCAGCCCAACCCGGACGATGGTGTTGCCCCCGGTGAACCATTCGACCACGCGGCTAATCGCGCCTTCGAGCATCGACGGTGCTTTGGGCTCGTGCGGTTTGGGCGTGTAAGTCTGGCGTTCGGCTGCCGGTTCGGGCCATGCCTGTGCCAGCGCTGGTTCGGCTGGCACGGCGGGGCGCGCGACTGGTTCAGGGATCGGCGCAGGTTGCGCGGCGGTGGGTGCCGGTCCTTCGACCCGAGGTTCGGAATAAACTTCGCGCAGGGCCAGGCCGCGTTCAATTCCGGCGTTGATCTGGTCCTGCAGCAGGGAATTCAGCCATTTGCCCATCAAGGCGCCGACGAATCCACCCAGGATCAGGCCGATTGAGCTATCACCCCAACCGGTCGCGATCCAGCCAATCAGCGCTCCAACTACTGCTGCCCACAGGATCATAGCTAACTGCCTTTACTGCCCAACATAGCACGCAATCTGGCAGAATTTGTGGCAATTGGAAGGGTTTGGAGCGTGCTTATGCCCCGGAAGCGGGCTTAAGCTGCGTCGCCAATGCCCAATTCGGTCAGCTTGCGGTAGAGTGTCGAGCGGCCGATCCCGAGGCGGCGGGCGACTTCGGTCATCCGGCCCCGGTAATGGCCGATGGCGAGGCGGATCACGTCAGCCTCGATCTCTTCAAGCGGGCGAAGGTTACCGTCGGTGGTGTAGAGGACTACGCCTACGCCTTCCTGATGCGATCCAGACGAAGCGGTGGCGCTTTCACCCAGCAAATCGGAAAGCTGCGGAAAATCATCGGCAGTCAGGGCGTCGCCATCGCAAAATACGGCGGCGCGGAACAGCACGGCTTGCAACTGGCGGACATTGCCCGGCCAATCGAAGGCGGCCAGCAGCGAGAGTGCCGCATCGGTAATGCCCAATGCCCGTAGTCCCGGCTGTTCGCCGATCCGGGCAAGGAAGTGCCGGGCCAGTGCCGGAATATCACCGACCCGGCTGCGCAGCGGCGGGACATGGACGGTCGACACACCAAGCAGCGACTGCAATTCGGGCAGGAACAACCCTGCTGCAACCATGTCTTTCAGTGGCAGGTTGCTGGCGGCGATCAACCGCACATCGATCCGGAACGAATGGCGCGCACCGATCGGGCGAACATCGCCGCGCTGCAAGGCTTCGACCAGCCGCTGCTGCACAGACAGCGGCATCCGATCAACCTCATCCAGCGCCAGCGTCCCGCCGTCGGCGTGTTGCATTGCGCCAATGTGCCGATCGAACGCGCCGGGGAAGGCGCCTTTTTCATGCCCGAACAGCGCGGATTCAACCGAATTGGCGGGAATGCCGCCGATGTTGAGCAGCCGGAACGGACCTTTGGCGCGGGGGCTCGCGGCTTGAATGGCGCGAACCAGCATCTCCTTGCCGGTGCCGCTTTCGCCCTCGATCAGGACCGGAGCATGGCCGCGTGCCGCCTTCGCCGCAACTGCCAGCGCCGAGCGGAACGCAGGGGCTGCCCCGATCATGGCATCGAAATCGGGGGTTGAAGGCATTTTTTCGGTCAGCGGCTGTAATTCATCGCGCGGTGCTTCGCGGGTGGTCGCCATCCGCAGCGCCTGCATCAGCCGTTCGGGCGCAACTGGCTTGACCAGATAGTCTGTCGCCCCGGCGCGCATCGCTTCAACCGCCAGCAGCGGTGAAGCGCTGGTGGTCAGCATCAGGATCGGGATCATCGGGCGGCGCGCGCGCAGTTCGGCGATAAGGGTGCAGGCTTCATCGCCCGGAACCCATTGATCCAGAACGATTGCACCTAGTTGCATCCCCTGACGGGTGCCGAGTGTGGCAATCGCGGTTTCGCTGTCCTTGACGACCAGCGTGCGCCAGCCTTCGCGGGATGCAAGCGCGGTGATGAGCCGGCTTTGTGCCGGTTCATCGTCGATCAGCATCAATAGGCGCTGTTCGATCTCCGCCATAACCCCGTGTATTCCCCCAGTGGTCCAAGGGGACCCGCATAGCCAAATTGGGTAAAGAGCCGATTAAGGCTGCGGATTGGATCAAATTCTCCGTTGAGCGCGCGGGAATTGAACGATAGAGACCCGGCACGAATTCAACCCGTAACAGCAGGGAAGCATAGGATGGCTAGCGGCAACGACATGAAAGCACACGAGGCAACTTTTTCGGGCTTTATCGGCCTGGTGAAATGGGGCTCAGTCGTGACCGCGCTGGTGACGATCTTCACCATCTACATGATCACGAATTAAGCCGCGCTGCCAGTGCGGATAGCCGTCCTGAAAGAGACCGCGGCCGGGGAAACCCGGGTCGCGGCCAGCCCTGAAACGGTGAAGAAGTTCATCGCGCTGGGCGCAAGCGTTGCGGTCGCAGCTGGAGCGGGTGAGGGCGCGTCGATCAGCGACGCCGAATTCGTCGCTGCCGGCGCGGAAGTGGTCAAGGATGCTGTCAAGGGCGCGGATATCGTGCTCGGCGTGCAGGGGCCTGACCTAAAGACGCTGAAAGGCGCGAATGCCGGGGCGTGGATTGTCGCCGGGCTCGATCCCTTCGGCCAGCGCAAGCGGGTCGATGAATATGCCAAGGCCGGGTTTGAAGCCCTCGCAATGGAATTCATGCCGCGCATCACCCGCGCGCAGAGCATGGACATCCTGTCCAGCCAGTCCAACCTCGCGGGCTACAAAGCGGTGATCGAGGCGGCCAATGCCTATGGCCGAGCTTTCCCGATGATGATGACGGCGGCGGGCACGGTGAGCGCCGCCAAGGCGTTCGTTATGGGCGTCGGCGTTGCTGGCCTTCAGGCGATCGCCACCGCGCGGCGGCTGGGCGCGCAGGTTTCGGCCACTGACGTGCGCTCTGCCACCAAGGAACAGATCCAGTCGCTTGGTGCCAAACCGATCTTTGTTGAGAACGTCGCCGGGATCGAAGGCGAAGGCGCGGGCGGCTATGCCACCGAAATGAGCGCAGAATATCAGGCTGCGCAGGCCGAACTGGTTTCCAGCCATATCGCCAAGCAGGACATCGTGATCACCACCGCGTTGATCCCAGGCCGCGCAGCGCCGCGGTTGATTTCGGACGCGCAGATTGCGTCGATGAAGCCGGGCAGCGTGATTTTTGACCTTGCCGTGGCGCAAGGCGGCAACGTTGAAGGATCAAAGGCGGACGAAGTCGTGGTCAAACACGGCGTCAAGATCATCGGCTGGTCCAACACCCCGGCGCATCTCGCGGCAGACGCCTCAGCGCTGTTCGCCCGCAATCTGTTCAACTTCTTGAGCGCGTTCTGGGACAAGGACGCCGGGCGGCCGGTACTAGACGAGGAAATCGGCAATGCCGTGCGGCTCACACTGGGCGGCAAGGTTGTGAACGAGAGGCTGCTCGGGTGAGGCTCCTAGCGGCTTTGGCTATTATGTTTGGCGCGCTAACTCAGCCCGCAGAGGCCAAGACCTTTCGTCACTATTACGGCTTGCAGTGGGAATTCGAGCCCACTGAGCTACCGCATGAACCGATTTTCGCCGTTGTGGGTGAAACCCTGTTTCAGACCCGACTGCTGCCAACGGCCTTGTATGAGCTCGACGCCGATTTTCGCGAGAATGGCCGGTTGCTAGTTGGTAAGGGTACACAGCTGGCACCCGCGGTTTCCGCCTTGACCATCCGTTGTACGCTTGGCCCGGGCGAGTCTGGCAGCCTCAGTTTCGATCGCCGCGTTTGCGTGATGGATCTCGACAAGGATGGGACATTTGATGCTTGGTTCGACGAGGGGCTAGGCATGGAGATGGCTCAGCTGCAATTTACCGGCTGTGCTCCGGTTGCACCTGCAAAGGCTGTTGTCCCAACGATGTCCCAACGGGATGTGAAGCAGACGCGTTGGCCATTTTTGGCGACAATCAAACTTGGAATGTACAAGATTCGAGAGGGTAAACCTGCTGAGTTCCGGTTCGATGTAGTCGTGAAACGCGCTGACAAACCGGCTCTATCGTTTACGCTGTGCAAGCAAGGCTATCTCTGCAGGTGGGCCGAGGGTTCGCTGACCATTTCGCCAGGAGGTTTGGCGTTTCGACCGACGAAACACGATGCCACGCATGCCCGATTTGATGTCATTCAGCCATTTCGGCGGACAGGCTACCATGACATGAGTCCCGCCAATCGCCCCGACCCAATCTACTGCCCCGGGACCTTGTTCGTGAAGACCGATCAACACGACCACTGGTGACGCAGCTAAGGAAAGCCCGCTTAATGGACTTCATCTCAATTCTCTCGATCTTCGTGATGGCCTGCTTTGTGGGCTATTACGTGGTCTGGTCAGTCACCCCGGCGCTGCATACGCCGCTGATGGCGGTGACCAATGCGATCTCATCGGTGATCATCGTGGGTGCGCTGATTGCGGCGGCGGCGGCGGGGTCTGCGTCCTCGAAGTGGCTCGGGCTGCTGGCGGTGGTGCTGGCCAGCGTCAACATCTTTGGCGGGTTTGCGGTGACGGCACGGATGCTGGCGATGTACAAGAAGAAGGACAAGAAGTGATGAGCTTCACGCTCCTTTCTGCGGCCGCAACGGCCGGGCACAGCGCCACACCGGCTTGGGCGATGATCGCTTATCTCGTTTCGGGCGTGCTGTTCATTCTGGCACTTCGGGGGCTGTCGAGCCCGTCGAGCAGCCGTGCGGGCAACCGCTTTGGCATGATCGGGATGCTGATCGCGGTCCTTACCACCTTGATCGTGCATCCGCCGATGATGGTCGATTGGATGAAATGCGGGTCAAGCTGCGACAACGAGATTTTGACTCTGGACCTAGTTTCCCTGTTGCAGATTCTCGTTGCAATTGCACTGGGTGCGGCGATCGGGCTGGTTACCGCTCGCCGGATCGCAATGACTGACATGCCGCAACTGGTTGCGGCCTTTCACAGCCTCGTTGGCCTCGCCGCGGTGCTGGTTGGCTGGGCGGCTTACCTCAATCCCGAAGCCTTCGGGATCGTAAGTGGCCAAGCTTGCTCCGCGATCAATGACCTGATCAATCACAAGAACTATAGCGGCTGCGATGCGATAATTGCGCCCGTGTCGCGGCTTGAGCTTGGCCTTGGCATTGCCATCGGCGCCATTACCTTCTCGGGCTCGGTCATCGCCTTCCTCAAGCTCGCCGGCAAGATGAGCGGCGCGCCGATCTTGCTGCCGATGCGGCACGTGATAAACCTGGGGACGTTGATCGCCATCATCAGCCTGACCGGCTATTTCATGACCGACCAGAGCCTGTGGGTGATCGCCGCGATCACCGTGCTGGCCTTCCTGATTGGGTTCCTGCTGATCATCCCGATCGGCGGGGCGGACATGCCGGTGGTTGTGTCGATGCTCAATTCCTACTCGGGCTGGGCGGCGGCGGCGATGGGCTTTACGCTCCACAACACCGCGATGATCATCACCGGGGCGCTGGTCGGCAGCTCGGGTGCGATCCTGTCCTACATCATGTGCAAGGCGATGAACCGCAGCTTCCTGTCGGTGATCGCGGGCGGATTTGGTGCAGAGGCTGGTCCTGCGGGAGAAGCCAAAGAACAGCGGCCGTGGAAGCGCGGCAGTGCCGAGGATGCGGCGTTCCTGCTCAAGGAAGCCGAAAATGTCATCATCATTCCGGGGTACGGCATGGCCGTGGCCCAGGCCCAGCACGCGCTGCGCGAAATGGGTGATCTGCTGAAGAAGGAAGGCGTCAACGTCAAATACGCGATCCATCCGGTCGCGGGCCGCATGCCGGGGCACATGAACGTGTTGCTGGCTGAAGCCAATGTCCCCTATGACGAAGTGTTCGAGCTGGAAGATATCAACTCTGAATTCGGGCAGTGCGACGTCGCCTTCATCATCGGCGCCAACGATGTGGTCAATCCAGCGGCCAAGACCGACAAGTCATCGCCGATCTATGGCATGCCGGTGTTCGATGTCGACAAGGCCAAGACCATCATGTTCATCAAGCGCAGCATGGGCGGGGTCGGTTATGCCGGGGTCGATAACGACGTGTTCTATATGGACCAGACCATGATGCTGCTGGCCGATGCCAAGAAGATGGTCGACGATATCGTCAAGGCACTGGCTCACTAAATTTCCTGTTCATCCAAACCCGTCCATGCTGAGCTTGTCGAAGCACTGTCCTTCTCTTTGAGGTCCTGCACTGCGGCCCGAAGAAAGAACGGTCCTTCGACAAGCTCAGGACGGACGGAGGTTGGGTTGAAGAATTTTCTGATTATCGCTGTGATTGGCGCGGCAGCAGCCTGCGCGCCCAGCAAGCTTGCCTATGGCCAGGTCAAAAGCGCGATGATCGAGGCAGGACTGTCTGAGAAGAACGCGGCCTGCATGGCCACGCGGATGACTGATCGGCTCTCGCTGATGCAGCTGAACAAGCTAAGAAAGTTGAAGGGCGAAAAGCGCAGTTTGGGCGACTATGTCGATGCAGTTCGCAAGGTCGGCGATGCCGAGGCGCTATCGGTAACGGCCAGTTCGGCGGCGCTCTGCGCTACGGGGCTTGCCAAGGAGCGGTGATCGCGCGGGATTGACTTACATCGCTGTCAGTCCAAAACTCCCATCCATGAGGATGCCCGCACTGCTTATCGCTGCGGCCAGCGCGCTTGCCCTGGCTGCTCCCGCCCACGCCAAGACGATTGCCGTCGCCGCCGGGGAGGGCGCTCAGGCACGCCTTCAGGAGGCGCTGATTGTTGCCGAGCCGGGCGATGTGGTCGAGCTGGGGGCGGGGCGGTTTGTGTTGACTGACGGCCTCAGCCTCGACGTCAAAGGCGTGACTGTGCGCGGCAACGGCATGGACGCAACGGTGCTCGATTTCAGCGGACAAAAGGGCGCGGGCGAGGGTTTGCTGGTCACTTCGGACGAAGTCACCCTGCGCGATTTCGCGGTAGAGAACACCAAGGGCGACGGGATCAAATCGAAGGGCGCGGACAATATCGTCTATTACCGTGTCCGCGTGACCTGGACTGGCGGGCCGAAGGAAACCAACGGCGCCTATGGGATCTACCCGGTTTCGAGCACCGGGGTGCTGGTCGATGGCTGCAAGGTTTCGGGCGCGTCGGATGCCGGGATCTATGTGGGTCAGTCCAAGGCAATCACCGTCCGGTACAACTTCGTTGAACAGTCTGTCGCAGGGATCGAGATCGAGAACAGCCGTGATGCATTGGTCACCGGCAATCTGGTGTCGCGGAACACGGGCGGGATCTTGATTTTTGATTTGCCCAACCTGCCGGTGATGGGCGGCGGCAATACGATCATCGAAGACAATCTGGTGGTGGCTAATGACACCCCCAACTTTGCGCCAAAGGGCAACATTGTTGCAGGGGTTCCGCGCGGTACCGGGGTGATGGTGATGGCCAACGACGGCGTGCTGGTCCGCGCCAATACCATCTCCGACAACCCGACCGCGCAGGTGCTGGTGGTGGCCTATCCCAAGCCGTTCACCGACAAGACCTACAACCCGCTGCCGCGCAACGTGATCCTGTCCGGCAATCGCTTTTCGGGCGGTGGCAATGAACCGCAACTGCCTGGCGGCGATATGCTGAAGGCGGCGTTCGGCGGGCGGCTGCCTGATGTTGTTTGGGACGGATTGGGCAAGCCGCCAATTGCCAACGATCCGCTGCCGATCCTGTCGCTAGGTGTTCCGGGACCAGATGTGGGCATGGCTGAGGCGAAGCCCGCGCTGCTCAACCTGATCCCTCCGCCATCAATCACTATCCCGGTCGCGGTCGGTGCACCGGCCGCACTGGATACACGCGCCCGACCATGAGGTTGCTGCTCGCTTCCTTGTTGCTTGCCGGATCGGCAATCGTTGCCCGGGCCGAAGCGCCAACTGCGGTGCAGGTTCGTGAACGTGTCATCACAAATGGAGCATCACCGCAGAACCTGTCTGAGTTTGGTTTCTTCGCCGATCCCGCCGCACAAATTCCCGCGCCGGGCGTAACGCCTTACCGGCTTAACACGCCGCTGTGGTCAGATGGTTCGGAAAAGCTGCGCTTCGTTTACGTGCCCCAAGGTGCAAAGGCGCTGGCAGAAGGCGATGGTCTGCTCAAATTCCCGGTCGGCACGGCTTTGATCAAAACCTTCAAGCTCGAAGGTCGGCTGCTCGAAACCCGCGTCTTGCTGCACCGAGAAACGGGTTGGTTGGCATTGCCCTATCAGTGGAACGCCGAGCAGACCGACGCCAAGCTGGTGGTTGCAGGCGCGCGTGTTGATGCGCGAACCCCGGCGGGGGAGGCGATTTCCTATGCCATTCCAAACAAAAACCAGTGCAAGGAATGCCATGCGCTGAACGGGGAAGTGACGCCGATCGGGCCGAAAGTGCGCAACCTCTCAGCGGCATGGCTGACCGATTTTGCCAGAACCGGAAAGCTCGATCACGCTCCCAAGGTCGCGCGCCGCATCCCGCTGTGGGAGGATCGCGCCAAGGTGCCGGTGGCCGATGCCGCGCGCGGTTACCTTGATATCAATTGTGCTCATTGTCACAACCCTGCGGGGGCGGCGTCGAATTCAGGACTGTTTCTCGGCTGGGAAATCAGCGATCCGGTGATGATCGGGATCGGCAAGCGGCCCGTCGCGGCAGGACGCGGATCGGGCGGTCTGGAGTTTGGAATCGTGCCGGGCAAGCCCGAGCAATCGATCCTCTACCACCGCATGGCGAGCCTTGAAGGCGGGGTCTCGATGCCGGAAGTCGGTCGAGCGAGCCTTGACCGCGACGGGCTGGCGGTCATTCATGCTTGGATAAGGGGCTTGCGCTAGACCTCGGCTCCAGCCTCGCCTAAGGCGCAGGCAACAGGGGTTTCCACCCGGGGAGTAATGAATTTGCGCAAGATTGGCCTGATTGGCGGCATGAGCTGGCTGTCGACCCAAACCTATTACGAGCACATCAACAAGCAGGTTCAGGCCCGCGCCGG
>JAGNTK010000001.1:0-1406 GCA_017987575.1 Novosphingobium sp. | reverse complement strand
ACCCACAGCCTGGAAGTCGCGCAGATTGGCCGGGTCATCGCCCGCGCGCTGGGGCTGGATGAGGATCTGACCGAGGCGCTGTGCCTCGCCCATGATATCGGCCACCCGCCGTTCGGCCACGCCGGGGAAGACGCGCTGGATGGGGCGCTGAACCGCTATGGCGGGTTCGATCACAATGCCCATTGCCTGCGGGTGCTGATGCGGTTGGAAAGCCCCTATTGCGAGCACGAAGGGCTGAACCTCAGTTGGGAAATGCTCGAAGGATTGGCCAAGCACAACGGCCCGGTCGGCATGGTCCCGTGGGCATTGGCCGAGCTGGATGCGGCCTATCCGCTGGAGCTGACGCAATGGGGCTCGCTCGAAGCGCAGGTCGCAGCGTTGGCCGATGACATCGCCTATGACAACCACGACATTGACGATGGCCTGCGCGCCGGATTCCTCGATCTGGAGGACTTGCTGACCCTCGACTTCGTCGCCGATCAATGGCGTGCGATTGAGACGAAGTTTCCTGGCGCACCGCAGGATCGGCGCCTGCGCGAGCTGGTCCGCAGCCAGATCGGCCTGATGGTCAACGACGTGATCGGCGAAACCGCGATGCGGGCCAAGGACTTTGGCAGCGCCGCCGAAGTTCGCGCCGCCGGGCGAGCGATCGCCGGGTTCAGCGCTGGCATGGCTGAGAACGAACGCCGCCTGAAAGCCTTCATGTACGAACGACTCTACCACCACCCTCAGCAAGCCGCGACAGCCGAACGGGCCCGCGCGGTGACGGCCGAGCTTTACGCCGCCTTTGCGCAGGATCCTGCTCGGATGGATGCGGGTTGGCGCGACAGCTTGCCCGACGCAGAACCCGCCCGCAGCCGTCACATCGCCGATTTCATCGCCGGGATGACCGATCGCTATGCGATCTCCGCCCATGCCGGCATCTATGGCCGCACGCCAGAGGGTCTGCGCAATGTCTAAACCAACCCGGATTGCCCTTGTCGGTGCTACAGGCCTCATCGGCATGAGCCTGATCCGGCTGGCAGTGAACCGCCCCGATATCCGGATCATCGCGATCTCGCGCCGCGAAGTGGCCTTGCCTCCGGGTGCGCGTATGGAAGTGCTGGTGGCCGATCCTGAGAACTGGGGCGATGCGATTGCCGCTGCCCATGCCGATACACTGGTCTGCGCACTGGGCACCACCTGGAAAAAGGCGGGGAAGGACGAGGCCGCATTTCGCGCAGTCGATCAGGATCTGGTGCTCGCCTGCGGCAAGGCCGCCAAGGCTGCGGGCGTGCGTCAGATGATCGCAGTGTCCTCGGTCGGGGCCGATCCGCTGGGCAAGAACTTCTACCTCAGGGTCAAGGGCGAGACTGAACAGAT
This sequence comes from Novosphingobium sp., assembly GCA_017987575.1. Lineage (GTDB taxonomy): Bacteria > Pseudomonadota > Alphaproteobacteria > Sphingomonadales > Sphingomonadaceae > Novosphingobium. Next base: position 44 of record JAGNTK010000001.1, on the reverse strand, counting down.
GCTGGGCAAGATCGGCATTCCCCGGCTCGATATCCTGCGGCCTG
>JAGNTK010000180.1 GCA_017987575.1 Novosphingobium sp. | reverse complement strand
GCCCGTGCATTGGGGTTCAGGCTCGATTCCAAGCGAGCCTGCCCCAGCAGATAGCCGAAATCGACGCCGGTCGCCGCCGATGCCCGCGCGATTGCGGATCGAACGTCGGGTCGTGCCGCAGGCTGTGCGGGTACGGTAATGGGTGCTGCGTCGCTCAAACCTGGCTCCCGATGCAAAGGACATCGAAAGCCTGTTCAGCAAGGGTCGTGCCAGTTAGCCGCGCGACCCGGTATAAGTGTAGGCGGATAGCGCAGGATTGCCTGCACGGTAGAGCGCAGGACTGCCGGTCAGCGCATCCAGACGCGCCGAAACATTGGCCGCGATCAGATTACGAACCTGGCGGTTTACCTCATTCATCCGTCGCGCTGCATCGAGCAAGCCGCGGCATTCCTCGTCAGCAGCAAAGCTGGCCGCGAATGGGCCGCAATTATCAAGTGTTCCGCACAGCGCGACTTTTTCATTCGCGCAGCCCATGATCGCATCAAGATCAAGTCCGGCAAGCGCCTGCCGCTCGGCCTGCAGGACGGCAATCATCTGCCGCAGATTCTCACGCATGGCAGTTGCTCCGCTCATTTCCCGCTCCTCAGCAGCAGACCCGCTGCAATCATCGCATCCGCCACTTTGGCCGGGACGATCGGATAGCGCCCTTCCTCGATCGCCTGGCGGATCTGCTTGACCCGTTCGGCATCGACTGGCGGCTGGCCGGGGTCGAGTTCACGGCTGCGCACGACGGCTGAATGGGGATTGGCGACTTCGGCGGCGCGGTCGCTGCCGACCGGCGCTGGATGGACATGTTTTGGCTCCACCGCAGTAACGGCGCGGGCCGCATGAAGGCTTTTGGGCCCGATTTCGATGGGGGGCATGGCGCCGCTCCTTGATTGCTTCTCAAAACCAAGGACGGCACCGGGCCAGGGAGTTTAAGGGCCAGCGGCAACCCCCTGCCGGATCATGGCAGATCGATGCCGACCAGCCCCGAACGCAGTACCCGAGCCCGCAGCACCGGCGCATTGGGCCCAAGGGTGCGAACCTTGATCCAGGCGCCTTCAGGGCCCGATTCCAGCGCCTCGCCCGGCTGGGACACTGCAAATCCTTCGCCCCGGACCGCGACTGTAATGGCATCGCCGCGCGCAATCACAGGGGCTGCAGCAGCGCTGGAAGCGGACCCGGCGAGCGGCACATATAGCCTCCACCCGCCGGGAACCGGGCAGGCCACTTCAACGGTATCACGCCGCGCGCCATACCAGCCCAATGCCAGTCCTGTGCGGCACGGGGCGAGCCTGAGCCGCCGATCAACTGGCATCGCCGCGCCTCCGGGCGCGCCTTGCGGCACCCCGGTGAACTGTTCAACCGCACGGTCGATGGCGGCAAGATCAGCTAGCGCGGACTGCGCCACGGCGGGCGCAGCGGCGAGTGCGGATAACATGGCAAGTTTGCGGATCATGGATTGGTCTCCTTCAGCGCTGCTTCCTGCAAGCCCTGTGCCAGCACTGGCGGCTGGTCATAGGTCAGCGCGGCGACCAGAGCTGTCGCTGCAGGATCGATCAGAATACGGGCTGGACGTCCGGCTTGCTCAGCCAGCAGCAATGCAGCATGAGCCTGCGCCGGGGGCGCCACGATCGTCAGCCGCAGCCGCGGATCGGGTGCTGCGCTGACCAGCCAGTCCTTAAGCGGCGGAGAGCCAGGCCCTTCCCGCCACAATGCAACCGGATCACCTAGCGCGGGCAAAATGGCAGGCTGCTGCACCGGCGGCGGGCTGGCTGGTGCCTGGCTGACCGCCGAGGCCATGACGATGAACAGGATCAACGACAGATCGGCCAGCACGGTTTGCCAGCCGCTGCCAGCGCGCGCGATCACGCTGCCCCCGGAAAAGTAACCGCAGACCGAAGGGGGCGAGCCTGAGGTGCGCAGACATCGGCAACTTGACCTGCCAGCCAGTCAATCAGCTCCTGCCGTGCGCGTTCCTCGGCCAGCGCCGCCCGTTCGATCATCCGGGCGAGCGGCGCCAGCACCAGGTTGGCGGCGAGCAGGCCGTAAAGCGTGGTGATTACGGCCATCGAAATCGCCCCGGTAATCGCGCCTTGCGCCACCCCGCCTGCTGGCAATTGACTGAGCGATATGAGCGTTCCGGCAAGGCCGAACACTGGTGCCAGCTCTGCCGCTTGCGCCAGCGTGCGCACTGCCCGGGTGCTCTCACCCAGCCGCCGCGCCTTATGTCTCTCATGCGCGGCCAACAGCGCGGCAACACTGCGATTGCCGATCAGCGCATCCGTTGCTTCGTCAAATTCGCTATCGCCAAAATGATGCGGCACGGCGCGCAGCAGGCCGTCTTTGTGAATTTCCTGCACCTGCTGCGCCAGTTCAGATCGCGCTGCACTGGCATCAAACCGGCTGCTGCCAAGCTGAGCCAGCTTGATCACTGCAAATCGGCAATCACCGATCCCCGACCGCAGCATTGTGGCGAGCAGTGTTCCGCCCAGCACAATCACGGCGGATGGGCCATCGACAAGGTTCATCAGGTTCATCGCGCAGGAACTCCTTCCTAGCGAAGGACGGCAATGCGCGCCGCATTTCAGCGGCAGGCCGAACTTTGCCGCAATCCGGCAATGGCTTGCCGTCTGCACAGTTAGGAAAGCCCGTAATTGCGCCGCTTTCGCAGTTGGCACGGTGTTTGCGGATACCTCCACGCACAACCGCGATTGGAGATGCCAATGGGCAGCCTGTTCGGAATTCATGGAGACGCTCTGCAGCTTCGCTCGCAGCGGCTGGGGCTGATCACCAGCAACATCGCCAATGCCGGCACCCCCGGCTACAAGGCCCGCGATATCGATTTTGGCGCGGCACTGAAGGCCAGTCAGTCAGGCATGGCCCCTGACGCCGCCGCCAGCGCCGCCACCCGTTACCGGGTTCCGGTGATGCCCTCGCTCGATGGCAATACGGTTGAAATGGCGACCGAACAGGTCGCCTTTGCCGAGACTGCCACCGGCTATCAGGCGACGCTCAGCTTTATTCGCGGCCGGGTCGATACCCTGACCCGCGCATTGAAGGGCGATTGAGCGTGAGCGGGATGAGCCTGTTCGGCGTGGCCCAGCGCGCGATGTCGGCCCAGTTGGTGCGGATGAACGCGGCTGCCTCAAACCTTGCAAATGCGGGTTCTGTGACCGGGACCGAGGCCGAGGCCTACCGCCCGATCCGACCGGTCTTTGCCGAGCAATACGACAAGGCCAGCGGGCTATCGACCGTCAATGTCAGCGGCACGCTGCGCAGCACGGCGGCGCCGGTCAAGCAATACGCCCCCGACCACCCGCTCGCCGACAGCGAAGGCAATATCTGGACCGCCCCGGTCGATGAGAATGCCGAGATGGTCGAGATGCTCGATGCCTCGCGCCAGTACCAGAACCTGGTCGAAGCCCTGTCCACCGCCAAGCAGCTGATGCTTGAAACCCTAAGGATGAAATGATGGTCAGTTCAATCACTTCGGCCGGTTCAACCGCCGCCGCAAAGCCCGCCACCCAGAACCTGGGTCAGGCTGACTTCATTCGGCTGATGACCACCCAGATGAAGATGCAGGACCCGACCGATCCGGTCGATAACAAGGAGATGATCGCGCAGATGGCGCAGTTCTCCTCACTGTCCGGGATCGAGAACATGCACAACACGCTGAAGACGATTTCGGCGCAGCTC
>JAGNTK010000179.1 GCA_017987575.1 Novosphingobium sp. | reverse complement strand
AAGCGATGGGGGAAGCTGTGCAATCGCTGCGGCATCGAGCCTGTCAATCGCCGGGACCACGATTGCCTGCGCGCCAGAAGGATCACCGTCCCCCAGCAAGACAAATTCGATTTGCTCGTCCCCCGACCTGAGCGGGGGAAGCGGCAACAGCCGGGTGGTCAGAACCTTGATGCTCATGTTGCTAGATCTCCCGAATCCCGCCTTTGTCGGCGCTGGCGGCAAAGTGGGCATAGGCCCTGAGAGCCTTCGAGATCACCCGTTTGCGCGGCTCAGTCGGCTGCCAGGGATTGGCGCGCGCGGCCATCGCGGCACGGCGAGCGTTCAAGGTATCCTCATCCACTTCGATCCGGATCGCGCGGCCGGGAATGTCGATGGTGACGGTATCGCCCTCCTCGATCAGCGCGATCCCGCCGCCCGCTGCCGCTTCGGGCGACATATGGCCTACCGACAGCCCGGACGTAGCACCCGAATAGCGCCCGTCGGTGATCAGCGCGCAGGTTTCGGCCAGCCCCATGCCCTTGAGCATGGTGGTTGGCAGCAGCATTTCCTGCATTCCGGGGCCGCCCTTGGGCCCTTCGTAGCGGATCACCACAACGTCGCCGGGCTTGATCTGCCGGGTGCCGATCGCGTGGACGGCTGTTTCCTGGGCATCGAACACCCGCGCCCGGCCCGAGAATACCAACATGTGATCCTTGACCGATCCGGTCTTCACCACACAGCCGTCTTCGGCAATATTGCCAGTCAGGATCGCCAGACCGCCTTCCTTGCTGTGGGCGTGATCCACATCGCGCAGGCAGCCGTTGGCCCGGTCGATATCGAGTTCGCCCAAAGTGTCGTGGGACAGCGACTGCGCTCCGGTCCGGCCCGAGGCATCGGCGCGGTACCAGTCGAGCGTGGCGGCATCGCTGCTGCGCTTGATATCCCACTGCTCCAGAACGTCGGTCAGGGTTCCACCGGGGCTGGCCAAGTGCGGAGCTGAGGCATCGACGTGCCCAGCGCGCTCGAGTTCTCCCAGGATGCCGATCACCCCGCCGGCCTTGTGGACGTCTTCCATGAAGTAGTCGGGGGTTGCCGGGGCAACCTTGCACAGGAACGGCACCTGCCGCGACATGGCATCGATATCGGCCATCGTGAAATCGACCTCTGCTTCATGAGCCAAGGCCAGCAGGTGCAGGATCGTGTTGGTCGATCCGCCCATTGCAATGTCCATCGCCATCGCGTTCATGAAGGCAGGCCGGGTCGCCACGGCGCGGGGCAGCACGCTGGCATCGCCGTCGAAATAGAAGCGCTTGGCCAGGCTGACGATTTCGCTCGCCGCGCGCTGGTATAGCGTCTTGCGGTTGGCGTGGGTGGCAACCAGCGATCCGTTGCCGGGCAGCGCCAGCCCCAGCGCCTCGGCCAGGCAGTTCATCGAATTGGCAGTAAACATGCCGCTGCACGAACCGCAGGTTGGGCAGGCATTCGCCTCAACCTCTTCCACCTGCCCGCCGAGATGGCTGGGATCGAGCGCAGAGATGACGGTGTCGGTCGCGTCCATCCGCCGGACCTGGCCATTGACGGTTATCCGCCCAGCTTCCATCGGCCCGCCTGAAACATAGATAACCGGGATGTTGAGGCGCAGCCCGGCCATCAGCATGCCCGGCGTGATCTTGTCGCAGTTCGAGATGCAGATCAGCGCATCGGCAACGTGGCCCTGGACCATGTATTCGATCGAATCCGCGATCAGATCGCGGCTGGGCAGCGAATAGAGCATCCCGTCGTGGCCCATGGCGATCCCGTCATCGATCGCAATGGTGTTGAATTCGCGCGGGATCCCGCCTGCTTCCCAGATTGCATCGCAGACGATCCGGCCAATCGTGTTGAGGTGGACGTGGCCGGGCACGAATTCAGTGAAGCTGTTGGCCACGGCGATGATCGGCTTGCCAAAGTCGGTGCCCTTGACCCCGCCAGCCCGAAACAGCGCCCGTGCGCCAGCCGAAAGTCCGCCAGTGGTAACGCGGTCAGAACGAAGTGCCATGTCAGTCCCCTCAAGGTTCAGTCCCAGCGATTTTGGTGCAACAAACAGCAAGGTGCTTGGCGCAAGACCGCACTCTTGCGCTGAAAAGTCAATTATAGCACTTTTCGGTCAATTTCGGGATTGCGATTGTGCCATGGTATGCTCCAAGAAATCCAAGAATTGGGAAGGACTGGCTGTGATCGGAACTAGGTTCAAGGGATTGGCACTACTGGCAGCCGGGCTGGTAACATTGGCTGGCTGCGGCGGCGGTTTATCGGATGAGGCCGCTACGCGCGCGATCGCCGATGCCGCCAAGACCGGTAAGGAATGGCTGACCTATGGCGGCAGCTATGACGAACAGCGCTATTCGCAGCTGGGCGCGATCACCAAGAACAATGTCTCCACGCTCGGTATCGCCTGGTCCTATGACATGAAAGTCCCGCACGGGGTTGAAGCGACCCCGATCGTGTCGGACGGCGTGATGTATGTCACCAGCGCCTGGTCGATCGTCTATGCGCTCGATGCCAAGACCGGCAAGGAACTGTGGGTCCACGATCCCGAAGTGCCGCGCGAAACGCTGGCCAAGGGCTGCTGCGATGCGGTCAACCGCGGGGTCGCGATCTATGATGGGAAGGTTTTTGTCGGCACCTACGATGGCCGCTTGCAGGCGCTCGACGCCAAGACCGGCAAGCTGGTGTGGAGCAAAGTCACGGTCGATCAGGCCAAGCCCTATACGATCACCGGCGCACCGCGCGTGGTCAAAGGCAAGGTGCTGATCGGTAATGGCGGCGCTGAACTGGGCGTGCGCGGCTACGTTTCGGCCTACGATGTCGCTGACGGCGATCTGGTCTGGCGGTTCTACACAACGCCTAACCCGGAGAAGAAGGCCGATGGCGCGGCCTCCGATGAAGCCTTTGCCGCGCAGGGCAATGCTACCTGGGGCGACAAGGGCGGCTGGCAGACCGCAGGCGGCGGCACCGTGTGGGACACGATCGTTTATGATGAAGTCAATGACAGCATCCTGATCGGCACCGGCAATTCATCACCGTGGAACGACGAAGTGCGCGATCCCGGCGGCAAGGGTGATAACCTGTTCGTCTCCTCGATCGTCGCGCTTGATCCGGCTACCGGCAAGTACAAGTGGCACTTCCAGGAAACCCCGCGTGACAAGTGGGACTTTACCGCGACGCAGGGGATTGTGCTGGCCGACCTGCCAATCGGTAAGGACGGTGCCAAGCAGCGGGTGATCATGCACGCGCCCAAGAACGGCTTTTTCTATGTGCTCGATGCCAAAACCGGCAAGTTCCTGAGCGGCAAAGCCTACGCCCCGATGACCTGGGCGACCGGGCTTGATGCCAATGGCCGGCCGATTGAAAACCCGGCGGCACGCAACCCCGATGAAAAGGGTACATTGGTCGTCCCCGGACCTCCGGGCGCGCACAACTGGCCGCCAATGGCGTTCAATCCCGATACCGGGCTGGTCTACATCCCGACCGAGAAGAACGGGCAGTTCTATCAGGTCAAACCCGGCGAAAAGCTGGCAAAGAGCTTCTGGAATGTCGGCTACAACATGGCTGGCGGCATTCCGCCCGGCCTGCCCAAGGGCATGCTGCCGCAGGTCCAGTCGGGCCAGAGCGGCGGGTTGCTCGCCTGGGATCCGGTCAAGCAGGAGGCCCGTTGGTCAGTTGATCTGGGGGCACCGGGCAACGGCGGCATCCTTACCACCAA
>JAGNTK010000051.1 GCA_017987575.1 Novosphingobium sp. | reverse complement strand
AGTGCAGCGACGCTATCCAGTCCGTGCTTGATCTGCTCTGCGCTCAATCCCATTGCCACTCTCGCTTGCCAAAGTTTAAGCGAGTGGTTAGCAGCCCGCCCAGAGCGCCGATAGGGCGCGCATGACAAGGATCGATGGATATGCCCAAGCTCGTCGTGGTCAACCGTGCCGGTGAAGAGAAGACGATCGAAGCCAGCGCCGGTGTCTCGGTGATGGAAGCGATCCGTGATAACGGCTTTGATGAACTGCTGGCGCTGTGCGGCGGTTGCTGCTCCTGCGCCACCTGCCACGTCTATGTCGATCCGGCCTTCGCGGCTCTGGTCAAGCCGCTCAGCGAAGACGAGAACGACCTGCTCGATTCGACCGATCATCGCACCGAGAATTCGCGGCTGTCGTGCCAGCTGGAAATCAGCGACGCGGTTGATGGTCTGAAAGTCACGATCGCGCCGGAAGACTGAGTTTCATCGGTCCAAGCGCAATTGCGTTGCACTTGGACGGACGCGAACTTACCTTTCGCGGTATGACTGCACCTATTGCCCGCACCGACACGCTCGATCTCATTGGCAACACCCCGTTGGTCCTGCTCGAAGGACCAAGCGAAGCAGCGGGTTGCGAGATCTGGGGCAAATGTGAGTTCGCCAACCCCGGCGCATCGGTCAAAGACCGCGCGGCGCTGTGGATCGTTCGCGATGCCGAGGCCAAGGGTACGCTGCTGCCCGGCGGAACGATAGTCGAAGGGACCGCGGGCAACACCGGGATCGGTCTCGCGCTGGTCGCCAACGCGCTGGGCTACAAGACGGTGATAGTCATGCCCGAAACCCAAAGCCGTGAGAAGATGGACACGCTGCGCGCGCTGGGCGCGGAGCTGGTGCTGGTTCCCGCCGCGCCGTTCTCCAACCCCGGCCATTTCGTCCACACCTCACGGCGCTTGGCGGAGGAGACCGAAGGTGCGGTCTGGGCCAACCAGTTTGACAATATCGCTAACCGCAAGGCCCATATCGAAAGTACTGCGCCCGAAATCTGGGAGCAGATGCAAGGCCGGATCGACGGATTCACCTGTGCGGCCGGGACCGGCGGGACGATTGCCGGAGTTGGCCTCGGCCTCAAGGCATTTGACGAGAATGTCCGGATCGCGCTGACCGATCCGCACGGCGCGGCGCTCTACAATTACTACGCCAATGGCGAGCTCAAGGCTGAAGGCACTTCGGTGGCCGAAGGGATCGGGCAGGGCCGGATCACGGCCAATCTTGAAGGCGCGCCGATAGACACCCAGTTCCGGATTTCCGACGAGGCCGGGCTCGAATGGGTCGCGCGGATGCTCAAGGAAGAGGGGCTTTGCCTGGGCCTGTCATCGGGCATCAATGTCGCTGGCGCGGTAGAGCTGGGGCGGGAGTTGGTGGCAGAAGGCCGCGAGGATCCCCGCGTTGTGACGATCCTGTGTGACACCGGGTTTCGCTATCTCTCCAGCCTGTACAATGCCGAATGGCTCCGCGCCAAAGGCTTGCCGGTCTTCCCTTGGCTGCAATGATCGGCTAGACCTGCCAGCAGAATGGCAAGCATACCGCCACAACGGGCTCGCGAACCCCTGACCGGACCCCAGCATTTCGCGCCACCCAGCGCGCGTGAGCTGCGCGCCCATGCCGTGCAGCGGTTGCAGGGCGGGCTGTTTGGGCTCGCGATAGTGCTGCTGGTTGTTGGGCTTGCGAATATCATCAACGATCGCGCCAAACTGTCAGAACTGGCCAGCGACCCGGCTTCGGCTCAGCCATCGGCCTCCGCTTCTCCCGGAACCACAGACCCGATGGCCGATATTGGCGTGGTGCCATCTGCTGTGCCAAGCGAAACACCCCCGACTGCCGCTTCACCTTTGCCGAATGCCCCTCGCCGCTAAACTGCGCTCCATCTGGGGCGTGTTGGGCTTGTTGATCCTTGCGCTGATGCTGATCGCATGGTGGGTGAAACCAGTTGCGCCAGCTCAGACTGAGCCAATCGGGTTGTTCACCACGCTGCCAATCCTGTGGACGGAAAGCCCCGATATCGGCGCAGAACTGAATCCTGAAACCCAACCGCACTGGGCGCGTGCGGCGCTGGGGCGGAAGGGGCGGATCGAACCGCTTGATCTGCTATCAGGCCCGTCCGGGCATGGCCCGCTTGACCGGGTCAGGCGGTTGGTCATCGCTCAGCCGCGAGTCTTGAGCGGGGCAGAGAACGTTGCACTGGATGTCTGGGTGCGTGGCGGTGGGCAATTGCTATTGATTGCCGATCCGGCACTGACCGAACATTCGGATTTTCCGCTGGGCGATCCGCGCCGTCCGCAAGCGGTCGCGCTGCTCTCGCCAATCCTGTCGCATTGGGGCCTCAGCCTGCGCTTCGATGACCGTCAACAACTGGGCGAGACCAGCCGCGAGGTGATGGACGTAGCTATGCCAGTCAACCTGCCCGGCCACTTTGCCACCGAAGGGCAGGCCCATTGCAAACTCTGGGGCGAAGGCCTTGCGGTGACCTGCACGATTGGCCGGGGCCGGGTAGTCGCGCTGGCCGATGCCGCGTTGTTGGAGCGGGACGACCCCGCCGGAACCCGCGCCAAGGCATTCACCTGGCTGCTCGACGCCGCGTTCGTCACGCGCTGATTCGTTCCAGCCGGGGAAAGCGCGGGATGGACTCGACAGAGGCTGAAAGTTGGACGCTAAAGCGTTGATTCTACGGTTGAACAAATCATAAACATCGCTCGCGTCGGCGCCATCGCAATGGAATCAAAATATTATAAATCATATATTTACCATGTTATCCCGCGATTTCCCGTAATTTTCCCTTCCATCCCCGCCAATGCAGCGGTATTGAACCATTTCATCGACATCCAAGTTCACTGCCGCGTCCTGTTGAGGGACTGGCTGGCCGCGAGGGCGCGCGGCTGGGACGGGGAGGATTTTACGGGGTCCGGAAGCAATTCCGGTTTTAGGGCGGGACGAAAACGTGGAGGCCGGCAAGCCGATCATCTACAGTGGCCAAGGCTTTTCGCTACTCGGCGAAAAGGGTCGCTTCGTGCTGCCGCCTGACTTCCGCAAAGCGGTGCGCGATTCCGGACAAGGCGAACGGGTCCTGTGTCTCGCCAAGCACCCACGCTGGAAATGCCTGACCGGCTTTGGGCTGTCGCGGGTCGATGAATTCGAAACCGAACTGAACCGCGAAGAAGGCATCGCGCTGGAACGTGGGCTGGACTTCGACCGCGATCACCGCGCGCAGCAGCTCTATGGTTTCGCCCGCGTGCCGTTCGATGACAGCGGCCGGTTCGTTATGCCCGAACGCTTTTTCAAGCTGGGCGGGCTTAGCGATGCGGTATTCTTTCAGGGTGGCGGCAAGATGTTCACCATCTGGAACCCGGCGGAATTGGCCAAATTGGGGGCAGGCTGGGAAGATGCGCAGGAAGCCTGCGCCGATCTGGCTGCCCAGGCCATGTCCGGAAAGGCGCGCAAATGACCGCGCCTCATATCCCGGTTCTGCTCGACGAAGTGATCGCAGCCCTTGCGCCTGCTCCAGGTGCGGTCATCATTGACGCCACCTTTGGCGCAGGCGGCTATACCCGCGCCTTGCTTGATGCCGGGGCGATGGTCCACGCCTTTGACCGCGATCCCGATGCGATCCGCGCTGGCAGCGAATGGAACGAAACCCGCGAAAGCCCGCCCCAGCTGGTGCTCCATCCCCGCCGCTTCTCCGAAATGGTCGCCGCCATGGCAGAGGCAGGCGTGGCGCAGGTCGATGGCGTGGTGATGGATATCGGCGTCTCATCCATGCAGCTCGACCAGGCGGAGCGTGGCTTTGCCTTTTCCAGCGATGGCCCGCTTGATATGCGGATGGCGCAGGATGGGGAAAGCGCCGCCGATTTCCTCAACACCGCCGCCGAAGAGGCAATCGCCGACGTGCTGTTCCAGTACGGCGAAGAACGCCAGTCCCGCCGCGTAGCCCGCGCAATAGTCGCGGCACGTCCGCTGGAAACAACCGGGCAATTGGCCCACGTGGTCCGCAAGGCGCTGGGCCATCGCCCCGGTGCCCCCAAGGATCCTGCGACCCGCAGCTTTCAAGCGGTGCGGATCCATGTGAACGCGGAACTCGACGAGCTGAACGCTGGGCTGGCCGCTGCCGAAACGTTGCTCGCCCCCGGCGGGAAGCTGGCGGTAGTCAGCTTTCACAGTTTGGAAGACCGGATCGTCAAGCAGTTCTTGCGCGATGCCAGCGGCGCGGTGACAGGCGCGTCGCGCCACATGCCGCTCACCGCCCCGACCTTTGCCCCGACCTTTGCTGACCTTGGCAAGGCGCAGCGCGCTGGCGAAGCTGAGCTGGCCCGCAACCCGCGCGCCAGATCGGCCACGCTGCGCGCGGCGACCCGCACCGCTGCTGCTGCAAGGTCGTCAGCGAACCTGGGGAGGGCGGCATGAACTTGACGCGGGACCGGATGCGCTCGATCGGCTGGGCCGCAGTGCTGCTGACCTGCTTCACCTTCACCGTGGTCCTGACCTTCAAAGTCAATGCGGTGAAAAGCGAAGTACGGCTGGCCGAGCGGCAAATCCTGGCAGTGAAGCAGGACAAGCTACTGCTCGAAACCGAATTTGAAACCCGCGCCAACCAGCAGCAGCTGCGCAGCTTGAACCAGGTGGAGTTCGGCTATCAGGCGCCAGCTGCCGGACAATACCTTGAAGGGGAGCGGCAACTGGCAGATCTGGGCAAGGCACGCGGCGCCGACGCTCCCAGCCCGATCCGGGTTGCCAAGGCCGATGCCCCAAGCGGGCCTGCGGCTTTGCCCGAAATGGTCAACCCACTGACTGGTAAAGCGATGGCGGCAGAGCCAGCCAGGGGCGGCAAATCCAAACCCACCACCGACGCGACGCTAAGCGACCGGCTGAACAAGGTTGATCGCCGCGAGGTGCGTGACCAATGACCACCATCTCAGTCTCTACGGTCATGTCAAACGGGCGCGGCGCGCTGGTCAATGTGCGTCAGCGCAGCCTGCTGATGGCCAAATGGCGCGTGCTGTGGGTGGTCTTGGGTTTTGCTGTGATTGCATTTCTGGCGCTGACCCGAATTGCCTACTTAGGGCTGTTCGAACCGGCGCCAAGCCGCCAGACCTACGGCACCAGCTTGCTGCCTGAGCGCGGCGATATCGCTGATCGCCACGGAGTGCCGCTGGCCCGGGCATTCCCGGCCTATTCGCTGTGGTACAACCCGGCGGCGCTCGGCACCGATGGCCCGCCGCTGGTCCGCAAACCGCGCGAAGTGGCCGAAGCGCTGGTGCGGATATTTCCCGATCTTGAAGTCAACGCGCTGACCGCCCGGCTGGCCGATGGCCGTCCGGGTTATCTGCGGCGCAGGATCCTGCCCGAAGACGCCAACCGGATTCATGGACTGGGTGAACCGGCGCTGGAGTTCCCGCGGGAAACCGAACGGTTCTATCCACAAGGATCGATGGCCGCACATATTCTGGGCTTTGTCGGGGCGGACGGCCACGGCCATGTCGGGATGGAACAGGTATTCGATGATCGGCTGACCGATCCGGCCCAACGCGGTACCCCGGCGATGCTGTCGATCGACACCCGCGTTCAGGGCGCTCTGGAGGACGAACTGCTGCGCGGAATGGCCGATGCCAACGCCAAAGGTGCCGCCGGGATCGTGTTGGACGTCGAAACCGGCGAAGTGATGGCATTGGCTTCCTTGCCATCGTTCAATCCTAATCTGATCGACCGGGCTGGTGAAGGCTTCATCTTCAACCGGGTGACCAACCAGGTCTACGAACTGGGCTCCACATTCAAGCCGATCACTGTTGCCGCCGCGATTGACGCTGGCGTCGTGACCGATCTATCCAAGCGTTATCAATCCAACCGGGCAATCTCGATCGGCGGGTTTGAACTGAATGACAGCCACGCGCTGGGCGCATCGTTGAATGTGCCCGAAGCGCTGATCCATTCGTCAAACATTGTCACCGCGCAGATTGCCGACGATGTCGGCGGTGAACGGCTCAATGCCACGATGCGGGCGCTGGGGATGGACAAGCGCGCGCAGATCGAATTGCCCGCGCGCGGGATGCCGCTGTGGCCGAAGGGCAAATGGTCGCGGATCACCACCATGACGGTCGCTTATGGGCACGGCATTGCCGTTACTCCGCTGCATCTGGCCAGTGCCTATGGCGCTTTGGTCAACGGCGGTATCTGGCGCCCTGCCACGTTGCTCAAGGTCGAGCCAGGCCAGGCCGCTCCGGGCGTACGGGTGTTCAAGGCCAGCACATCGGCAAGAATGCGGCAGTTGCTGCGGATGATCGTTGAGATCGGCACCGGCAAGAAGGCCAACGCACTGGGTTATCGCGTTGGTGGGAAGACCGGATCGGCTGAAAAGCCCGGTGCGGGCGGTTACCGTGAAAGCAGCCTGGTCGCGACCTTCGCCGCTGCCTTCCCGATGGATCAGCCGCGTTATGTGGTGATCATCATGCTCGATGAGCCACAAGGGACTGTTGCCACATCGGGCCAACGCACCGCCGCGTTTAACGCCGCTCCGGTTGTTGGCCGATTGGTCCCGCGGATTGGCCCGCTGTTGGGGATCATGCCCGACAATACCCGCGACGTGGACATTTCCGATCTGGCCCCGCTGGTTGGCAAGGGCAAAAGCGAATGAAGCTGTCGGCGCTGGCTGGGCAGGCGGGAATTGTCCTGAAGGACCAGGCCGAAATGCAGGTCACCGGCTTTGCGATCGACAATCGCAAAGTGGCTCCGGGCACCGTGTTTGGCGCATTTCAAGGCGCTTTGGTCAATGGCGAAGACTTCATTCCCGCAGCCATAGCTGCTGGAGCCGTGGCTGTCGTCGCCCGCCCAGAAGCCAAGGTCGAGGGCGCCGTCCACATCGCTGCGGACCAACCCCGACAGGTGTTCGCGCAGCTGGCGGCAGGCTTTTTCACCCCGGTTCCCGAAGTGGTTGTTGCTGTTACCGGGACCAACGGAAAAACGTCCTGTGTCGAGATGACCCGGCAGATCTGGCGGATGTCCGGGCACCGCGCCGCCTCGATCGGGACGCTGGGTGTGACGACGGCCGATGAAAGCGTTTCAACCGGCCTGACCACGCCCGACATTGTCACCTTCCTTGCCAATATGAGCGGGCTGGCGCGTGAGGGGATCAGCCACGTCGCGTTTGAGGCAAGCAGCCACGGCCTCTCGCAATACCGCAGCGAAGGGCCGCGCGTTCTGGCCGGGGCCTTTACCAACCTCAGCCGCGATCACCTCGATTACCACAAGGACATGGACGACTATTTCGCGGCCAAGATGCGGCTGTTTGACGAAGTGGTCGATCCCGCTGGCGCTGCCGTCATCTGGATGGATGACGAATGGACCGCGCGCGCCGTCGACCATGTCCGGCGTCGGGGACTGCGATTGATCGGTGTGGGACAAGGCGCCGATGTGCAAGGTATCCGGTTGCTTTCGCGTACGCCGGGACAGCTCGGTCAGGTGCTGGAAATCGAATATGCCGGAAAGGTTCGCAAAGTGAACCTGCCGCTGATCGGAGCCTATCAAACCGCAAATGCGTTGGTTTCAGCTGGGTTGGTCTTGGGCACGGGTGGCGATCCAGCGCAAGTGTTTGATGCACTCGCCCGGCTGCAACCGGTGCGCGGCCGGCTGGAACGCGCGGCGATCACCCGTGCCGGCGCGCCGATTTATGTCGATTATGCCCATACTCCCGATGCGCTGGCGGCGGCGATTGCGGCACTCCGTCCGCATTGCACGGGACGCCTGATCGTGGTGTTTGGGGCAGGCGGTGACCGCGATTCCGGCAAACGTGCGCCGATGGGCCGGATCGTAGCCGAGCAAGCCGATCTGGGCATCGTAACCGACGATAATCCGCGCGGCGAAGACCCCGTCACGATCCGTGCGCAAGTGCTGGCTGGCGGATCCGGCCTGACCGAAGTGGGCGATCGGCGCGCTGCCATCGCCGCCGCCATCGCAGCAGCGGGCCGCGACGATATCGTGATGGTGGCCGGCAAAGGCCATGAGCAAGGCCAGATTATCGGATCCGGTGACAATTGCCGGGTTCTGCAGTTTGATGATGTCACCGTTGCCAGGGAGTGTGCGGCATGAATGCGCTAACCAAGATCATGCCCTGGCCTGCCGATCCGACGGACCTGCTGGGACTGGCGCTGTGGGATGCGGTTGCCATTGCCCGTGCCACTGGCGGGGTCGCAGTGGGCGAATTTCAGGTCTCCGGCGTAGAAATCGACAGCCGCGATGTTGTTCCTGGCGATCTGTTCTTTGCCTTGAAGGGCGAAGCGATGGACGGGCACAAGTTCGTTGAAATGGCTTTTGCCAGAGGTGCGGCGGCGGTGGTGGTCGATCGCCCTGTCGAAGGCCCGCACGTGCTGGTGAACGATACCAATGCCGCGCTGATCAAGCTGGCCAAGGCCGCGCGGGCCCGCGTCGATGCAACTATTGTCGGCGTCACCGGCTCAGTCGGCAAGACCGGCGTCAAGGAAGCAATCTTTGCTGCGCTCGATCGATCGAGCCGGGGCGGGGCGCACCGCTCCATCAAAAGCTACAACAACCACGTCGGCGTTCCGCTCAGCCTGACCCGGATGGCAGCGCGCAGCAAGTTCGGCGTGTTTGAAATGGGTATGAACCACGCGGGAGAGATCGCCGCGCTGACCGCGCAGGTCCGCCCACATGTCGCGGTGATCACCACGATTGCCCCGGCGCATATCGAAATGCTCGGCAGTGAAGAGGCGATTGCCGATGCCAAGGCCGAAATCTTTGAAGGGTTGGAGCCTGGCGGCACCGCGATCATTCCCGCCGATAGCCCGCACCATGCGCGGATCAAGGCGGCAGCGGACCAGCTCGGTGTCGCCACAGTCAGCTTTGGCCGGTCGGCTGACGCCGATGTGCGGTTGCTCGATGCTGTTCCGGCTCCGGGTGGCGGATCGCTGGTTACCGCCGATCTGGGCGACCGCAAGGTCTGCTACACCGTCGCTGAACCGGGCGAGCATTGGATTGCCAACTCGCTCGCCGTGATGGCCGCCGTGCGTGCAGCGGGCGGCGATCTGGGCGCGGCTGGACTGGCGCTGGCTGAGATGGAAGGCCTCAAAGGGCGCGGCCAACGGATTACACTGGCGGCAAAGGGCGGCGATGGCACGGGCCGGGCGCTGCTGATCGATGAAAGCTATAACGCCAATCCCGCCTCGATGAAGGCGACGCTGGCGCAATTGGGCGTAACCCATGCCAAGCGGCGGATCGCCGTTCTGGGGGCGATGAAGGAATTGGGCGAACATGGCGCGGCCTACCACGCAGCGCTGATGGGGCCGATTGCAGCCAGCGGTGTGGACTATGTCGTATTGGTTGGCGGTGAGATGCAGGTTCTGGCCGACGAAATGGGGAAAGACGCCGCCAGTGCGCTTGGCAAGGGCACCCGCTTCGCCCATTGCGAAACTGCGGCTGAGGCAATCAAATTACTCAACGCGCATGGCTTGGCGGGCGGCGACGCGGTGCTGGTCAAAGGGTCGAACTCGGTCGGGCTGGGGGCTGTTGTCGCCGCGCTCGCGCAGCATAAGGAATAAGGCAGGGCTATGCTCTACCTGATCGCGCAGTATTTTGAGTTTGAGGGGATAGCCAACCTCATCCGCTACCAGACATTCCGCGCGGGTGCCGCGCTGATGACCGCGCTGGTGCTCGGGCTGATTATCGGCCCGCGCTTCATTGCGATGCTCAGGGTCCGGCAGGGCAAGGGCCAGCCGATCCGCGAAGACGGCCCGCAGAGCCACCTCGCCAAACGCGGCACGCCGACCATGGGCGGGTTGATGATCCTGATCTCGCTGCTGGTTTCGATGTTGCTGTGGATGGACCTGACCAGCCCGCTGGTTTGGGCCTGTCTTGCGGTAACCGTCGGCTTCGGCGCAATCGGGTTCCTCGACGATTATGACAAGGTCAAGAAGCGTTCCCATGCCGGGGTTCCGGGCCGGGTCCGGCTAGCGGCCGAGTTTCTGGTCGCCGGGATCGCTTCGTGGATCATGGTCAGCCAGATCGACACCAACCTCTATGTGCCGTTCCTGTCGGACCGTTACATTCCGCTGGGCGGGTTCTATTACATCTTCGCCGCCTTCGTGATCGTTGGCGCTGGCAACGCGGTGAACCTTACCGACGGGCTTGATGGCCTAGCCACCATGCCAGTGATTATTGCCGCGGGGACCTTCGCAATCATCGCTTACCTTGCCGGACGCGCGGACTTTTCGGCTTACCTTGGCATTCCGCACGTTCCGCGCGCGGGCGAACTCGCGATCCTCTGCGCCGGGATTATGGGGGCGGGGCTGGCCTTCCTGTGGTTCAACGCGCCGCCTGCAGCGGTGTTCATGGGTGATACCGGCAGCCTCGCCTTGGGCGGGGCGCTGGGCGCGATTGCCGTGGCGGCGCATCACGAGATCGTTCTGGCCATCGTTGGCGGGCTGTTCGTGGCTGAGGCGCTGTCGGTGATCATTCAGGTCGCGGTCTATAAACGCACTGGCAAACGGGTGTTCAAAATGGCCCCGATCCACCACCATTTCGAACAATTGGGCTGGCAGGAATCGACCGTCGTGATCCGCTTCTGGATCGTCTCGATCGTGCTGGCGCTGATCGGACTGTCCACGCTGAAGCTCAGATGATCACAACCCCCGCCTTTGTCGGCCAACGCTATGCCGTCCTCGGGCTCGCTCGCTCGGGGATGTCGGCTGTAGAAAGTCTGCTGGCTGGCGGCGCGCAGGTAACCGCGTGGGACAACCGTGAAGAACCCCGGCGGGCGCTTGAAGGACGGGTCGAACTGGCCGATCCTGTCGGGATTGATCTGACCGGGCTTGCTGGCGTTGTGGTTTCGCCAGGGGTGCCGCTCAACCAGCACCCGATTGCCGCCCACGCCGCCAGCTTTGGCGTTCCGGTGATCGGCGACATCGAACTGTTCGCGCTGGCCCGGCCCAATCTGCCGGCGCACCGGGTGGTCGGGATCACCGGCACCAACGGCAAAAGCACCACCACGGCGCTGCTCCATCACATCCTGCAATCGGCTGCGCTGCCGACCCGGATGGGCGGGAATATCGGCCTGCCGATCCTGTCGGCCAATCCGCTCGACGCGGGCGGGGTCTATGTGCTCGAACTGTCGAGCTATCAGTTGGACCTGACCCACAGCCTGCAATGCGAAGTGGCTGCGCTGCTGAATGTTACGCCCGACCACCTTGATCGGTATGATGGCTTCACCGGCTATGCCGCCTCCAAGGCGCGGTTGTTTGCGATGCAGCGCGCTGATCAGTTTGCGGTGTTCGGGATGGGCGATGCCCGGACCCAGTCGATCGCCGCGCGCGAGGCGCAGCTGCGCGAGGCTTGGCGGGTCCGCTCGGTTGATGGCAAGGATCTGATCGCACTGCAGGACGACTGGCCCAGCTTGCAAGGCCCGCACAATCTGCAAAACGCGGCTGTGGCAGTGGCGATCGCCGAAGCGCTGGGGCTGACCCCGATGCAGTGGCGTCCGGCTTTGGCCAGCTTTCGCGGGCTGCCACACCGGATGGAACGGGTCGCCGAAGCAAACGGCGTGATGTACATCAACGACAGCAAGGCGACCAATCCGGCTTCGACCGCGCCAGCCCTTGCGGCGTTCCCGCCGCGACCCGAGCGCCGGATCCACTGGATTTTGGGCGGCTTGCCCAAGGGTGACCGGCTCGATGAATGCGCGCCGTTTTTCGGCAATGTCGCAGCCGCCTATACCATTGGCGAAGCAGGGCCGAAATTTGCCGATTTGCTGACCCCGTTCATGCCCGTACGGCGCAGCGAAATGATGTGTGAGGCGATCCAGCAGGCGATGGCAGCGGCCAAGCCCGGCGATGTGGTACTGCTATCCCCCGCCTGCGCCAGTTTTGACCAGTTCCGCGACTACGAAGCGCGCGGCGACGCTTTCCGCCAGATCGTTCAGACCCTGCTGACCCCCGAACCGGAAACTACTGTGGGAGGGCGACGCTGATGGCCAGTAATCCTCCACTTGTTCCGCGCGGCGGAGCGTCAGGTACAACCGCAACACGGGTCCAACGCAACCGCCGAAGCGACCTGGCAATCTGGTGGCGCGAGATTGATCGGGTGCTGCTGGGGCTGGTTCTGGCCTTGATGGCGATTGGCGCAGCGGCGGTTGCCGCCGGCTCGCCGGCCAGCGCGCGGCGGCTGTCGACCGCATCGGTGCGGCTCGATGATCTGCACTTCTTCTCGATGCACATCCGCTATCAGGTGCTAGGCCTGATCGCGATGTTTGGTGCCTCACTGCTGTCCAAGGACTGGGCGCGTCGGGCCGGCATCCTGCTCTGCGCTGCGATGCTGATTGCTCTGATGCTGGTTCCGGTGATCGGTTTTTCGGTCAACGGCGCGCGGCGCTGGCTCAATCTGGGGATGTCGCTCCAGCCGTCCGAATTCCTCAAGCCGGCCTTTGCGATTGGTATGGCCTGGATCCTCTCATGGCGTGCGCGCGATCCCAACCTGCCGGTGATCGCGCTGTGTACCGGACTGATGGCACTGATCGGTGGCCTGCTGATGCTGCAACCCGATTTCGGATCGACGATCCTGTTCAGCGGGGTGTGGTTCGTGATGGTGCTGCTGTCTGGCATTTCGCTCAAGCGGATCGGCGGCGTGATTGGCGGCGGGATCGTCATGGTGACGCTTACCTATGTGTTCTATGAGAACGGCCGCAACCGGATCGACGCCTTTTTGGGCGGTGGGACCGCGTTCGATCAGGTCGATCTGGCGCAGCGCACTTTGCTGGCGGGCGGCTGGACCGGGTCTGGGCTATGGCTGGGCACGCGCAAGCTCGCGCTGCCAGAGGCGCATACCGACTACATTTTTTCGGTGATTGGTGAGGAATTCGGTCTGATTGCCTGCGCGGTGATCGTGCTGCTGTATCTGGCATTGGTTGGCCGGGTGCTGGTCCGCTTGCTCGAAGAGGAAGACCTGTTCACCACCCTTGCTGCGGCCGGACTGATCGCGCAAATCGGCGGACAGGCGTTCATCAACGTGATGGTCAACCTGCAGTTGTTCCCGTCCAAAGGGATGACCCTGCCGTTGATCTCCTATGGCGGATCGTCCACGATCGCGCTGTGCTTGGGGGTCGGTTTCCTGCTATCGATCACCCGGCGTAACCCCTTTATCAAGCGCGAACGGTTCAACTTCGCCAGCCTTGGATTCAAACGATGAGCGGCATTTCGCGGCACTATGTTCTGGCCGCTGGGGGCACCGGCGGACATTTGATCCCGGCCTTTGCGCTGGCGGTTGAACTGGAAGCGCGCGGCCATCATGTCGCCCTCATCACCGATGAACGCGGCAGCCGCCTGCCCGGCAAACCGCACTCGCTGGTCGCGCACCAATTACCAGCGGGGCGGCTGGGCAAGAACCCGCTGCACTGGCCCAAAGGGATCGGCGCGATCCTTGAAGGGAAGCGAATGGCGCTACGGCTGTTTGAAAGCTTTGAACCGAGCGCGGTGATCGGCTTTGGCGGCTACCCGGCGTTCCCGGCGTTGTGGGCTGCGACCAGCGCTGGCGTGCCGAGCGTGATCCACGAACAGAACGCAGTGCTTGGCCGGGTCAACCGGTTCCTTGCGGGCCGGGTCGATGCGATCGCCACCTCCTATCGCGACATTGAACGGCTTAAACCCAAGCATGCGGGCAAGGTCCACCTTGTCGGCAATCCGGTCCGCGCCGAAGTGCTGGCGCTGCGCGATGCGCCGTTCCCGGCGTTCAGCGAAGACGGCCTGCTGCGGGTGCTCGTGACCGGCGGCAGCCAGGGCGCGGGTATTCTCAGTCAGGTCGTGCCTGATGGTCTCGCCATGCTGCCAACCGCGCTGCGCAACCGGCTGCAAGTGACCCAGCAGTGCCGCCCTGAAGATATCGAGGCGGTGCGCCAGCG
>JAGNTK010000178.1 GCA_017987575.1 Novosphingobium sp. | reverse complement strand
ACCGGCTCCAGAAGTGACGAGTTCTTGCGCACCCTCATCCACTGTCAGCGTCAGTGCCGCCGATACTGACAATGCCGAATCCAACAACTGAGGCTCTCGGCCCGTCTGACCGGAAGCAAGACGGGCCGCGATGGCTGCGCTGGCGAGTACGGCTGCAGAGTCTTCTGGACGCAGTGTGGGGGTACGACTATTTCATCTCCTACGCCCAGAGCGACGGCAACGCCTATCCGGCCGCCTTGAAGGCCGCGCTTGAACAGCCCGTCAGAGGCATGGGCTTTTCCGTCTTCCTGGATACCCAGGATGGATTCCGGGCGGGCGATGACTTGCGCGTCATGACCCGGCGCCGGGTCCGCAGCAGCACGCATCTGGTGATTGTCGGCCGGCGCCATGCCCTGTCCCATTCGAAGTGGGTTCCGATCGAAGCGTCCAACTACATCGAAGCACAGAACCTGCGTGCAAGCGGCCGCGTTCCCATTCTCATCAATATCGACGGTGCGCTTGAAAACGCTCGCGCCCATTCCAACGATGTGACCGGGCTTGCCCTGCGTGACGACCTTGACGGATGGCTTCGCATCGATGAATCCGTCGCGGGCGGCTCCGACGGCCCCAGCGACCAGACCCTCCGAAAACTCGTGGGCAGCCACAAGGGGGTACGTCGCGAGGCAATCCGCGCACGCATTTTCGGCGCCATTTCTTTGATTCTGCTCCTGCTTGCGGTTGCCGCCATCCTGTTCGGCTGTCAGGCATGGCTCGCGGAGCGTGCCGCGCAGGACAATCTCGCCCGGGCACACCTCAATCTCGCAGAATCATTCAGACGTGACGGCCGCCTTAACCAGGCAAGCGCCTATGCCGCCGAGTCGCTGGCCGTTCGCCCCAGCGATGCGGCGCGACGATTTCTGCTGGAAAATCCGCCGGCCACCCTGCTTGCGGCCATCCCCCTCGTCAACGGTCCAGCGAGCGCCATTGCCGTCTCCCACGAAGGGCTTCTGGCCATCGGCAGTCGGGATGGCCGCCTCACGCTCTTTGATCTCGCAGCGGGCACGGCCGTACCGACCCATACCTTGCGCCTGGGAACGAGTGAGATTGGCAAGATCATCTTCTCGCGGGACGGCAACCGGATTGCCGCCACCCAGCACGACGGCGCCGTTTGGCTGCTTTCCCGAAACAAGGCTTGGGCACATCGACGCGTATTTCAAACGGATACGGGAGACGAACGCGAGCCACTGGTGCTGAACCAGCTTGCCTTCCTGGCGGACGAACGGCTGGCCATTGTGACTGATGGTCGGAGCGGGCACGTCATGCAGATCGTCCACCCCGACGGTGCGCAAGACGGCCCGCCCCTCGATGTCGGCCTCGCCGGCTATGGTGTGAGCGACATGGTGAGTCATCCGACATTGCCCCGTCTGGCGATTCTTTACGCCAATGGCGCCCTCTCCGTGATCGAGCGGAAGGATGGCGGATCACCCACACAACGTTGGATCCGCCATGGATTTCCGGTTGGAGAGACCCTTGCCGGCAGCATGTCGGGATCGAGCGTGGCATTTGACCCCTCACCGGAACGGGCTCTCGCCCAGGACAAGGAGGATCGCTTTGCCATCGGCCTCAACGATGCGTCGGTCTGGCTCTTGGACGCCAAAGGCGACATGCTGAAACGGCTGGCCTTTCCCGCCCCGGCCGAAAACAGCCCGCGGGATACGGTGAGTGATGTCCGCTTCTCGCCCCAAGGCGACCGACTGCTGGCCCTGCGCGACGATGGAACGGTAGGCATCTACCAACGTAAGAAGGAATGGCGCCTCGAACGGCTCCTCGACGGACACGATTCACCGACCTCCGGCGTACTGATGGCCTGCTGCGCAGGACACGGGCTTGCGGTCACCGCCAGTTCAGGGGCAGCGGGCGGCGATGTCGTCAAGGTATGGGATCTGGCAGCAACGGAACAACGATGGACGCTGCCGATTGCCGGACAGTACGGCCCCGAGAACACAAATATTTCTGCACTGGCATTCGACGCAACAGGGCGCCGCCTCGCCGTGGGAACCAGCGAAGGTCAGGTCGCCGTGTTCGACACCACCACGCATGAGGTCCTCGCAGCCGCTCCCGGGCATTACAGCGATCAGAAAGTCACTGCGCTGAGCTTCGGAACGGGAGCCCATGCGGATACGCTCTTCGCTTCCGCGTGGGGCAGGCCGCTTCAACGCTGGGCCTTGAATACCTGTCACCAGCAAGCCCTCATCGCCCGCGAAAATCCGGATCTTTCTTTGTACGCCATCGCGTGGGACTCGGCCGGGATGCGGCTCATCGTCGCCCCCTATCTGGATCAGGAAGGCAGCCGTATCGCCTATGTCGACCCGGAATCGGGCCGGAGGGCGGATAGCCGCTCCGCTGTGATCGAAGAGCGCATCGATAAAGTCATCACGCTCGGTCGCGGCGCGGCGATCATCGGTGCAGCCCAAGGCAAACGCCACCTCCATGTCTGGAAGCCCCCCGGCGAAGCGCTGACCACGCTTTCCATCGATCAAACATCGGGTGTCAATGCGCTCGCTGCCACCCCTGATGGGCAAACAGTGCTCGCAGCCACCAATGAACATTTTCTGCGCGGGCACCTGGATGACAAGGGAATTCTCCGCATGAACACCCTGCCCTGTCCGTCGGGCGATGGGAGCAGTTGCGGTGGATGGCAGCTTGCGATCGACCCCCAAGGCCGGTGGTTCGCCGCCACGAGCCAACAGCAGATCTTCATCCGCAGGCTTGCCGACGGGGCACTGCTGGCACGCCTGACGGCCCACCACGGCCAGATCGACGTGCTCGCCGCCGCACCGTCGGGCGACACGCTGGCCAGTGGCGGCATGGATGGACGGGTCATCATCTGGAAGCTTCGCGCACTGCTGGACGACCCGGACGCCGTGCGCAAGGCTGTCCAGGCGCAGGCAGGGGTCCTTCCCGGCGCCTCCGGCCCGACCAACGCCCGGCCAGGCGCCGTCGGTGCCAAGGCTGCACCCCTTCGCTTGGGCATCACCCGTCCCGACCAAGCCGACTTCAGCTTTAACTGGGACGCCTACACCCAGGGCCAGCCGGCCGCGGCACGCTGCCGGTAGTGAGCCCGTCACCAACGCATTGGCGTCGGCCCGCCATGCCGCTCAGCTAAAAGAAATATCGCATAATCGACAGCACGCGCGGCGCAGCACACCGCCATGGCCAATCGCAAGCGTATTGTCACCGTGATCGACTCCCTCAAACATTACCGGATATTCGTCAGCTACCCGCGTGGCGGCAAGGCCCACACCTGGGCCGAAGCGGTGCAGGCTTTCCTGCAGAACGAGCATGCCCGCGTGTGGCGCGACGAGACCGGCGTGCAGGAAGGCGACAGCGACTGGGTTGCCCAAATCGATAGCGCGCTCCGCGCCTCTGATCTTCTGGTGGCCATTGTCGGGTTGGAATCAGAAATCTGCCGCTGGCAGACCCGCGAACTGATCACCGCCGACAAGCACGGCACCCCCATCGTTGCACTGCGGGTGGATGACCGGGCGCCCATGCCTTTCGTGCTGCGCGAAAAGCAGCCTGTCGAAGCCCGGCCCGACAAACCGGCCACCCTCAAAGCCCTCTGCGATGCACTGAAGCGTGCCGCCCTGCCGCCCGCTGCGGTGTTGGGCGCCAGCAGCGTCGAACGCAACGGCATCCCGGCCGGACAGCGGGACGCCGAGATCGTCTGGCTCAACAACCTTCTCCACGGTGATCTGTCGGCCCGCG
>JAGNTK010000177.1 GCA_017987575.1 Novosphingobium sp. | reverse complement strand
TTCTGGCGTGGGTCAATGGTGTTGCCCAGCGCGTCAGTGAAATACAGACAGCCGGCCAAGCCACTGCAAATGAAATCGCCGAAAGTTGGGCTCGAAGGATCGGTATCTGTGTAGTTCGCGTAGATTTGGTCATAAGCTTCGGCGTAGTCGGTATAATCGCTCGAGCTGAAGGTCTTGCGATCAAGGTAGGCCCCAGCATAGGTGACGTCCCAGTTTCCGATCTTGCCTTCGATCGTCAAGGACGCTTGGACAAATTTGTCTTCCCGGAACTCTGACGCAAAATGCTGGACCTGCAAATCACCTACTGACGGATCATAGGAAAAATTTCCTTTTGAATCAGTTTTTTGGTACATGACCGCTGGAGTGACCGTCCAATTGTCATCCAGCTCAATGCCCAAGGCGGCACGGCCACCGAAAGTTTCAGAGGTGTTGTAGTCCTTCTTCACAAAGGCGTTGTTGTTGACCACGATGCCATCGAGCAGGTTTCCGGCCCAATCGCCATTTACATCAAGGATCGGGGTTCCAAGGAACCTGCGCGATCCGGGCACATTGTCGATCCAACCGGCGTCACGCTTGTAGAATCCGACCGCCCGGATGGCCATCCGATCGCTCAGCGGTGCGTTGACGAAGAATTCGAACTTACCGCCAATGCCGCCGCCGGACACAGAGTTAACCTCGGCATCCATGCCGCCGTCGAACTTGGTAGGATCGGGTTTGTTGGTGATGATCCGGATCGTCCCGGCCTGCGACGAAGCGCCATAAAGCGTACCCTGCGGGCCCGAAAGGCTCTCGATCCGGGCGATGTCGTAAATATGGACATCAAGGTTGCCGCCGATCGTGGTGACCGGCTGTTCATCGAGGTAAACCCCGACCGAAGGCAGCGAGCCCGAGTGGTTGCCATCCCCGCCCGAAGCAACCCCGCGCATGTAGATCACGTTGACGCCGGGAGTGCCTGACCCCTGGAAGGTGACCGACGGCAGCTGCTGGGCATAGCCGCTGAAGTTCGAAATGTTGAGCTGTTCCAGCTTGGCCGTGCCGATCGCCTGGATCGAAATCGGAACCTTTTGCAGGCTTTCCGAGCGCTTCTGCGCAGTCACTACGATCTCAGTCGCGTCGACGCTGTCCTCTTCCGCAGTCTGGGCGAAAGCCGGCGTGGCGATCATTGCGGTGGAGGTAAGAAGCGCAGCAAAGGCGGCGCGGCGGGTGGCAATATGCATGGATAACCCCTTGTTGGCTTAGCAACTGACAGGAACCTGATTCCTGCCACGCCCTGCGTCAAGCTGCGCTGTTAAGAAATTACCAATCAGACCGCCGAGAGTGACACTTTTACAACGTTTCGGGCACCGCCGGATAATATTCCAGCACATCGCCCAGCGCATCGCGCAGTGGGCCCAGATGAGCGGCGAACGGCTTCCACGCTTCGGTCCCTTCGCGGAAGATCGGCTGGCGAACCTGCTCGGAACTTGGCGTGCGGACCGCTCTGTCATTGTTATAGAACGACAAACAGGCGTCCTCGAACTCCACTCCGCAATAGTCCAGCAAGCGGCGGACTTCGGCCTCGGTATCGTCGACCATGCTTTCATAGGTGACCCGGTGCACCATCCCGGGCTGAACCCGATCGAGATGCGCCATCAGCCGGACATAGTCGCGGTAATAGCGCCCCATATCCTCAAGGCTGTAGCTGAACGCCTGCCCCTTGGCGAAGTGCTGCTTGAAGTTGGAGAAGCAGCAACCAAGCGGATGGCGCCGCGCATCGACGATCTTCGCGTTGGGCAGGATCAGCCGGATATAGGCGACATGCATCCAGTTGTTGGGCAGCTTGTCGATAAACAGCGGCCGTTCAGTCTTGCGCTGGATCCGGGTGCGTTCGAGGAACTCCTCCCCGTGGCGCGCCAGTTGCTGCGCGGTCAGGTCAAGCAGATTCGCGGGATAGTCCCCGCCGCGCCGCGCCATCGCCGGAATATCGGGCAATTCGGTGGTGCCTTCGATCAGGCTGTGGCTGCTCAATATCTGTTCGACCAGGGTTGAGCCCGCGCGCGGCATCCCCAGCACGAACACCGGATCAGGTGCATCGCAGCCCTGCCCGGCACGTGCAGCAAAGAAATTCGCGTCGCACATATCGATTAGCCGATCCACCAACCGCGTGGTTTCATCCGCGTCGTAATCCAGCTCAGTCTTGCGCAGGGCGTTGCCCGCCGCATAGTGGGCAAAGGCCGCATCGGCCTCTCCCCGATCCTCCAGCGCCTTGCCCAGCGCAAAGTCGAGGTGGAAGCGGTCTTCCTTGGCAACAGCGCCGCTCGCCAATGCAGCCTTCATTGCGGTGATGTCTGCGTCAGAAAATTTGACCGTCTTGAGATTGGCGAGACTCCACCAGACTTCACCCAGCACGGGCAACAGCTCGATCGCCTTGCGGTAGGCGGCAACCCCTTCGTCAAGCCGCCCGACGGTCTTGAGCATATGGCCAAAGCTCATCCAGACACGCGGCTGGTTGGGGGCTTGCTGCAATACCCGTTCGTAAAATCCGATCGCTTCGTCGAATTCGCCAATCCGGCCCAGCGCGGCGGCCTGCAGGTTGGCGTGGCCAGGGTTGTCCGGCTCTTCGGCCAGCACCTGCCCAAGCTGCTCAATCGCTTCGGTCGGGCGGTTTTGGCGATAGAGCACCAGCGCCAGATTGGCCCGCGCGGCGGTGAAGCCGGGGCTCAGTTCCAGTGCGCGGCGCAGCAGGGTTTCGGAATCCCGATAGCGGCCAATCCGCCCGGCTACTTCGGCCAGCATCCGGATCGCGGCAACTTCGAACGGCCGTTCTTTAAGGTGGTTGCGGAGCAGGAATTCGGCGCGCGGAATGTCATTTTCATTCATCGCCACTGCCGCCTCCACCAGCCGAGGAGGATACTGCCCAAGTCGAGATAGCCAGGATTGCGTGGTGATGTTTGCCATAGCCGCCCAAGAAACATGGTGACGCGCCGCGATCAAGCGTTAGTCTCAAACCGCAGGGGGATTGCGATGACAAGCGACAGTGAAAAGCCGTTCGGCTTCTGGACCGCAACCGCTCTGGTGGTTGGCAGCATGATCGCGGCCGGCATATTTATTCTGCCCGCGCAAATGGCCCCTTATGGGGTCTGGTCGATCGTTGCATGGGTGCTGGCGATTGGCGGGTCGCTGTTGCTGGCGCTTGTGTTCATCGCGTTGCACAAACAGATGCCGCAGGCTCGCGGCGGGATCGAACTCGTGGAAACCGGACTTGGCCCATTGCCGGGGATGCTGGTTGGCTGGGCCTATTGGGTGTCGATCCTGTGCGCCAATGCCGTCATTTCGCTGACCGCAGCGGGCTATCTGGCTAGCTTCGTGCCGGGGCTCAGTGGTCCCCGTACCAGCTTGCTCGCCTGCGGACTTATCGCCGCGCTGACCTTGCTCAACATCGCCGGCGCGAAGATCGCCGGGTGGTTTCAGGTTGGCGCGACGGCGGCCAAAGTCGTGCCGCTGCTGGGGGCAGCAATCCTGCTTGGCTGGATCGCGGTTCAAGGCAAGATGACGGCAGGCCCTTTGCCCGTTCCGTCCCTGGGGGCAGGCGTGTTCGATCCACTGACCGCCGCCATGTTCGCCCTGCTGGGGTTTGAAGTTGCCAGCATTGCCGCAGCGCGGGTCCACGATCCTGAACGCAATGTCGCCCGCGCGACCATGGCCGGATTGGCGATAGCAGGCGGAATTTATATGCTGATCACCACCGGTATGGCGCTAACCATTCCGGC
>JAGNTK010000050.1 GCA_017987575.1 Novosphingobium sp. | reverse complement strand
CCTAGGTCTGGCGGTTACGACCTTTGTCTATGCTCGCCAGCGCGCGCGAGATTGGCTAGGACTGGCGCGGCGGCCAGCGCCGCCATAAAGAATCAAGAGAATCAGGAAGAGGAGAGCCGGCCATGGGCGATGCGATCTATCCCGTCCCTGCCCAATGGGCAGACAGCGCCTTGATCGATAGCGCGCGCTATGATGAGATGTATCGCAGCTCGGTGACCGATCCCGATGCCTTCTGGCGCGCCGAAGCGCAGCGGCTGGACTGGATCAAGCCGTTCACGAGCGTAAAGCAGACCAGCTTTCACGAAGCCGATTTCGGGATCAAATGGTTCGCCGATGGATCGCTGAACCTGGCCGCCAATGCGCTCGACCGGCATCTGGCCCAGCACGGGGATCGCACCGCGATCATCTGGGAACCGGATAGCCCTGATACCCCCGCCCGCCACATCACCTATCGCCAGCTCCACGCCGACACCTGCCGCTTTGCCAACCTGCTGAAAGCCCGCGGGGTCAAGAAGGGTGACCGGGTAACAATCTATCTGCCGATGGTCCCCGAAGCGGCGGTGGCAATGCTCGCCTGCGCCCGGATCGGCGCGATCCATTCGGTCGTGTTCGGCGGCTTCAGTCCGGATTCGCTCGCCAGCCGGATTGAGGATTGCGATAGCACCGTGGTACTGACCGCCGACGAAGGCCTGCGCGGCGGCAAGGCCGTGCCGCTGAAGGCCAATGTCGATGAGGCGCTGACCAAAGTTTCCTCGGTCGAAACGGTCATCATGCTGCGCCACACCGGCGCGGATGTTCCGATGGTTGAAGGCCGCGATGTTGATTGGCAGGAGGGCTGCGCGGCGCAGTCCGCCGATTGTCCGCCCGAAGAAATGAACGCCGAAGACCCGCTGTTCATCCTCTACACCTCCGGCTCCACCGGCAAGCCCAAGGGCGTACTCCACACCACCGGTGGCTATGGCGTCTGGGCGGCGATGACCCACGAATATGTGTTCGACTACCGTCCGGGACAGATTTATTGGTGCACCGCCGATGTCGGCTGGGTCACCGGGCACAGCTACATCGTATATGGCCCGCTGATAAACGGTGCGACCACGCTGATGTTCGAGGGCGTGCCAAACTATCCCGATCCCAGCCGGTTCTGGCAGGTGATCGACAAGCATCAGGTCGAAATCTTCTACACCGCGCCAACCGCGCTGCGGGCACTGATGCGCGAAGGCGATGATTTCGTGAAGCGGACCAGCCGCTCCAGCCTCAAGCTGCTCGGCTCGGTCGGTGAACCGATCAATCCAGAGGCGTGGGAATGGTATCACCGCGTGGTTGGCGATGGGCGCTGCCCGATCGTCGATACCTGGTGGCAAACCGAAACCGGCGGAGTGCTGATCAGCCCGCTGCCCGGTGCCACGGCGCTCAAGCCGGGCTCAGCGACCAAGCCGTTCTTCGGGGTCCAGCCGATGCTGGTCGATAACGAAGGCGTAGTGATCGAAGGCGCGGGCGATGGCTGTCTGGTCATCACCGATAGCTGGCCGGGGCAGATGCGCAGCGTCTGGGGCGATCACGAGCGGTTCTTCCAGACCTATTTCAGCACCTTCAAGGGTTATTACTTTACCGGTGATGGCTGCCGCCGTGACGAGGACGGTTACTACTGGATCACCGGCCGGATTGACGACGTGATCAACGTATCTGGCCACCGGATGGGCACCGCCGAAATTGAAAGCGCGCTGGTCGCCCACGCCAAAGTGGCCGAAGCCGCCGTGGTGGGCATGCCCCACGAGATCAAGGGGCAGGGCATCTATGCCTTTGTCACCACCAACGCCAATGTCGATCCCGATGACGCGCTGCGCAAGGAACTGGTTCAGTGGGTCCGGCATGAAATCGGTCCAATCGCCACCCCTGATGTGATCCAGTTTGCCCCCGGCCTGCCCAAGACCCGTTCGGGCAAGATCATGCGGCGGATCCTGCGCAAGATTGGCGAAAACGACGTCGGCAATCTGGGCGATATCTCGACCCTTGCCGATCCGTCGGTGGTTGATCACCTGCTAGCCAACCGCCCCCAGACCTGAACCGATGGGCGGCGCGGTCCTCATCGCTGACGACCACCCGCTCTATCGGCAGGCTTTGGCGCTGGCTGTCCAGCGGGTCATGCCAGATGCGCGAGTGATAGAAGCCGGGACGCTGGCCGGAGCATCGCGCGCGGTCGGCGAGACCGGTGATCTGCGGCTGATCCTGCTTGATCTCAAAATGCCCGGCGCGGTTGGCTATTCGGGCATTGCCCTACTCCATGCAGAGCGGCCCAAGGTGCCCATTCTGGTGGTTTCCAGCGCAGAAGGCGAGGCTGCCGCGCAAGAGGCCCGCGCCTTTGGTGCGATCGGGTTTCTGCGCAAGGATTCCGATCTGGCGCTGATCGAAGCCGCGATTGCCCGCGCGCTCGAAGCTCCGGACCAGCCACTGCCACAGCCTGCTCTAGCGCAAAGTGACGAAGCCATCCGCCAGACCGTAGCAGGGCTGACCCCGACCCAGCTCAAAGTGTTGCTGGCGGTGCTGGAGGGCCAGCTCAACAAGCAGATCGCGCACAATCTGGGGATGAGCGAAGCGACGGTCAAAGCCCACATGACCGCAATCATGCGCAAGCTCGATGTTCGCAACCGCACCCAAGCGGCACTGGTCGCACGTTCACTCGGGCTTGACGTCCAGCACTGATACTTCGGCCAGAAACCGCTGGATCGCGCCAGGATCGACCGGCTTGGCCAGAATGGTCACTCCCAGCTGCTGCGCCCGCGCCTTCATCCCCTCGCCCGATTCCGCGGTGATCAGCCGGACCGGCAAGCCCGGACGGTGTTGCCAGATTGCCTCGATCAGGCTCAGCCCTTCTTCTCCATCATCAAGCTGATAGTCGGCCAAAACCGCATCAACCTGGGCACAAACTGCCAGCGCGTTGGCGACGTTCGTTACGCCGACCGGGCGGTGCCCCAATCCAGCCAGCAGCGCGGTGGTGGCCTCTACAATCCGGGCATCGTTGTCGACCACCAGCACCCGTAGCGCCCGGCCGACTGGGTCGCGCGGCGCTGCGGGCCGCAGAGCTGCTTTCTCTGGCAGGTCAATTCCCGCCAGACCAAAGCTGAACCGGCTGCCCCGCCCGGGCCATGACGCCACACTGATCCGCCCATCGAGCAACCGCGCAATTCGCTGGACCAGCGCCAGCCCCAGCCCCAGCCCTTCTTCTTCGACTTCGCCCAGCCGGGTAAATTCACCGAACACCGAATCGAGTTTGTCCGGCGCGATGCCGACCCCGCTGTCGATCACATCGATCCGCCAATTGGCCCCGCGCCGCCGCACCCCGACTACGATCCCGCCGCTTCGGGTATAGCGCACAGCATTGGTCAGGAAGTTTTGCATGACCGAGCGCAGCAGCGCCGGATCGGTCAGCACTGCGCCAGGCAGTGGCCCAGCCCGCAAGGTCAGGCCCTTTTCGCTGGCGAGCGGGCGGAAACTGTCGATCAGATCGGTCAGGAAATCGGTCAGCACCACCGGCTCCAGCTGCGGTTTGACCCCGCCCGCGTCGAACTTCGAGATATCGAGCAGGGCGCGCAGCAGGTCTTCGGCGGCCACAATCGCGCTATCGACCCGGCCCACCAGGCGGCGCGGGGCTTCGTCAACTTCGCGTTCCAGCGCTGCAGCAAACAGCCGGGCGGCATGGAGCGGCTGGAGCAGATCGTGGCTGGCTGCGGCGAGAAAGCGGGTCTTGTCTGCATCGGACTGGGCCAGTCGGCGGTTGGCTTCGGATAGCTCGCTGGTCCGCTCGATTACCCGGCTCTCCAACTCGTCACGCGTCCGACGCAGCTCTTCGCGAACCCGGGCATCTTCGCTGATATCGGTGAAGCTCATGACATAGCCGCCACCCGGCATCGGCCCGCCGACGGTCTTGATCACCCGGCCATCCTTGCGGAGCCGCTCAAACGAATGCTCCAGCCCGCGCCGCAGATGGCCGAGCCGCTTCTCGACGTGAAATTCCACATCACCCGCACCAAAATCGCCGCGCTGGGCATTGTGGCGGATCAGTTCTGCCACCGGGACCCCGGTGCGGACCATGCCGGGGGGATAGTCGAACAGCTCCAGATAACGGCTGTTCCAGGCGATTACGTGCATATCGGCATCGACCACGCTGATCCCGGCATCGATGTTTTCGAAGGTGGCGGCCAGCAATTGCCGCGAGAAGCGCAGGCTTTGCCCCCCTTCGTCAAGCAGACGGGTCACTTCGGGCAGGCTCATCGTCCCCCCGGCCAGCGCCGAAGTGACCAGCGCGCGGGCTGAAGACGTGCCGACCACCCGGGCGATCAGATCCTGCGCGCGTTTGGCCGAGCGGCGATCGAGCGGCTGGCCCTTGCGGATCCCCGGAAACTCCTGATCGGCCCGCTCGCGACCGATAAAGCTGGCAGTAAGCTCAACCAGTCCGGCCAGATCGGTCACCTCGCGCGGGCCGCGCAGGAACCGGGGCAGTCCCGGCGCTGTCATCCCCCGCGCGGTCAGCGCCGAAAAGACCGCGATGTTCACGCCCAGGCTCCAGATCACGCCGTGGACCAACGGGCTGGGTGAACCGATCCCCAGCAAGTTGAGCGGATCGGCCGGGGTCCCAGCCAACACGGCGAGCCAGTTTGCCGGTAGGATCGGTGGCAGCGCCAAGGTGTAAAGCCACAGCAGCAATCCGGCGAGCAGACTGGCCCGGGCCGCCAAGGGATCGCGTCCGCCACCATAGGCTGCAAGGATCAGGTGCGGAGTAAACTGGGCCATCGCGGCAAAGGCAATCAAGCCAATCGATGCGAGCGAATTGCTGGGCGAGACCAGCAGCGCCCAGGCCAGCGCCGCCAGCATGATTCCCAGCACCGAAAAACGCCGCACCTGCAACATTTGCGCGCCCAACGCGCCAGCCTGTTGTTCTGCCGTGCGGCGCAACAACGTAGGAAAGACCAGATCGTTCGACACCATCGTGGCGAGCGCGGTCGAATCGACAATCGCCATCGAAGCTGCCGCGCTGACCCCGCCGAGCAGCGCCAGCGCGAGCACCAGTGTGCTCGCTTCGTGGGCCGGCAAGCGCAACACATAGCTGTCACCCGCCATCTCTGGCCCCAGCACGGAAAGTCCAGCCAGCGTGATCGGCACCACCAGCAGCGCCATCAGCGCCAGATAGGCGGCGAGCCCAAACCGCGCCCGGACCAGATCGCGCGAATCGCGTGCCTCAACCAGTCCCATGTAGAACTGGCGCGGCAGGGCGATGATCGCTGTGGCCGAAATCAGCATGATGACCGCTGTATCAAGCGAGACATGCTCGGGCTGAAAGCGCTGCGAGAGTTGCGTGGTCCCGTGTTCCAGACTGACCGGATCAAGCCCCAGAATGACAGCCCCGGCAAGGCCCGCAACTGCCAGCAAGGCCACTAGCTTGATCAGCGAATCAATGCCGATTGCATAGACCAGCCCTTCGCTGCGCCCGGCCACTTCGAACCGGCGGGTGCCGAACAGGACTGTGAACAACGCGAGCAGGATCGCCGCAACGAACATGACCGGGCCGATTACCGCCTGCCCCGAAACGATCGACATCGCACTGCCGATCGAGCGCAGCTGCAAGGCGATATAGGGGACCGAACCAAGCAGCGCGATCACTGTCACCATCCGCGCGACCACCACATCATGACCGAACCGTGCGGCAATAAAATCGGAAACAGTCGTCGCCTGCTCCTGCGCGACGGCATCGGCCAACCGCTGCAAAAAGCGCGGCGCAGCGATCAGCAGCAAGATCGGCGCGGCATAGATCGGCAAGTAATTCCAACCCTCGCGCACCGCGCTGCCAACTGCGCCATAGAACGTCCAGCTGCTGCAATAAACGCCGAGCGCCAGCGTATAGGTGACGTGGCGAAGCCGGGTGCGGGCATCAAACCGTTCACGCCAGCGCTCGACCAGCGTGGCCAGCACAAACAGCGCGGCCAACAGCGCCAATGCCAGCAGTGCCGCCAATCGCAGGCTCATCCGCCGCGCCCCCTATCCCGAGAGGCCATCCTATCGCCGCGCGCGGAGAGTGCAATTTCTAAGCTCAGCTGGGGCAAGATGCTTGCCGGAATTGACAGCGACGGGACGCCGATCACCGCCGAGTACGCACAAAAACGGATGCAGTGGGGGCCGGTGATCGAGACCGCTCAGGCCAAGGGCGATTCCGAAACCCACCCAGCGCTTTCACCGACTGACGAATTCAGCGCCCCTCAGGCGCAAATGTAGCGACGAGATCGAACCGGTCCCCCCGGAATGTCTGACAAACATAGGTGACAGGGACACTGGTCCGCCAGGTCCAGCGTTCGACCAGCAGGCAGGGGGTATTTCGCGGAATGCCGAGATGGGTGCTGACTTCTGCGCTAGCGCCGATGGCGCTTATCCGGTGGCGCGCCTGGGTCCAGGGCACGAACTGAAGCAGCCACGAACTGGGCGACGTCTCGACGAAGTCCGCGTTCGCAGCTTCCGGGACGCTTTCCAAGCTGATCAGGCGGTCCTCAAAGGCGAATGGCCCGTCTTGTCCGTGATGAATGCCGGTCACGTGGCGCAAGCGGGTGCCGCTGGCAAAATTGCCGCTGGCCCCGTCATCCTTACAAAAGTCCGAAGTCAGCAGTTCAAATCGATAGCTGCCAGTGCGCTCGGCAATGGCTTTGCCGATGTCGGGAATGTCGAGCACAGCCGATTGGACATGGGGATAGGCAACGAAGGTGCCAGCCTTGCGGCGCCGTTCAAGCAAGCCTGCGCGAACGAGCGCCGTCAATGCTTTACCAACTGTGGCCCGTGCGCAGCCATATTGCGAGACGAGTTCGTGCTCGAAGGGGATGCGGTGGCCGGGCTTCCACTCGCCCGATGCAATACGGGCTTCGATCTCTGAACCAATTCGTTCGGCTATCTTCATGTGTCCATGATCCGGTCGACAACTTTCAGGTAGCGCGCGGTTACGGCTGCGCTTTCGGAATGCTGCCCGCCCGATACAACTTGTCGGCCTCGTTTCCAGACGCTGTCGACGCACCCGCCGCGTGCCGCGAAAATCCAGTTGTCGAGCAATTGATCGCCCTTCCGGCCATGCAGCGCAGGGTGTGCTGCATCGAGTGTCACAAAGTCGGCCGGATGGCCCACAGCCAGCCCTGGCGCGATCCCCATCGCTTGTGCGCCGCCCGCCAGTGTTGCCTCAAACAGGCGCCGCGCGACCGAGGGATGAATGTCGCTGGCCAGCACGTTGCGGGCCTGATGCGCCAGCCGTTGACTATATTCCAGGCCGCGCAATTCCTGGGCGGGATCGATCAATATATTGGAATCTGTGCCCGTGGCGATCCGACCACCGGCCGCAAGAAACCGTGCGGCGGGGAAAATGCCGTCGCCCAGATTGGCTTCGGTGATGGGGCACAGCCCGGCCACTGCGCCGCTGACGGCAAGGGCATCGGTTTCGGCGTCGGTCAGGTGGGTTGCGTGGATCAAGCACCAGCGCTCATCCAATCCGGCATGATCGAGCAGCCATTCGACCGGACGCTGGCTGGACCAGGCGAGGCTGTCTTGCACTTCCTTTTGCTGTTCGGCGGCGTGGATGTGGATTGGGCCGCGCGAATGCAAAACGGTCAGCGCGGCAAGTTCGTCAGGCGTAACCGCGCGCAGGCTGTGCGGGGCAATACCAAGCTGGTCGCCCGGTGAGAGCAGCGCAGGGCAGGCCTCCAGCAGCTGCGCGAAACTATCCAGACTGTGGATGAATCGGCGTTGGCCGTGGCCCGGGGCCTGTCCGCCAAAATTGCTGTGCGCGTAGAACACCGGCAGCAGAGTCAGCCCGATCCCGGTGGCGCGGGCGGCAGCGGCGATCCGCGCGGCCATTTCAGCGGGATTGGCATAGGGCTGGCCATCCGCATCGTTGTGCAGATAGTGGAATTCACCCACATGCGTGTAGCCGGTTTCGAGCATTTCGGCATAGGCCATTGCGGCCACGGCTTCCATGTCGTCCGGGGTCAGCCGGTCGAGGAAGCGGTACATCACCTCGCGCCAGCTCCAGAAATTGTCATCGCTGTTGCCGCCCCGATGTTCGGCCAATCCAGCCATCCCGCGCTGAAAAGCGTGGCTGTGAACATTGGCGAGACCGGGGATGGTGATTTGAAGCGTTTCGTCAGCCGGGCCAGTATCAACGCCGGACTCAACCGAAGCTATAAGCCCGTCCGCGACGATGAACCGGACATTCTGCGCCCACCCAGTAGGGAGCAATGCTGTGGCGGACCAAAATGCGGGCATCTTAGAAACTCCTGCCGGGGACAATATTATGTCTAGACATAACGAAATCGATCTGCAACTCTTATGTCCATGAGCAGCGAGCCTGTCCTCAAATGTGATCGCCTTTGGCAAAGTGCGCGGCTGGCGCCAATGACCGGTGCTGGCGTAGTGGAGGACGGCGTGATCGCCTGCCACGATGGCAGGATCGTCTATGCCGGCAGCCGGACGGATGCGCCCGCTTTCGCTGCGGCAGAGGTGATCGACTGCGCAGGCCGCTGGATCACGCCGGGACTGATCGATTGCCACACCCACCTCGTCCATGCCGGCAACCGCGCGCACGAATTTGAGCTGCGGCTGGCGGGGGCGAGCTATGAAGAGATCGCGCGGGCAGGGGGCGGGATCGTCTCGACGATGGAGGCGACCCGCGCGGCCAGCGAGGCCGAACTGGTCGCGGCGGCCTTAC
The DNA here is from genome assembly GCA_017987575.1 of Novosphingobium sp. Classification (GTDB taxonomy): domain Bacteria; phylum Pseudomonadota; class Alphaproteobacteria; order Sphingomonadales; family Sphingomonadaceae; genus Novosphingobium. Next base: position 5,345 of record JAGNTK010000050.1, on the reverse strand, counting down.
CCCGGCTCGACGCGCTGATCGCCGAGGGTGTGACCACGATTGAAATCAAGTCAGGCTATGGCCTGTCGCTGGCTGATGAGCTCAATATGCTCCGCGCCGCACGGCAATTGGGCGTGGCGCGCGGGGTGACGGTCAAGACCAGCTTGCTGGCTGCCCATGCCCTGCCACCGGAATTTGCGAGCGATCCTGACGGCTATATCGCCCTTGTCTGCGATGCGATCATCCCAGCGGCGGCGCAGGCCGGATTGGCCGATGCGGTGGATGGGTTCTGTGAGACAATCGGCTTCACCCCTGCACAGATCGAGCAGGTGTTACAGGCGGCGCAGGCAAACAACCTGCCGGTGAAGCTGCACGCCGAGCAGCTTTCTAACAGGAACGGCGCGGCGCTGGCGGCGCGTTATAGGGCTTTGTCAGCCGATCATCTTGAGCATCTCGATGACGCTGGGGTTGCCGCAATGGCGGCAGCCGGGACAGTCGCTGTGCTGCTGCCAGGAGCTTACTATTTCACCCGCGAGACCCTGCCGCCACCCATCGCCAAGCTGCGCGCGGCGGGTGTGCCGATGGCGCTCGCTACTGACTGCAACCCCGGCACCTCACCGCTCACTTCGCTGCGGCTGGCAATGAACATGGGTGCGACACTGTTTCGACTGACCGTGGACGAGTGCCTGACCGGGGTCACGCGAGAGGCGGCGCGCGCGCTGGGTATGCTCGATCAGATCGGGACGCTCGAAGCCGGCAAGTTCTGCGATCTCGCCATTTGGGACATCGAGCGCCCGGCAGAGCTGGTCTACCGGATCGGCGCAAACCCGCTCCATCAACGCATCTGGAGAGGCCAATGAGCTTTACCGTAACCGCGGGCGCCGTCTCGCTGGCCGATTGGCGCAGGATCTACCGGGGTGAAACGCCGCTGCTCGATCCCGCCTGCCACGCCAGCATTGCCGCAAGCGCAGCCTCGGTCGCGCGAATTCTGGCGCGACAGGAACCGGTTTACGGAATCAACACCGGCTTCGGCAAATTGGCCAACGTCCGGATCAGCGATGATGATCTGCTGACCCTGCAGCGCAATATCGTGCTGAGCCATGCCGCCGGCGTGGGCGATCCGATGCCAGTCCCGATTGCGCGGCTGATGATGGCGTTGAAACTCGCCAGTCTGGCACAAGGCGCATCGGGTGTGCAGCTCGCAACGGTCGAGCTGCTGGGACGCTTGCTTGAGAAGGGTCTGACCCCGGTGATCCCGGCGCAGGGTTCGGTAGGGGCATCGGGCGATCTTGCACCGCTGGCGCATATGGCGGCGGCGATGATCGGCACGGGCGAAGTCTGGGTCGGCGACGTTCGCATGCCTGCAGCGCAGGCGCTGGCGCAGGCTGGACTTTCACGATTAATGCTGGGGCCAAAGGAGGGTTTGGCGCTGCTCAATGGCACGCAGTTCTCTTGCGCCTATGCGCTCGCTGGCCTGTTTGAGGCGGAGCGGCTGTTCGGGTCGGCCTTGTTGACCGGTGCGCTTTCGACCGAGGCGGCCAAAGGCTCTGACGCGCCGTTTGACCCGCGCATTCATGCCTTGCGGGGACACAAGGGCCAGATTGAAACCGCAGCGGCGCTGCGCCAGTTGATGGACGGATCAGCGATCCGCGCGTCGCACCTGACCGGCGATACCCGGGTGCAGGATCCCTATTGCCTGCGCTGCCAGCCGCAGGTGATGGGGGCCGTGCTCGACCTGTTGCGACAGGCGGCGACCACTTTGCTGACCGAAGCCAACGGCGTCTCAGACAACCCGCTGATCTTTGCCGATACCGATGAAGCCCTGTCAGGCGGCAATTTTCATGCCGAACCGGTCGCCTTCGCCGCCGACATGATCGCGCTGGCGCTTTGCGAAATCGGGTCCATCGCCGAACGCCGGATCGCGATGCTGGTCGATCCTGCGCTGTCCGGTTTGCCCGCGTTCCTGACCCCGCGTCCGGGGCTCAATTCGGGCTTCATGATCCCGCAAGTGACGGCAGCCGCGCTAGTGTCTGAAAACAAGCAGCGCGCTTATCCTGCCAGCGTCGATTCGATCCCGACCTCGGCCAATCAGGAAGATCACGTTTCGATGGCGGCCCATGGCGCACGGCGGCTTTTGGGCATGGCCGATAACGTCGCCGGCGTGCTGGGGATCGAATATCTTGCGGCCACGCAGGGCTGCGATTTCCACACCGGACTGGCGTCGAGCACTACATTGGAAACCGCGCGGGCCCTGCTGCGTGGCGAAGTGCCGATGCTCGATGAGGACCGCTATTTCCATCCCGATATGGCCGCCGCGCAAGGCCTGATCGCGACCGGACAGCTGGCCGCCTTGGCGCAATTTCCGGGCCTGGCATGACCGACTGGCTGGCCATCACGGCGGGCCAAGCGCCGCTGATCGTCAGCGTGCCGCATGCCGGAACGGTGATCCCAGCCGATATCACCGGGCTGCGCTCACACGATCTGGCGCGGCGCGACGCGGATCATCATGTTGACCGGCTCTATGCCTTTGCCGCCGATCTGGGGGCGACAATCGTGCACAGCCGCGTGTCGCGCACCGTGATCGATCTCAACCGCGATCCATCCGGCCGCTCGCTCTATCCGGGGCAGGCGACCACCGGGCTGTGTCCTGTCACGACCTTTGACGGAGAGCCGCTCTATACGGTTGGAGCCGAACCCGATGTGGAGGAGATCGCGCGGCGCCGCGCGGCCTATTTCGATCCCTATCACGCCGCACTGACAGCGCAGATCGCCCGCCTGCGGGCGCTGCATCCGGCGATCGTGCTTTATGACGCGCATTCGATCCGCAGCCATGTGCCGCGCCTGTTCGATGGAGAACTGCCGCAATTCAACATCGGCAGTTATGACGGGGCGAGCTGCGATAGCGCGCTGACAAGCGCAATCGCGGAGGACTGTGCCGGGGGCAGCCACGTGGTCAACGGCCGCTTCAAGGGCGGCTGGATTACACGCCATTATGGTGATCCGGCACGCGGCATCCATGCCGTCCAGATGGAACTCGCGATCCGGGGCTATGCCGATGAGGTGGGGCCATGGCCGCCGCCTTGGGACGCGGACTATGCCGCGCCGCTGCAAGCCAAACTCCGCGCTATTCTTAACACCTGTCTAGACTTTGCGAAGGATCAGCAATGAACCGTCTCGATAACACCCGCGTCATCCGCGCCGCCCACGGCACCGAGCTCAGCGCAAAGAGTTGGCTGACCGAAGCCCCGCTGCGGATGCTGATGAACAACCTCGATCCTGATGTAGCCGAAGATCCGGCTTCGCTGGTTGTCTATGGCGGGATCGGCCGGGCCGCGCGCAATTGGCAGTGCTACGACAAGATCGTCGAGACGCTGCGGCGGCTGGAGGATGACCAGACCCTGCTGATCCAGTCGGGCAAGCCGGTTGGCGTGTTCCAGACCCACAAGGATGCACCGCGCGTCCTACTGGCCAATTCCAACCTCGTGCCGGAATGGGCGACATGGGAGCATTTCCACGAACTCGATCGCGCCGGCCTGATGATGTACGGCCAGATGACTGCGGGTTCTTGGATTTACATTGGCTCGCAGGGCATCGTGCAAGGCACCTACGAGACTTTCGTGGAGATGGGCCGCCAGCATTACGGCGGAGACCTCTCGGGCAAGTGGATCCTGACCGGGGGCCTTGGCGGAATGGGCGGCGCGCAGCCGCTGGCCGCAACGATGGCGGGGGCGAGCTGCCTTGCGGTTGAATGCCAACCTTCGCGGATCGAGATGCGGCTGCGGACCGGCTACATCGACCGCCAGACCGATAGCCTGGACGAGGCGCTGGAGATCATGGCGACCTCCAAGACGCCGATTTCGGTCGGTCTGCTGGGCAATGCCGCCGATGTTTTCCCAGAGATCTACCGGCGCGGCGTGCGCCCGCATGGCGTGACCGATCAGACTTCGGCCCACGATCCGATCAACGGCTATCTGCCGCAAGGCTGGACGCTGGATCAGTGGTTCACCGGGCGCGAGCAGAACCCGGCCAGCGTCGAAAAGGCCGCACGCGCTTCAATGGCGGTCCATGTCCAGGCAATGCTCGATTTCGCGGCGGCTGGCGTGCCGACCTTCGACTATGGCAACAACATCCGCCAGGTCGCCAAGGATGAAGGGGTAGAGAATGCCTTCGATTTCCCCGGCTTCGTCCCGGCCTATATTCGCCCGCTGTTTTGCCGCGGGATCGGACCGTTCCGCTGGGCGGCCCTGTCGGGCGATCCCGAAGATATCTACAAAACCGATGCCAAGGTGAAGGAGCTGATCCCCGACGATCCGCACCTGCACAACTGGCTCGACATGGCCCGCGAACGGATTCACTTTCAGGGGCTTCCGGCACGGATCTGCTGGGTTGGCTTGGGCCAGCGCCACCGGCTCGGCCTCGCTTTCAATGAAATGGTCAAGAATGGCGAGCTGAAAGCGCCGGTCGTGATCGGCCGCGATCACCTCGATTCAGGCTCGGTCGCCAGCCCCAATCGTGAGACTGAAGCGATGCAGGACGGCTCGGACGCGGTGTCCGATTGGCCCTTGCTCAACGCGCTGCTCAACACCGCTTCGGGCGCAACCTGGGTTTCGCTGCACCACGGCGGCGGGGTCGGGATGGGCTATTCGCAGCATTCGGGGATGGTCATCGTCGCCGACGGCACGGACGATGCTGCAAGACGGCTGGAGCGAGTGCTGTGGAATGATCCCGGCACCGGCGTCATGCGCCATGCCGACGCCGGCTATGAGATCGCGCGCGATTGCGCGCGTGAGCAGGGCCTCGATTTGCCCGGCATTCTGTAAGTCACTGCATACCGGCCTGTGCGATCCGCGCAGGCGCGGGTCTTGATCAAAAATCGGGACGCCGCTTACGCAGCATAGCGCCCGTCCTTCAGCCGCCGCGCCATGCCGATCCCGGCCAGCGCATCGAGCACCGGGCGGACGGTGGCGGCGCGTTTGCCCTTGAAGGCGCGGGCGACGTCGGCCGGGGCGAGCGGGGCGTTGGCTGCAGCCAGGATGGACTGCACGGCGCTGACCTGTTCGGGCAGCGATCCGGGCCAGGGGATGACATTGTCGGGCAGCACGGCGGCGGCTTCGCCCAGGTCGAGCGTCTGGGTGACCGGAACCTTGTAGTCCGGCGCCTGGTATTCGGGGCGCAGCCAGCGGATCAGGCCCTTGGCCTCCTCGCCAGCGCGTTCCTTGTTGAGCGCGACGAGACGGGTGAGGATCTGCTCGTCTGACAGGTCAGCGGGCCAGCCATAGGCCTCGGCCACCAAGGCATCGATCGCATCGTGGTGCTGGCGGATCAGGGTGACGAGCCCGCGATCATGGATGTCGCGCTCAGCCTCG
>JAGNTK010000176.1 GCA_017987575.1 Novosphingobium sp. | reverse complement strand
CATTTCGCGACGCCGCCTGCCAAGGATGACAAAAAGCCACGTCCGGCAATCGTGCTACCTGCCGATAGCGGCTATTTGCGGCACTTTGGTGGAAACTAGCCCATTCAAACCCTATTAAGGGGAATGACGCGAGATTTCGCGGACCTAAGACGGCATTGGCAAGAGGAAACAGACTGGTGAAATACGCATATGGTGTAACCTCGGCATTGTTGCTGGGCGGCGCGGCGCTTTCCTTGGTCAGCGGGATTCCGCTTGGCGCGCAAGTGGCCCAGAACGAGGCCGGAGCGATGCAGACGCTGGTTCCGCGGGCCGGAGCCCCGGCCAGCTTTGCCGAGCTTACCCAGCAGCTGCAGCCCGCCGTGGTCAACATTGCCGTACGCCAGACAGTAACGGTCAAGAACGACAATCCCTTTGCTGCGATGCAGCCCGGTGGCGCAATGCAGACCAAACTGGCCGAAGCGGTCGGATCAGGCTTCATCATCTCATCCGATGGCTACATCGTCACAAACAACCATGTGATCAGTCTGGACCGCGAAGGCCAGGCTGATGAAGTCACGGTCAAGCTGGCCGATGGCAAGCAGTACAAGGCCCAGATCGTCGGCCGCGATGCGGAATCCGATATCGCCGTGCTGAAGATAGACGCACCCGCGCCGTTGCCTTTCGTCAAGTTCGGCGATTCCGCCAAGGCCCGCGCCGGTGACTGGATCATTGCGATCGGCAACCCGTTCGGGCTTGGCGGAACGGTCACTTCGGGGATCATCAGTTCGGTCAACCGCAACACCGGCACCGGCGCCTACGATCACTACATCCAGACCGATGCCTCGATCAATTCCGGCAATTCCGGCGGGCCAATGTTTGACATGGCTGGCAACGTCATCGGCATCAACAATTGGATCGTCGCCTCGGGCGGCGGTGCTGGTGGCAATATCGGGATTGGCTTTGCAATCCCATCCGACACCGCCAAACCGATTGTCGACAAACTTAAGAACGGTGCCGCGATTGAGCGCGGCTTTCTGGGCATCCAGATCCAGCCAATCAGCGATGAGATTGCGGACTCGCTGGGATTGCCGCACGATAGTGGCGAACTGGTCCGGCTGGTTCAGCCCGGTCAACCAGCCGACAAGGCCGGGGTAAAAGCCGGAGATATCGTGCTCAAAGTGAACAATGAGCCGGTCACGCCCAGCCGGACACTGTCCGGCATCGTTTCGGACATTACCCCCGGAACCCGGATCCCGATTGACGTGCTGCGTGGCGGCAAGACCGTTCGGCTGCAAGCCGTTGTGGCCAAGCGTCCCAGCCAGCAGGAAATGGCCAAGAGCTTTGGCCCGGTTTCCAAGCCTGACCGCCTGGCCAACCCGTCCATGCAGGGCGAAGGTCTCGCTGAAAGCGCGCTTGGACTCAAAGTCCTGACAATGGAACCGGACATCGCCGAACAACTCGGCGTCCCGCCAAGCCAGCGCGGCGTGGTGATCGCTGCAGTCAGCTCGGCTTCGGATGCTGCCAATCGCGGCCTGCAGCGTGGCGACATCGTCGTTTCGGCCAATATCGTCGAGCTCACCAGCGTCGCCGATCTGGAGAAGATCATCCGTCAGGCCAAGCAACTCGGTCGACCGACCGTAACCTTGCAGGTGCTGCGCCCTGGCCAACCGGGACTGGTCTACATCGCCGTGCGAATTCAGTAGTCGTGACTATTCAGGCGAGGCGGCTGGCGGTTTGACCTTGCCAGTTGCCTCGTCGAGGAACTCCTCGTTGGCGGCTGGCGGCGGCGCCACCGGAACCAGATTGTCGTTCGGGCTAGGCGCCTTGCGATCGGGCTGCGGCAACGGATCGACCAGATTGCCCTGCTCATCAACATAGCGATAATCGTCAGGGCTACCGCTCAGCAGCACTTCATCATCAGGTTCAAGCTGCCAGGCCGGCATGGTCGCGTCAGTTTCAAACTTTTCAACCGGACGTCCGGCAACCGCGATCTTCATGTACGAGGCAAAGGCCCGTGCCGGTGCCGTTCCGCCCTGCAGGCCAGCAACCGGGCGGTCATCGTCGCGGCCCATCCACACACCCGTGGTGACACCGCTTGAAAAGCCCAGAAACCAGCCGTCCTTGTTGGCGGTAGTGGTACCTGTCTTGCCCGCAACAGGCCGGCCGATCTGGGCCGCCTTGCCCGTACCGACGCTGACCGCACTTTGCAGCATATCCGTGATCCCGGCGGCAACGTGGGCCGGGACAACGACTGCGCCGTCCTTCTTTTCACGCTGGTACAGCACTTTGCCGTCGGTGGTGGTGACCTTGACGATGCCATAAGGCTCGACTGCACGACCCTTGGCCGAAACAGTGGCAAAGGCGCGCGTGATATCGATCAGGCGCACTTCATTGGTGCCAAGCACCATCGACGGAACGGTGGTAATCGGGGTGGTGATCCCCAGCCGCTTGGCCATGGCGGCCACGGTGGAAAAGCCGACCTCCTGCCCCAACTGGGCCGCGACGGTGTTTTTGGAATAGGCAAAGGCCGTGCGCACATCAATCTTGCCAGCAAAGCCGCCACCCGAATTGCGCGGGCTCCAGCCTTCGATTGTCACGGCTTCGTCAACCACTTCGGCATTCGGGGTATACCCCGCTTCAAGCGCGGCGAGGTAGACGAACAGTTTCCAGGCCGAACCGGGCTGCCGCACAGCATTGACTGCGCGGTTATAGTTGGAAGTGACATAGTCGGTCCCGCCGACCAGCGCCAAAACCGCACCATCACGGTCCATGCTGACCAGCGCACCTTGCGCTCCACCGGGAACATTGCGCTGGATCGCATCGGTCGCCGCACTTTGCAGTTTGACGTCAAGCGTGGTCCACACTTCGATCGGCTGGTCAGTTTCGCCCAGTAGCATGTCAAGTTGCGGCAGTGCCCAATCGGTGAAATAGCGGACCGAGTTTTGTCCGGCCTCTTTGGCGAACTTGATTTCCTTGAGATCAATCTTGGCGGCCTGGGCAGCCGTGACTTTGCCGTTGTCGACCATCAGCCCCAGAACAACTGTACCGCGGCCAACAGCAGCATCGGGATCGGCAGTCGGCGCATAATTTGACGGGGCCTTGACCAACCCGGCGACGATCGCAGCTTCGGGCAGGCTCATTGTGGTGGCCGGGTGGCCAAAGAATTTGCGACTGGCCGAATCCACACCATAGGCGCCGCCACCGAAATAGACCTTGTTCAGATATAGTTCGAGGATCTGCGCCTTGGAAAACTTCCACTCCAGCGCCAGAGCAATCACACCTTCGCGCAGCTTTCGCCCAAAGGTCTTGGAATTATTGAGAAAGACTGTCCGGGCTAGCTGCTGGGTAATGGTCGAGCCGCCCTGCTTGAAGCGGCCTTCCTGAAACCGCACCCAGAACGAGCGGGCAAGGCCCACCGGATCAACCCCGATGTGGTTATAATAGCGCTTGTCCTCGACCGAGAGCATCGCGTCTTTCATCACCTGCGGGATCTGGTTGTGGCTTAGCCATTTTCCATAGCTTGGCCCAAGCGAAACCAACTGGGTTCCGTCGCGCGCACGCACCACGATCATCTGTTCGGTCTGAGTGGTCTTGATCGCTTCAAAATCGGGCAGCTCACGTGCCGCCAGCAATACCGCGACAAATAGTGAGAGGGCTCCAATCACCCCGAGCGAGAAGCCCCAGACAAACAGCCGGCGCAAAAACCGGCGAAAACCCGAGGGCGCGGGCTTGATCGGCTTGGCATTGTTGGGCGCGCTGCGCTTGAAATCAGATCTGGCCATAGGGCGTGTTTGTCTCTTCCCCCGGACAC
>JAGNTK010000175.1 GCA_017987575.1 Novosphingobium sp. | reverse complement strand
GGCATGCCGATGCAGTAGTTTGTGCCAGCCGGATGACCGCGCGATCACTGGAGCACGCCGGGTGTGAGGCAGATCGGATCACCGTTGTGCCCTATGGCTTTGACACAAAGACGATTGCCGCGCCTCGTTCGCCGGAAGGACCGGCTCGGTTTCTGTTCGTGGGCCAAGGACTGCAGCGCAAGGGATTGCACCATCTGTTGCGGGCCTGGCGCGCGATCGATCCAGCGCAGGCCCGGTTGACGCTGGTCTGCTACGCGATCGATCCCGGCATCGCCGAACTGGCCAAGCAACCGGGCGTTGAGCTGCTCGGACGGCAAGATCGCAGCGCGCTGGACGCACTGATGCAGCGGGCAGATGTGTTTATCATGCCATCGCTGGTCGAAGGCTTTGGCCTGACTTACCTCGAAGCGCTGGCGGCCGGCTGCCATATCGTTGGCACGGTCAACACAGGGCTGCCTGATCTTCCGCTAAGCGATGCCGCGCGGACCTTGGTGCCGGTCGGTGATGTTCTGGCGCTCCAACAGTCGATCGAAGACCTGGTGATGCGAAGGGCAGCTGGCCAATTTGAAGCTGCTGCAATCGCAGCAGAGGCGAGCAATTGGACTTGGGCGGATTTTCGAGGGCGGATTGCTGAGCATGCCCGCGGCGTGCTGAGCTAGTCCCTGCGCTTGCGCCCGATGAGCCGGTCCAGGTCGGCGCGGGCTTCCTGCGCCAATTCTTCGGAGACTTCGGCCAGATTTTGGCGCCTGACCCAGTGGCGCAAGGCGAAGCGGGCAACCACCACCAACATGGCGAAATCAACCAGGGCCAACGCGAGGCCCGCTGCGGTGCTGCCCAGTTTTGGTCCGAGCAGCAGTGTCAGCGCTACGCCACACGCGGCCAGCACCGCATAGGCAATTGCAAACTCGGCCTGCCGATTAATTGCCAGCATCAGGTTTGACAGCGGGCTCCAGATTCCACCGCACAGTGCCGAAGCGGCAATGGCCAACATCAGGCTGTCCGGAGCGGTGATGTGGTTGTTTGACCAAAGCGCGACTATCCACGGCCCAGCCAAAGCCAGTGCTATTGAAAACGGCACTGCAATCGCTGCCGCTGTGCCCAATACCGCCACGAACATCCGGATTACCGCGCGGTGGTTGCCTTTGGCGGTTTCGGCGCCAAACTCCGGCATCAGTGCTGTCGTCAGAATTTGCGATCCCTGCAGTCCGATTCGCGACAGGGTTCGCGCCGCTACGAACGCTGGAACCAATGCGGCTCCCGCCATCAGGCCCAAGGCCGCGACCGTACCCTGAAGCAAAAGTGCGCTAGCGAGTGGGATCGACATGGCTGCCAGTGCAGGTCCGAGCAGTTCGCGGCGAACAGCGGCATCTCCGCCCCGCAGGCCTGGGAGAACACCGGTGCGAAGGGTGGCCGCGGCAACGAACATCACCGCAACCCCAATCAGACGCCCCGTCATCATCGCCATCGCACCAGCGCCGATGCCATATCCCAGCCAAACGACGAGCACCAACAAGCCGGTTTCGAGGAGGGTCGTAACAGTCGCCAGCACGGTGCCGAGCGCGAACCGTGCATTGCTGCGAAATACGCCCTGCAACAGAGCACAACCCATGACCAGACAGGCATAGACTGCCAACGCCATGATCGCATTTCGCATTTCCTGATATGACGTTAGCGGGACTTCCAAAATGAAGCGATCAGGCAAAAAGCAGGCCAGTCCGCCGACCAAGACCAGAATTACCCCGCAGGCCATCGCCACCACCTGCGTGGCGCTGCGGATCGTAGCGCGCGCTGCGCCCCGTTCGCCACGGGCGATCTCCATAGTCATGCGCACAGTCGCGGCATTTGCGAAGCCAAGATCGCCCAGTGCAAACAGGCTGGGCACGGTCGTCAGCATCGCCCATCCGCCATAGCGGGCTAGCCCCCAATGCGAGGCCAGCACCGGGACCAGGAGCAGTGTCATCAATGCGATCGCTATCCGATCAATTGCATTGGCCCCAACCCCCAGCGCGACGCGGCGGCGGCTCATGGCACAGCCTTGCCAGGATCAGACAAGTTGCTAGGTTTCATGTTGAGGGAGGAGGGGAAAATCATGGACTTGCAGACTAAGTTCCTGGGCGCGCTGATCATCACCTACTTTGCCAGCCGGATCACATTGCGGCTACCAAATCCGTTAACCGGTCCATGGGGCATATTGCTGGCCCATGCAATCGCGGTTGGCGGCATTGCCTTGGTGGTCACGGCCTGGCGTAGTCTCACCGGGGGCTTCGTGGCCGATCAACTGCTCGTCTACCTCTCGCCGCAGGTCATGTGGTGCTTGCTCGATCTTCTGCGTGAACATCCCGTAGGCTTTCAAAGGCCCAGTTTTGCGTCAAGGAACAAGGCGGGATAGCAGCATGCGCCAAGGCGCAGAATGGTCCGAATGTGGTTTGACGATGACTTCCGCAACCTGCCCATTTTCAATGCCAAAGGCCGCGCCGACCTGCGGGTAATCCAGAATATCCCGCCCGCCATCTCGCCTGCGCTCGCTTGCTCCCAGATTGCGCAGCACTTCTGCACGCTCATATCCGATCCGAATGCCCAACAGTGCTGGACAGGCTGGAGCGGTTGTGACGGTTTCCCGGCAGGTCAAAACTGTCACCCGGCGTTCAGGCCCGCCAAGGTGTACCGTAAAAACGCGCCCATCCCGATCAAAGGCAAGGCTTGCGGAACCTGTTTCGATCCCGCTCTCACCTCCCATAGCCGTGCGCACTTCGCGCAGATCCATTCCCAATTCGAGCGACCCCAGCCTTTGGCCGGATGGCTCAATCATTCGCCAGACTTGCCAAACATAGACCGCGGTGATGAACGCCATGACGGCAGCCAGGCCGCGCCCGAACAATCGAGTCCGCAGCACACCGATCAGCCCGCTTGGCTGGGCTTTGGGCTTTGGCTTGCTTCGCCGTCGGCGAGGCACTTGCAATACCCCTGGTTGGCCGGTGTGATCCATGCCGTCCCTCCCGGCCAAAAATTCGTCTGAGGGCGAACATATCAGGACGGCGCCCCGGTGCAATGGGGCAGTTATCCGTTAAACTACTGATACTTGATAATTTTCGCCAGAACTTGCCGAACCCCATCATGGATCCATTTCGCGATCGGCTTGTGCGGAACACCGCATAGATTCATAGCGCGATGGCACATGTCTGCTGGCGGAAGGTCAAGAGGAAAACCCTGGCGGGCAAGCCACAAGAAGAAATCCCTCAGGCCATATCGCTTTTCAGCTGGAAGATGCCAGATCGGCAAGTATTCGTCGCCCGGTCGGGCCGTGTTATGGCGTGGACTGGTCCAGATCCGCTTGAGAACACCATCAGCGTTCGCAATCTTGCGGTTGAGCAGCGCAAAAGCGATCGAGAAAATATGCTCCTCAGTCAGCACACCAGATGCCGGTCCCTGGCCGACGCTGGCCTGCGCCAGCATTGTATCAAAGGGCTGTCGATTTGCCTTCCAGCCGCCAATCGTGGTGGCGAAAAGCTCTCCACCGTAATGCGGCAAGGGTGCAAATTCGCGGTTGCCCAGACCCTTTGCGGCAGCTGCCATGGTGCGCCGGGTCATGCCGTTGACCGGTTCATCGTCCCCAGTTTCCACTATATACCCGGCGAAATCGGCCCGATCGAGCAGGGCCCATAGCGGCGCCAGCGATGCAGTGATCAGTACATCGCTATCGACCAGCGCAAACCGCAAATCATCTGGCTCATCTTCCAAAGCTGTCAGGATATCGAAGAAGTAGAGCACATTGCCCCACGATGCCGCACGGCCTT
>JAGNTK010000174.1 GCA_017987575.1 Novosphingobium sp. | reverse complement strand
AAGGGACAATCTCGCCCATGAAGCGGGGATCGTTGGCTAGCCGATCATCGAAAGCAATCTGCTTTTTGATCAAATAGGAACGGGCCTTGCCGGTGTAGAGCGAGTGCGGTGTTCCCCATAGCGTGTATCGATCAGCAGTCATACCCAGCACCTTCTCCCGGCTTTGGAGCAGTATGCCGGGAACAGAATTAGGGTGCAAACCCTAATAACCTGATCAGCGCATCAGCAGAATGGATATTCGCCGGTTGCGCGGGTCTTCGGGCTTGTCGCGCACCAGCGGTTCGCGGTCGGCGACGCCTTCGATCTTGCGGAACCGGGCTTCGCCGATGCCTTTGCGCATCAGTGCCTGCCGAGTTGCTTCGGCGCGGCCTGCGCTGAGCGACCAGTTGTTGGCGCCGATCCCGCCGTTGTAGGGCAGGGCATCGGTGTGTCCGCGGATCGAAATCCCGCCGAGTTCGCTGCTGAGCAGTTCACCAATCGCGCTGAGCAGACCTGATGCGTCTTGGGTCAGTACCGTGGTGCCGAGCTGAAACATCGAGAAATCGGCATCGTCGACCAGATCGATCCGGATCCCTTCGGTCGTATCGACCAGCCGAACCTGCTTGGCCAAACGCGCCAGTTTGGGATTGGCGGCGAGTTTTGCGGCAAGGGTCTTTTCCATCGCCTCGCGCTTTTTGATCCGTTCACCGCCCTCTTTTGGCCCGCCGGTGGTATCGCGCGGAACGGTCATGGATTTGGTCCCGGTCTGGCCGGCGCGGTTGGGATAATTGTCGACATCGGTGATCGAACTGCCGCCCAGCATCCCGTTGGAACCGGCGCTTTCCTGCTTCAGTTTGACCAGTGTCGGCGTGAAGTGATCGGCCAGCCCTTTGCGCTGCTTTTCGGTCGTCGCGCCCAGCAGCCACAGCAGCAGGAAGAACGCCATCATCGCAGTGACGAAGTCGGCATAGGCCACCTTCCACGCGCCGCCATGATGCCCGGCGGCCACCACCGTCACCTTTTTGACGATGATCGGCGGCAGCGGCTCGTTCTTGCCTTTCTTGGGCGGTGGCATGGATTAGCGACCTCGCAGTGCGTCGAGCAGTTCCGACAGGCCGGGACGGAAATCGTGGCCCAGGCCGGAGCGCGCGCTTTCGACAACCAGCGGCTGGGGCCAGCCATGCAAGCTGGCGATAATGACCTGCTTGACCGCGTGAAAAATCTGCTCGTCGGCTTCGATCACCTGTTTCAGCCGCCCGGCCATCGGCGCAACAATCCCATAGGCCAGCAGCACGCCCAGAAAGGTCCCGACCAGCGCCGAACCGATCATCCCACCCAGCACCGAGGGTGGCTGATCGATCGAACCCATGGTCTTGACCACGCCGAGCACCGCTGCAACGATCCCCAACGCGGGCAGGGCATCGGCCAGCCCTTGCAGGGTGTGCTGCGGTTCGTGAAATTCGTGGAAATGCTGCTTCATCGCATTGTCCATCACCTCTTCCACAGCATGAACTTCCAGTGTCCCGGACGAAACCACGATCAGCGTCAGCGTGTCGCAGATCAACGAGGTCAGCGCGTGGTTCGCCAGCAGGCGCGGGAATTCGGCGAAGATCGCGGAGTTTTGCGGCTCGGTCACATGGCTTTCCAGCGCCACCGGCCCTTCGGCGCGAAGCAGCTTCATCAGCTTGGTGGTCAGGATGATCGCGTCGATGTGATCCTGCTTGATGTGTTTGGGGCCCTTGAACACTTTGGCAAAGCCGCCCCCCAGCGCTTTGAGTCCATGCAGGTTGTTGCCGGTCACCAGCGCGCCCAGCGCCGCGCCGCCGATGATTAGCATTTCGTGCGGCAGCGCATGGAGCACTGGCCCCAGCGCGCCGCCGGTGATGGCGAAGCCGCCAAAGACCATGACGATCAGAATGACTATGCCGATTGCGGCGTACATGGATTGCTACCCCCCGGTATGTGGTGACGCGTGGTGCGCGGATCAGCGCAGGAATTCGAACAGGCTAAGCGACGAAAGCCGGGCAAAGCTGGCCTGGCTAGCCTCCAGCACGGTCATGGTCTGCTGCAATCTGGAAACGGCTTCGGTCAGATCGGTACCACCAACATCGGCCTGTTCCTGCGCACGCAGTTCGCCCATCTGGGTGCGGCGCTCGGTATTGAGGTCGATCCAGTTGAGCCGGGTGCCGACGACAGTCTGCTGCGTGGTGATCGTCTCCAGCGCCGTCTCAAGTCCGCCCAGCGCATCGCGAGCTGCCTGGGCCGGATCGGCCGCAGCCCCGGCCAGATCGGCGGCAAGGTTCTTGACCAGCGCGAACAGATTGGTGCTGCCAAAGTTCAGGAATTCGGGCCCAGTCAGTCCGCGGGTGACGCTTTGCCCGTCGCCCAGAGGGAGCTCGCTGGCGGTAGCCGTGCCGATGTAAACCGCATTGCCCGCGCCATCGAGCATATAGGCATCGCCGGTTGCATCGCCGCCGAATAGCGCGTGACCGGCACTGTCGCGGGTGTTGGCCAAGCGAACCAGCTCGCCGCTGATGGAGGCGATCTCCGTAGCGATCCCGGCGCGCTGGCTGGCGGTGAGCACACCGTTGGCGGCCTGTGTCGCCAGTTCCTGCACCCGGATGAGTGAATCTGCGAAACTCTGCAGGGCGGTATCAGTTAGCGCCAGATCGCTGCTGGCTCGTGCTGCAATCGACAGGTCAACGGCAGCAAAGGCATCAGCCCGGCCCAGCGTGCGCAGCCGCGATGCGGCAACCGGATCGTCGGATGAACGGCCTAGCCGCTGGCCGCTGCCAATTGAAGCCTGCAAGGCATCGGCCCGGCTGCGCAAGGCAGATTGATCCAGGTTGAAGCGTTCGTAAAAGGCGCTGGTGCTGACGCTGGTCATGGCGGGCTCCTATCGAATGGCCAGGAGGGTATCGAACAGATCGGAGGCAATCTGGATCGCCTTGCCGCTGGCTTGAAAGGCCTGCTGAAACCTGAGCAGGTTGCTGGCCTCTTCATCAAGATTGACCCCGGCCTGTTGATCGAGCGCGATCCGCGCTGACCCGGCGATTGCGTCAAGCGCGTCGCTGGTGATCCGGCGGCCTTGAGTGGCGCTGGATACCTGAAACAGCAGTGCGTCGATCTGGCCCGAGATGTCGGCACTGCTCAGCGCGCCACGCAACGCGGCCAGATTGGCAGGGTCACGGCTGCCGGCTGCAGCCCCCGAAGGGGCTGTGGCGAGGCCAGCCCCTGAGGTGAGCGCGACGCTGATCGTAGCGGCACTGCTTCCCGAAAACAGCGGCTGGCCGGGGCTGCCATTCAGCGCAACCCCGCCACTCTGCGCGCCGTTGGCGGGGGCTATCAGCGACGCTGCGATTGTATTTAACGCGGTTCGGTTGTCTCGAACCAGCAGCAACCCTTGGGCCTCGCCTGCCAGTTTGCCACCAGAAAGCGTCACTGCGCCAGCTGCATTGGCAAAACTGATTGTACCGTCGGGGGCGGTCGCCATCACCAACGGATCAACGTTGCCGCCAGTCACCAAGGGCGGACCTGCTGCTCCACCAATCCGCACGGTCACCGTTTGGTCAGGGGCAATCGTGGTAGCGATATTGCCGTAGCCCGCCATTTGCCCCAACAATCCGTCACGCTGGTCAAGCAGCAGAACATGATCGGCAGTGCCAGGGGTAGAACGCGCCAGTTGCAGGTTGGTGCGGGCGAGTTCTCCCGCCAGCCGGTTGACCTGATCGGTGCCGTCGGTTGCGGCAAATTTCAGTCCATCGGCGACCGTAGTCAGACCCTGCTCGGCAAGGTTGAAAGTGCGCGCAAGGGTGCGGGCCTGCTCCAGCGCTGCGGTTCGCAATGAGGGATC
>JAGNTK010000173.1 GCA_017987575.1 Novosphingobium sp. | reverse complement strand
TCAGCGCGAGGATTTCTGGCGGCATAGATGAACTCCGGTCGATTCTGTGATGTCACAATTATGCGAAGCGGTGCGGCGAAGTGCAACGGGAGTCCGATTGGCGCGATTAAGAAGAAAAGAGATTTCTTACGCGAAGACGCAAAGGCGCCAAGGTGATGTGTTTGGGGCGAAGCCCTTTTGTTTTTCAGGCGTTTGATCTGGGCGCCGGGCGGCTTCGCCGCTTGGCGCTACATCTTGGCGTCTTAGCGTCTTGGCATGAGTCCCTCCTTCCTTCTTCCTTCCTTCATGTGCCCACCCCCACCGCAGCCCCAACACAGCCCAACGCTCCGCCCGCGCATCCGGTCCCGATCGGGCGCATAGCGCTCCCCATGTTCCGCCCTCTCACCCGCACGCTCGCGCTCGCACTGATCCTCACCCTGCTCCCCGCGCCGCCAGTGCTGGCGGCGAAGGACAAGCCTGTTGCCGCCAAGCCTGCGCCGGTGGCCAAGGGGCGGCTCTATGCGGTGGTGTTGGGGCCGGGGGCGGCGTGGAAGAAGGGGCAGCCGTTCAAAGGGCCGGGGCTGGAGGCGCACCGGGCCTATTGGAAGAAGCTGTTTGACGAGGGCCGGGTGGCGAGCGCCGGGCCGCTGGGGGCCGATACCGGTCTGGCGGTGATCCGGGCGCGGGGGCAGGCAGAGGCCGATGCGCTGGTCGCAGGTGATCCGGCGGTCAAGGCACGCCTCCTGCGCGGCGTGGCGCGGCCCTATGCCTCAGCCTTGACCAGCCCTGCGGTGCTGGAGGGGTAGCGCAGGCTGGCTTGCCAACAAGCGCTTGCGCGGACCTGAAAATCTGGCGAAACAAGGCCATGACCATGTTCACCCTCCCCGGCTTCGACCTGACCCGGTTCGTCCGTGCCACGCTCGACGAAGACCTTGGCCTTGGCCTGCCCGGCGGCGGGCATGATGTGACGAGTGAGAGCGTGATCCCGGCGGACGCGCGCTTTTCCGGTGTGATGGACAGCCGCGATCCAGTGGTGGTTGCGGGGCTGCCAATTGCGGCGGCATTTTTCCGCGCGCTCGATCCCGCGATGGAGATCGACGTGCTGGTGGAGGAAGGCGCGGCGGTGCCGGGTGGAACCGATCTGATGCGGCTGAGCGGCAATGCCCGGGCGATGCTGACCGCCGAACGATCAGCGCTCAACACCGTGCAGCACCTGTCGGGCATCGCGACCATGACTCGGGCCTATGTGGAGGCGATGGCAGGGCATGCCACCCTGCTCGATACCCGCAAGACCATCCCAGGCCTGCGCCACCTGGAAAAGTACGCCACCCGAATGGGCGGGGCGAAGAACCACCGGATGGGGCTGTGGGATGCGGCGATGATCAAGGACAACCATGTGCTGGTCGCCGGCGGCGTGGCCGAAGCAGTGCGCCGCGCGCGCGAGGCCGGGGTGGCGGACATCATCTGCGAGGTGGACCGGCTCGATCAGATCGAACCCGCGATTGCGGCGGGGGCAAGCCATGTGCTGCTCGACAATATGAGCGTGGCGGAACTGCGCGAGGCGGTGGGGGTCATCGCGGGGCGCGTGCCGTGCGAAGCATCTGGCGGGGTGCGGCTCGACACCATCGGCGCAATTGCCGCCACCGGCGTGACCTATGTTTCGGTCGGCCGTCTGACCCAAAGCGCGCCCGCCGCAGACGTTGGATTGGATTTCACGCCGCTATGATTCGCAAAGCCCTGATCCTCGCCGCATTGGCCCTGCCCGCTCCGGCGCTCGCCCAGGCCTATCAGTGCCGCGCGCCCGCCAGCATCACCATGCCGCGCGCGCCGCAGCCCGATGGGCCCAAGCGGACCTCGCGGATCAGCGGCTATACCTTGGCAGTCAGCTGGTCGCCGGAGTTCTGCCGCGGCGGTAAGTCGGCGAGCGATCCCGATAACCTGCAATGCAACGGCTCCATCGGCCGGTTCGGGTTCGTGCTCCACGGACTGTGGCCGGAAAGCGGGCAGGGCAAGTACCCGCAGTGGTGCTCTGTCACCCCGCGTCCGACCGAGGCGGAACTAAAAGCCAATCTGTGCATGACCCCGGTGCCCTGGCTGCTCGAGCACGAATGGGCCAAGCACGGCAGCTGCATGGCCAAGACCCCGGCGGCCTATTTCAAGGTTTCGAGCATTCTGTGGAACGGGATCACCCTGCCCGATGCCGACAAGCTGTCACGCAAGGACGGCCTGACCGCGGGCGATCTGCGGCAGGCGTTCGTGGCACTCAATCCGGGGTGGCGGGCCGAATCGGTCGGGCTTCGGGTCAGCAACGGCGGCTGGCTGCGCGAAATGCAGCTGTGTTACGGCAAGGACTTCCGCCCTGCGCGGTGCGAGGCGCGGATGTTTGGTCCGAAAAACGACGCGCCGCTGAAGATCTGGCGCGGGCTTTAACGCCTCGCAGCGAAAAATGCTTTAAGCATGGCGGCGGCTTCCTCGGCGCCCATGCCGGAATAGACCTCAGGCCGGTGCAGGCTCTGTTCGTGTTCAAACACCCGCGCGCCGTGTTCCACCGCGCCGCCTTTCGGATCGGGGGCGGCGTAATAGAGTCGGGCGATGCGGGCATGGGCGATCGCTCCCGCACACATCGCGCAGGGTTCCAGCGTGACCCACAACTCGCAGCCATCGAGCCGTTCGTTGCCAAGCGCCAAGGCTGCGGCGCGAATCGCCAACACTTCGGCGTGGGCGGTGGGATCGTGGGAGGTGCGCGGGGTATTATGAGCGGCTGCAATCACCGCGCCCTCCTTGACCACGACCGCACCAATTGGCACTTCTCCAGCGGATTCGGCCGCCTGCGCCTGTTCAAGTGCCAGTTTCATCGGTTCGGGCAGGGGCCAACGGCTCATTTGGCCGGGTTAGAGTCTTTGGCTTGGTGCGGCAAGGACCTCCGTCCTTGCCTTGGCAACACCGGGAGGGGGAGCGGGCTGGTGTTGCCAGCTGATCGCGGAGGCGATCAGCGCACCTGGTCAAGGTTCACCTTGACCACAAAGGGGTGAATCGCTATGCGCGCGCCTTCGCCCAACGTTGGGTGCACAGTTTCAAGCGAGTTTAACCATGTCCCGTATTTGCGAACTGACCGGTAAAGGTCGCCAGGTCGGCAACAACGTCAGCCACGCCAACAACAAGACCAAGCGCGTGTTCCTGCCCAACCTGCAGCACGTGACGCTGATGTCTGATGGTCTTGACCGCAGCTTCAAGTTCCGCGTTTCGACCAACGGCCTGCGTTCGGTTGAGCATGTCGGCGGTCTGGACAACTGGCTGCTCAAGACTGCGGACGAAAAGCTTTCGGACACCGCTGTCAAGGTCAAGCGCGAGCTGAAGAAGAAGGCCGCTGCCGCCGCCTGATCGGGCGAGGCAGATTTGAGCCGAGCAAGGGCGTCCGGATAACCGGGCGCCTTTTGCATAGTCAGAGCTTCGATTCGTCGATGACCACTTTGAGCAGCAGCACCCGCTGGGTTACCGCGCCGTTTTCATCGCTGATGATCCAGGCAATCAACTTGCCATCGGCCTGTTGCTCAATCGCCAAGCCCTCGTAGTTGTCGACCGGCCATGGATCAGCCAGATCAGCCAGTTCGCGTGCCTGCCAAGCCTCGCCGGGCTCAATTTCCGCTGGATCCGCAATCAGGATCTTGATTGCGAAGCGGGCCGGTACCGGCCAGACCAATCGCCGCACGATGATCAGCACGCGGCCATCGGGCAGTTGCGCCATGTCGGTCGGGCGATAGCCATCAATCCCGACAAATGTGAAGGATGAGGCCGCGATATCCTGGGTCGGATCGCCGCCAATTAGCAGCGCTGGATGCCGCCCGCCCTGGAACCAGCC
>JAGNTK010000172.1 GCA_017987575.1 Novosphingobium sp. | reverse complement strand
CTACCAGTACTACGAAACCATCGCGGGCGGGGCGGGCGCGGGGCCGGGGTTCGCCGGCGCCAGCGCGGTCCAGACCCATATGACCAACAGCCGCCTGACCGATCCCGAAGTGCTCGAAGCCCGCTTTCCGGTGCTGGTCGAGGAATTCCGCATTCGTCATGGCTCGGGCGGGGCCGGGAGGTGGCCGGGCGGAGATGGTGCCGTGCGCAAGATCCGGTTCCGCGAGGGCATGGAAGCCGGCATCCTCTCAAACCGCCGCAGCACCCGGCCATTTGGGCTCGCTGGTGGCAGCGACGCGTTGCCCGGAACAACCACCGTCGAACGCATCTCAGGTGAGCTTGAGGTTCTGGATTCCACCGCCAGCGTGACAGTTGCGCCGGGGGATGCCATCGTGATCAAAACACCCGGCGGGGGAGGGTACGGCAAGCCATGAACTATTGGGTGCTCAGCGGGATCGTGGTGATGATCGGGGGCTTCATGCTGCGGCTGAATGCCCTGATCGTGGTCGCGCTGGCGGCGCTGGTCACGGGGCTGGCGGCGGGGCTCGATCCGGCCGCGATCATTTCGGCTTTCGGCAAGGCGTTCAACGATACCCGCTATGTCAGCGTGGTCTGGATCGTGCTGCCGGTGATCGGCCTGATGGAGCGGCGCGGCCTGCAGGAACGGGCCCGCAGCCTGATCGAAGGGATGAAGGGCGCCACGCTGCCACGGCTCCTCACTGGCTATCTGTTGCTGCGCCAGCTTACCGCGGCGCTCGGTCTCACTTCGGTCGCGGGCCATGCCCAAACGGTTCGGCCATTGCTTGCCCCGATGGCGGTGGCGGCAGCCCAACCACAGGATGAGGACGAGGCCGAACGGATCAAGGCGTTTGCTGCCGGGACTGACAATGTCGGACTGTTTTTTGGCGAAGACATCTTCATCGCGATCGGATCGATCCTGCTGATGAAGGGGTTCATGGAGCAGAACGGAATCGTGCTGTCCCCGTTCGATCTGTCGGTCTGGGCGATCCCCACCGCAATTGCGGCCTTTGCGATCCATGGCTTTCGGATCTGGCGAATGGGGAGGGCGGCGCGATGATCGGCCTGACCCAGGTTTACATCCTCGCCGGGATCACTTTCGCCGCTTTTGCCCTGCTGTCGGCGCAGGACAGTGCCAATCCCAAGCGCTGGGGCAATGCCGCGTTCTGGGCGCTGCTGGCGCTGTCGATGCTGGCGGGCGACCGGCTGGGCGATTTCGCCAACGGTCTGCTGGTGCTCGCGCTGGTTACCATCGCCGGGCTCGGCGGGCTTGGCCGCGGCGCCGACCGCAGCGAGCCTGCGCAGCGTGAGGCCGAAGCCGCGCGCCACGGCAACCGCCTGTTCCTCCTCGCCCTGGTCATCCCGCTGACCGCATTGGCCGGAACGCTGGGTTTCAAGTACCTGCCCGCGCTGGTCGATCCCAAGAACGTCACGCTGGTCAGCCTCGCGCTCGGGGTTATCCTTGCGCTCGGCATCGGGATGGTCTGGCTGCGGACTGGTCCCGCTGAACCCTTGCACGAGGGTCGCCGCCTGATGGACGCGGTCGGCTGGGCGGCGATCCTGCCGCAGATGCTGGCGAGCCTCGGCGCGGTCTTTGCGCTGGCCGGGGTCGGCGCCGTTGTGGGCGACCTGATGAGCGCCGTGATCCCCGATGGCAGCCGCCTTGCCGCCGTGGTCGCCTATGGTTTGGGCATGGCGCTGTTCACCATGGTGATGGGCAATGCCTTTGCCGCGTTTCCGGTGATGACC
This sequence comes from Novosphingobium sp., assembly GCA_017987575.1. Lineage (GTDB taxonomy): Bacteria > Pseudomonadota > Alphaproteobacteria > Sphingomonadales > Sphingomonadaceae > Novosphingobium. Next base: position 2,073 of record JAGNTK010000172.1, on the reverse strand, counting down.
GCCGCGATCGGCCTGCCGCTGCTGATCGGGCAGCACCATGGCGATCCCGCGGTGGTCGCCGCAATCGGGATGCTGGCGGGCTTTTGCGGCACGCTGATGACCCCGATGGCGGCGAACTTCAACGTGGTCCCCGCCGCCTTGCTTGAGCTCAAGGACCGTAACGCCGTGGTCAAGGCCCAGATCCCCACCGCGCTGCCGCTACTCGCCGTCAACATCGCGCTGATCTGGTTTCTGGCCTTCTGATGCAGCGCCTCACCCCCCAGCTTGCCGCGCGGTTCATGGCGCTGACCAGCAGCCACCTGACGCGGGAGTATCCGCACAAGCTTGACCATGTGATCGATGGCCCCGCCGATGTCCTGCCGCCGTCCGCGCTGCACCCGATCTTCCACGGCAGCTTCGATTGGCATTCCTGCGTCCACGGCTGGTGGCAAGTGCTGCACCTCGCCCGGCTGTACCCCGATCTGCCAGAGGCGGCGGCGGTCCGGGACCTCGCCGGGCAGATGCTCACGGCTGAGAACTTCGCCGCCGAATGCGCCTACTTGGATCGCCCCTCGTCGCGCGGGTTTGAGCGGCCCTATGGCTGGGCCTGGGCCCTCGCGCTCCACGCCGAGATGGTCCAGCACGATGCGCCCTGGGCCCGTCACGCCGATGGCTTTGCCCATGCCTTCGCCTGCCGCTTTGCCGCCTTCCTGCCGCTGCAGACCTACCCGATCCGCACCGGCACGCATTTCAACAGCGCCTTTGCCATGACCCTCGCGTTCGATTGGGCCGAGGCGCACGATGGCGCCCTGGCCCACCTGATCGCGGCCCGCGCGCGGGACTGGTACGGCCAAGACCGCGCCGCCCAGGCGTGGGAGCCGGGCGGGGACGAGTTCCTGTCCGGCACGCTGTGCGAAGCCCTGTTGATGAGCCGCGTGCTGGGGGCTGACTTCGCCGCATGGTTCGCCGCTTTCCTGCCCGATCTGGCCCGGGGCGCGCCCGCCACGCTGTTCACACCCGCCACAGTCAGCGACCGTAGCGACGGCAAGATCGCACACCTCGATGGCCTCAACCTGTCCCGCGCATGGTGCTGGCGCAGCCTGGCCGCCGCACTGGGCGAGGGCCACCCGGCCAGTGCCCCCGCACAGGCCACCGCCCACGCCCACCTGACCGCCGCCCTGCCGCACATCGCCGGCGACTATATGGGCGAGCACTGGTTGGCGAGCTTTGCGCTGTTGGCGCTGATAGGCTGACTTTAATCCAGCGGCAGTTCGATTTCGCGCATGATCCGGTCCGTCTCGATCAGGATCTTGATGATCTTTTGATAGTGGATCACATCGTCAAAACTGAGCGCGCGGCCCTTGCGGTCTTTCAGCCATTTCTGCGCGGGCTGGTATCCGCCGATGTGGAATTCCCACGCGACCTGCGGCACACCTTCGAACCACTGGTCCGGGTTGATCATCACCTTGCCAACACTCCCCGCCCCGGCGGGGTCGGACACTGGTACTTGACTCCCCTCCCCGTTGGGGAGGGGCTGGGGGTGGGGGCTCGACACTGGCGTGGAACCCCCATCCCAACCCTTCCCCAGCGGGGAAGGGCTATCCGGCGCAAACACCGGCTTCACCACTACATTATCCCCATCCCCCTTGAACGGGAACGGCGTGGCGCCAATCGCGGCATCTTCCCGCGCTTTTGCTCGGAAGGCCTCGGGGATTGAACTCGGCAGCGGGCGTGGTCACCCATAGGGCTGACTTCGACATAGAGGCCACGCTCGTCCGCAATCTTGTAAGACTTGTCTTTGGGCTTGAGCGCTTTCAGCTGATTCTCGGTCAGGGACACAGGTGGGCCTTTTCATCCGATGTGGTTCTGCAAAAGCCCCGCAAATGTTCTCGGAACCCATGAATGGTCATGAAACGTTCCGGGACGATCTAGGGGCCAATTCCCCCGGATTTCTGCGGCTTTCATACACTTTTTGGGATGTTCTGAAAAGAACAAATGGTGCCCAGAAGAGGACTCGAACCTCCACGCCCTTGCGAGCGCCAGCACCTGAAGCTGGTGCGTCTACCAATTCCGCCATCTGGGCACGGTGCACCG
>JAGNTK010000171.1 GCA_017987575.1 Novosphingobium sp. | reverse complement strand
CGCGCGAGGCCCACTGGCACTGCTCATAGTCGAGCGTGCGGCCCTGCTAAACAGCCAGATGTGACAGACCTGTGACTTAGTTCCGAGGCAGTTAGGCCACACTGCCTGCATGTGTAATGTCGTTTCGCGTGTGGCACCCAGCACGAAATGATTGTTCGCAGCCAAGCCATTTGCCACTATTGCTGCGCACCAATCCCCCAGCAATGTATCGTCGAATCTTGCTGCACTGCGGCATTTGTGCAACGCACAGGTCAAGGATGGAGACTATGGGCCGATCGCACCGGCATTCACCAACAGATGAACGTGATCACGATCACCATGGACACAGCCATGGCCATCATGGGCATGGTCACCATGGACATGGCCACCATCATCACCAAGCCCCGCCCCGGGGAGGTCATTCGGGCGCCTTTGCCATCGCCGTACTGCTCAACAGCGGTTTCGTGGTGGTTGAGGTTGCTGCCAGCTTCATCAGCGGATCGACTGCGTTGCTGGCTGACGCCGGCCACAATCTGGGGGATGTCCTCTCATTGCTCTTGGCCTGGGGTGCAAGCGTGCTGGCCGCCCGTCCAGCCGGACCCGGCTACACCTACGGACTGAAGAGTTCGTCGATCCTCGCCGCGATTGCCAACGCTGCCTTGCTGTGGGTCGCGCTGGGGGCCGTGCTGCTCGAAACAGTGCAGCGGCTGTGGCAACCTGGTGAAGTCAACGGCGGCCAGGTCATGCTGGTGGCCGGTGCCGGGATTGCGGTAAACCTGCTGTCTGCGCTGTTGTTCGCCAAGGGCAGCAAAAGCGACCTCAATCTGCGCGCAGCCTTCATGCACCTGATGGCCGATGCAGTGGTGTCCGCCAGTGTCGTTTTTGCAGGCCTCGCGATCGTGTTGACCGGGCAGAACTGGATCGATCCTGTAACCAGCCTGATCATCACGGTTGGCCTTGCCTGGGGCAGCTGGGATCTGCTCAAGGACGCTGTCAAAATGGGCCTGCTCGCTGTGCCGCGCCACATTGACGAGGGCGCGGTGCGCCAATTTCTGGCTGAACAGTCAGGAGTCGAAGCCGTTCACGATCTCCACATCTGGGGCATGAGCACGACCGAAAGTGCCCTCACTGCACATCTGGTAATGCCCAGCGGCAGCGGCAACGATGCCTTCCTGCGCGGGCTGGCAGGCGAACTGGAACACCGGTTCGGTATCCACCATGCCACGATCCAGATCGAAAGGGATCGCGCCGCTTGCAGTCTGGCGGATGGCCACGTGCATTAGTCGATCCGTTCATCACGGGTTCCACAAATGCAGCTTACTTGCGCTTCGGATTTATGCTCCACTGCGGGGCAACCAAGGAGTTGGCAAAATGAGCTTTTCGATGATGCGTCCGCTGCTGGCGGGTGGATTGGTAGCAGTCGCTTTGGTCGGCTCGGTTCAGGCGCAGGAAGACCCCAAGGCCGCCTTTGAAGCCCGCTACACCGCAATGAGTACCGCGATGCTGGCCAAGGACCGTGCCGCTACTGAAACACTTCTCGCCCCGGACTACGAATCGACCGATATTCGCGGCGAAGTCCATAACCGTGCCGAAGTGCTGAACAAATTGGCTGAACTGCCACCCGAAATGGCCAATATGAAACCGGAAACCAAGGTTCTGACGGTCAAGGTCAGCGGTGATACCGCCGCAGTCGATAGCCAGATGAACTTGCAGATGAAACGCCCCGATGAAAACGGCGAGGAAATGACTCTCGATATCGCGGTCGTTTCGGCCGACACCTGGGTCAATCGCGGCGGGGTTTGGCTGCTGCAGAAGAGCGTGCAAAAGGAAATGACGGTCAGCAAGGACGGCGAGATCGTATTTCGCCAGGCCAACTGATGCGATCGGCGGCACTCGTTCTTGCGGCCAGTGCCGCCCTTTCTGCCCCTGCGCTGGCGCAATCTGACACGCGCGCCTATCTGTGCGAAGGCGCCGCGATTGGCGGGGACGGAGAGGAAGTCGATGTCTTTCTGGTCCGCTCTGGCGCAGGCGGTTACAGTTCGTCCAACGCATTGTGGTTTCCGGCACTGACGAGCGAGACTGCGGCGTCGGACGACACCAAACCCGATGTCGTGCTGTCGATCAACTATGAGCGTTCGGCGCCGGGCCGGATTGGCGATGTTCGCAACATGATGGTGGTTGCCGCGATCACATCTCCGCCGCGCGCGAACGAAGCACACACATCGCTGCAAAAGCGGCTGGCGGCCTATCGGATCGACTATTCATTTGATGGTTCAGCTGCGAAACCCCTGACCATGGAACAACTGGGCGAAGAAAAAACGCCCCCTGGTTCGGCTGCATCTCAGGCTGACCTGGGTCAACCAATTCCGCTGCCCGGCATTGCTGAACTGCGGATGACGCAAGGCAAGAACGGCCAACCGATCCTTCGCCGGTTCGTGCTGTCGCGCACTTCAAACCGCGATGCGCTGTTCACCAAAGCCTGGGCCGAAGCCGAAGCAAAGTTCGCCAGTCCTGCTGGCAAGTGCGAGCCGATCAGTTAGGTCAGTAACCTGATATAGTACGACGCGAGAAGAGGTAGCTCAGGCCGCCTCTTCCTTGCCCTTCAGGACCCGCACCGGTTCCTTGCGGCCTTCGACCACGTCCTTGTCGACCACCACTTCGGCGATTTCGCCTTCGCTGGGGATGTCGAACATGGTGTCGAGCAGCAGTCCTTCGACGATCGAGCGCAGCCCGCGCGCGCCAGTTTTGCGTTCGATCGCACGCTTGGCGATCGCCTCCAGCGCATCGTCGGTAAAGGTCAAAGCGACGTCTTCCAGCTCAAACAGCTTGGCATATTGCTTGATCAGCGCGTTCTTGGGTTCCTGCAGGATCTTGACCAGCGCGGCGATATCCAGGTCTTCCAGTGTCGCAATCACCGGCAGACGGCCGACGAATTCGGGGATCAGGCCGAACTTCAGCAGATCTTCGGGCTCGGCCTTTTGCAGCAGCTCGCCCACCTTGCGCTTTTCCGGATCGGCGACATGCGCGCCGAACCCGATCGAGCGCTTTTGCAGGCGGTCGGCGATGATCTTTTCCAGCCCCGCAAAGGCCCCGCCGCAGATGAACAGGATGTTGGTGGTATCAACCTGCAGGAATTCCTGCTGCGGATGCTTGCGTCCGCCCTGCGGAGGAACCGAGGCGGTGGTGCCTTCCATCAGCTTGAGCAGCGCCTGCTGCACACCCTCGCCCGAAACGTCGCGGGTGATGCTGGGGTTTTCGGCCTTGCGGCTGATCTTGTCGATTTCGTCGATGTAGACGATCCCGTGCTGGGCCTTTTCAACGTTATAGTCGCTGGCCTGGAGCAGTTTCAGGATGATGTTTTCGACGTCTTCACCCACGTAACCGGCTTCGGTCAGCGTGGTGGCATCGGCCATGGTGAACGGCACATCGAAAGTTTTGGCGAGCGTCTGGGCGAGCAAGGTCTTGCCGCAGCCAGTCGGCCCGACCAGCAGGATATTCGATTTCGACAGTTCGACTTCGCTGCCCTTGGCGCTGTGCTTCAGCCGCTTGTAGTGGTTGTGCACGGCGACCGAGAGCACCCGCTTGGCGCGGTCCTGACCGATCACATAGTCGTTCAGCGTTTCGAAGATGTCTTTCGGGGTCGGCACCCCGCCGTCCTTCTTGCCAGCGATCCCGGCCTTGGTTTCCTCGCGGATGATGTCGTTGCACAGCTCGACGCATTCATCACAGATGAACACGGTCGGGCCGGCAATCAGCTTGCGCACCTCATGCTGAGACTTCCCGCAGAAGCTGCAGTACAGGGTGCTCTTGGCGTCGGTTCCGCTCAGTTTGGTCATGCTCACAGTCCATTGCCCGCAAGGCGCGGGGA
>JAGNTK010000049.1 GCA_017987575.1 Novosphingobium sp. | reverse complement strand
CTTGGACTTGCGCAAACGCGACAGCGCCGCCATATGCGCGTCCGGGAGTCGGGCGGGCGTTTGCCTCCGCCAACTTGGTCAGGTCCGGAAGGAAGCAGCCACAACGGACAGCGACGGGTCGCTCGGCTCCTTTTTCCCCCTTCGACAATCGCTCTGCGACCGCCTAATCAGAGTCCAATGGACGATTCCCCCGAGACCTATGGCGACGAGCCTGAAGACGATGGCCCCAGTGCGGCTGAGCTGGAGGCTGCCGGGCAGGAATCGATGTTCGGCGCGCCTGCTGCGCCAGCGCCTGCTCCTCCACCGGTTGTAACCGCCGCTGCGGCGCAGCCCTATCGCGTGCTGGCGCGCAAATATCGCTCGCAGACCTTTGCCGAGCTGATCGGGCAGGACGCGATGGTCCAGACGCTGGCCAATGCGATCAAACGCGACCGGCTGGCCCATGCCTTCCTGATGACCGGCATTCGCGGGGTCGGCAAAACATCGACGGCGCGGCTGATCGCCAAGGCACTCAATTGCGTGGGGCCGGATGGGCAGGGCGGGCCGACGATCGATCCGTGCGGGGTTTGCGAGCCCTGCGTGGCGATTGCTGAGGGCCGCCATATCGACGTGATCGAAATGGACGCCGCCAGCCACACCGGCGTGGATGACGTGCGCGAAATTATCGAAGCGGTGCGCTATGCCGCCGTTTCAGCCCGCTACAAGATCTACATCATCGACGAAGTTCACATGCTCAGCCGCAACGCGTTCAACGCGTTGCTCAAGACGCTGGAAGAACCGCCAGCCCATGTGAAGTTCCTGTTCGCCACCACCGAAGTCGAAAAGCTTCCGGTCACCGTGCTTAGCCGCTGCCAGCGGTTTGATCTGCGCCGAATCCCCGCACCGCTACTCGCCGAACATTTCGCGATGATCTGCGGCAAGGAAGGGATCGAGGCTGAGGCTGAGGCGCTGGCGATGATCGCCGCCGCTGCCGAAGGTTCGGTTCGCGATGGTCTGTCGATCCTCGACCAGGCGATTGCCCATGCTGACCTTGGCGGGGAAAGCCGGGTTTCGGCCCAGCAGGTCCGCGATATGCTGGGGCTGGCGGACAAGAGCGCGCAGCGCGGCTTGTTTGCAGCGCTGCTATCGGGCGACGGGGCGGGGCTGCTTGGCCTGATCGATCAGCAATTCGCCTTCGGGGTAGAGCCGCTGGCGCTGATGCGCACCGCGATGGACCTGTGCCACCGGATCACCGTGGCGCAGATCGGCCAGAATGGTGCCGATGGTGCCTCGGCTGAGGAACGCGCGGATCTGGCAGAATGGGCTGGGCGGCTTTCGGCCGGGCAGCTCCACCGGTTGTGGCAGTTGCTGCTGAAAGGCCATGACGAAGTGCGCGCTGCACCCGATCCCTTGGTCGCGGCCAAGATGGCGCTGCTGCGGGTCCAGCACGCCGCCGATATGCCCGATCCGGGCACGCTGGCCAAAAAGCTGGAAGAGCTCGCGGCCCGCGGGCCGGTCGCTGCTGCGCCGGGCGATGCTGCTGCACCTGCACCTGCTGCGCCGCAAGCGATGAGCTGGGCGGCGCTGGTTGAGCTGGTCGAACAATCGGGCCAGTTGCGGCTCAGCCAGGTGATGCACGATTGGGTTCGGGTCATTGCGCTCGAACCGGGCGAGCTGACCTATACGCTGGTCGCCGGCTATCCGGGCGATGCCACCGCCGAACTGCGCGATGCCCTGCTTCGCGCCACCGGCGAACGCTGGCAAGTTACCCGCGCCGAGGGCGATGCTGCGCCCAGCCTGAAAGAACTGGCCGACGCCGTGAAGGACGCGGCCCGCGCCGCTGTGCGCTCCGATCCCTTGGTCGAAGCCGCCTTTGCCGCGTTCCCGAACGCTGAAATGCTGGATGAAAGCCCCGATGGCCGCGTGGCCAATGCGGGCGGAAAATGGAGACAGTGACCGTGAAGTCGATGGAAGAAATGCTCAAAGCCGCGCAAGCTGCCGCTGAAACCATCCAGAAGCAGATGGGCGAAATGCAGGGCAAGCTCGACGCGATGGAAGTCGAAGGCGTGGCCGGCGGCGGCCTCGTCAAGATCCGCGCCTCGGCCAAGGGCCGGATCATTGGCGTCGCCATCGACGACAGCCTGATGCAGCCCAGCGAGAAAGGCATCCTCGAAGACCTGATCGCCGCCGCCTTCAACGATGCGCGCGCCAAGGCCGATCAGGTCAGCAATGCCGAAATGGCCAATATGCAAAGCGGCATGGGCCTGCCGCCGGGGTTCAAGCTGCCGGGGATGTGAGTGGTAGGGCTCAGTCCAAAGCCATTGGCAGAGATGCCGACGCTGGACCGCCTAACAGCATAATTCCCGAATAGGCTCGATTAGGGGCGCGACCGAAAATAAGACTTCGTCCGGTTTGACCGCGGGTTGGACCAAGGGATACGGGACCGCATCCTTTGGCACTCAGACATGCCCACTGACTGCCGCCGTCGGGAACCACGTCGAATGTTGCAGTAGAGTCGCCAGGAAGGAGGCCGGCCATCGGCATGTATGGCGTTCCTTTGATGGCCCAATGGGTGCGTAAAGCGTGAATGTTGCCAACAAGCGCGACCACCGTGTGCCCCGCCTTGGCCGAACTGTTGAGGGTTGCTGCCATCTTTTGCTCGTAATCGACTGGGCCAGATGTTCCAGTTGGAACGAAAGCAACTACGCCTTCGATTAGTCCCGAAGCCTTCATGGAGCGCAGTCGGTCAACGAGATCGAACATGGCTACGCTTGTTCTGCCGTCTTTGAATTTGACCGTCCAGATCGGTGTTTCAAGGAATTCACGTCTGGCTTTCAGGTCGCCGTTCGATGCCATGAACCTATCAATGGCCGGTTGCATACTTGCTGCAAATTCTATGCCGACGACAATTTTCCGACTGCTAGCAAGATGACAAACAAGATCGCCGAACATTGCTGGAACTTCTGCGGTGCCATGCTGTTCGCCAACAATGATGAACCGGAGTTGTGGTTGGCTGATCAAAGACTCTACGCCTGGGAGCGAAGGGCATTGAACCGGGTTGATAGATGTTGCCGCTGTCAGCAATAAGGCTGCGAATACGCTCATGTGCAACTCTCCACCTTCACCTGATCTCACCGCCCCCGCTCGATCACAACCCCGCCCTTGATCACGCCATCAACGTCTTCCAACTCGCGCACGTTCACCAACGGATCGCCATCAACTGCCACAAAATCGGCAAACCGCCCCACCGCAATCGTCCCGACATTGGCTTCCCAGCCTAGCGCCTGCGCCGCGTTCAGGGTCGCCGCGCGGATCGCGTCGAGCGGCGTCATGCCATAAGTCACCATCGTATTGAACTGCCGCCCGACCAATCCGTGCGGCATCACCCCGGCATCGCTGGCAAAAACCATCCGCACCCCGGCGCGGAAGGCTTTGCGGAAGTTGTCGCGCTGCAACTGGCCAATCTCGCGGTCCTTGCGCAGGTTGTCTTCCAGCACGCCGTTTTTGGCGCCTTCGGCCTGAGTGTAGTCGGTGTTGTAGATGTCCATCGCGAACCAGACCGGGCGGGGGCGGGCGGCGGCGAGTTTGATCCCTTCGTCGTCGACCAGACTGGCGTGTTCGATCGTGTCGATCCCGCTTTTGATCGCGGCCTTGATCCCGGCTGCACCGTGCGCATGGGCGGCGACGCGCAGACCCCACATGTGCGATTCGTCGGCAATCGCGGTCAGTTCAGGCTCGCTCAGCTGCTGCTGGCCCGGCTCGGTATTGTGACTGAACACGCCGCCGGTGGCGCAGACCTTGATCACGGCGGAGCCATATTTGCGTTGGCGGCGGACCTGATACTTCAGCTCCTCAGGCGTATCGCCAATCCCTTCGACCTTGCCGGGCTTTTCAAAGCTGGGCGGCAAGCCGGTCTGATCGCAATGCCCGCCGGTGCTGCCCAGCGCATAGCCCGCCGCGACGATCCGTGGGCCGACGACGTATCCCTGATTGACCGCCTGCGCCAAGCCGATGTCATTCCGGTTGCTCGCGCCGACATTTCGCACAGTGGTGAACCCGGCATCGAGCATCGCGCGGCCGTTGCTGACTGCGGTCATCGCAAAGAAGCTGTCGGTATATTCCAAGCCTTTCCAGCCGCCGATGTTGGCGGGGCTGTCCAGATGCACATGCATATCGATCAGGCCGGGCAGCAGCGTCTTTCCGCCCATGTCGATGTGTTTGACGTCGGCGCCCCACCTTACCGTGCGGGCATCGGTAATGCTGGTGATCCGGCCTTTTGCGTCAACGAAGATCGCGGGATACTCAACGTACTTGCCGGTGGTGACATCGAGGTATCGCGCGGCGGTGATCACGGTCTGTTTGGGGGCAGTATCCGCTGCTGCTGAGAGAGCGGCACCGCTCAGCGCCAGTGCGCCGACAAGGGCTGAAATCGTGATCTTGCGCATGGCGGCGAATCCCCGTTGCTGTTGGTTTGCACCATTCTGCGGCCCACCGCCGCGCTTGGCAACACTGCGGCCATCCACAACAGAGATGGTCGGGGACCATTGCACAGCAGCAAGGGTGCCCCCATATCCCGGCCAAAGGCGATTTTCGCCGCCTCTGGCCCCGGGCGAGGGGCCGAACTGGACGGATTTATGACGAAACTTCTCCCGCTGCTTCCATTGCGCGATATCGTGGTCTTCCCTGGTATGGTCGTGCCGCTGTTCGTGGGCCGCGATAAGTCGGTCGCTGCGCTTGAAGCCGCGATGCTGAGCGAGACCGACAAGGACATCTTCCTGATCGCCCAACTCGATCCGGGCTGCGACGATCCGGTTGAGCACGATCTCTACGATATCGGCGTGGTTGCGACGGTGCTGCAATTGCTCAAGCTGCCCGATGGTACCGTACGGGTGCTGGTCGAGGCGAAAGAGCGCGGGCGCATCGAAAGCATGCGGCTGGAACAGACCAGCGCGGGCGAGATGGTGGTGGTTCAGGTTGGGCCGGTCGAGGCAATCAGCGTATCGGGTAACGAGGTTGCCGCGATGATGCGTTCGGTGGTCGAAACCTTTGCCGAATATGCCAAGCTCAACAAGAAGCTGCCGGCCGAAGCGGGTGAAAACCTGGGCGATATCGTCGATGCTTCGCAGCTGGCTGATAGCGTCGCAGCGCATATCCAGGCGAAGGTCAGCGACAAACAGACCCTGCTGTCCGAACCCGACCCGCTCAAGCGGCTCGAAATCGCGTACTCCTTCATGGAGGGCGAGCTGGGTGTGCTGCAGGTTGAGCGCAAGATCCGTGGCCGCGTGAAGCGCCAGATGGAAAAGACCCAGCGCGAATATTACCTCAACGAACAGCTCAAGGCGATCCAGAGCGAGCTGGGCGGCGGCGACGGCGAAGAGGCCAACGAGATTGCCGAGCTGCAGGACAAGATCGACAAGCTCAAGCTATCCAAGGAAGCGCGGGCCAAGGCCAATGCTGAGCTCAAGAAGCTCAAGACCATGCAGCCGATGAGCGCCGAAGCGACCGTGATCCGCAACTACCTTGATGTCCTGCTGGGCCTGCCATGGGGCAAGCGCAGCAAGCTCAAGAAGGATATCGGCGCAGCGCAAGCGGTGCTCGATGCCGATCACTATGCGCTCGACAAGGTCAAGGACCGGATCGTCGAATATCTCGCGGTTCAGGCCCGGACCAATCAGCTGAAGGGCCCGATCCTGTGCCTGGTTGGCCCTCCCGGGGTCGGCAAGACTTCGCTGGGCAAATCGATCGCAAAGGCGACGGGGCGCGAATTCATCCGCCAGTCGCTCGGCGGCGTGCGCGATGAGGCTGAAATCCGCGGCCACCGCCGGACCTATATCGGTTCGCTGCCCGGCAAGATCATTTCGAACCTCAAGAAGGCCGGCAGCAGCAACCCGCTGTTCCTGCTCGATGAGATCGACAAGCTCGGTCAGGATTTCCGCGGCGATCCCGCCTCGGCGCTGCTTGAGGTGCTCGATCCCGAACAGAACTCGAAGTTCCAGGACCACTATCTGGAACTGGATTACGATCTGTCGGACGTGATGTTCGTCTGCACCGCCAACAGCCTCAACCTGCCGCAGCCCTTGCTCGATCGGATGGAGATCATCCGGCTGGAAGGCTATACCGAAGATGAGAAGGTCGAGATTGCGACCCGCCATCTGGTGGAAAAGCAGGTCAAGGCCCACGGGCTCAAGAAGGGTGAGTTTACCCTTGAGACTGAGGCGCTGCGTGATCTGATCCGCTATTACACCCGCGAAGCCGGGGTGCGGACGCTGGAGCGCGAGATTGCCCGGCTGGCCCGCAAGAGCCTGCGCCAGATTCTGGAAGGCAAGACCAAGTCGGTCACTGTCACGTCGGAAAATCTGGGTGACTTTGCCGGGGTCCGCAAATTCCGCTTTGGCGTGGCCGAGGAAGAGCATCAGGTTGGTGCGGTGACGGGTCTGGCCTGGACTTCGGTCGGCGGCGAACTGCTGACGATCGAAAGCGTCACGGTGCCGGGCAAGGGCATGGTCAAGACCACCGGCAAGCTGGGCGAAGTGATGAGCGAAGGCGTGCAGATGGCCTTCAGCTTCGTCAAGGCACGCGCGCCGGCCTATGGCATCAGCCCGAGCATCTTCAACCGCAAGGATATCCACGTCCACTTGCCCGAAGGCGCCGTCCCCAAGGACGGCCCGAGCGCGGGTGTGGGTATGGTCACCGCGATGGTCTCTACCCTGACCGGGATTCCGGTTCGCAAGGATATCGCCATGACCGGCGAGGTTACCCTGCGCGGGCGGGTGCTGGCGATTGGCGGCCTCAAGGAAAAGCTGCTGGCGGCACTGCGCGGCGGAATCAAGACCGTTCTGATCCCGGAAGAGAACGTCAAGGATCTGGCTGAAATTCCCGACAACGTGAAGGCCGGGCTGGAGATCATTCCGGTTGCCCATGTCGATGAAGTGCTGGCCAAGGCATTGATCCAGCCGCTCGAAGCGATCGAATGGAGCGAGGCCGATGACCTTGCTAGCCAGCCTGGTTCAGCCGCGCCGGCACCCGGAACGGGCTCGGCCACCGCCCACTGAACCCGTGCTGCAATGCAGCGACTCGGGAGGGCTTTTGCCGTGCTGCACTGCGGCAATTGGAGCGAACTGTGGCGACTGGGCCTCGATTCGTCGAAAACGGCGGAAAATCGTGGATAATCGGCAGCTTTTGCGTCGGATATGCTTTGACAGACCAAACAAAAGTCGCTCAATTCCGGCCAGTTTTCGAGGCGATTCACGTTTTCAAAGACATACAGAAAGGTAGGGGGTACCCGACATGAACAAGAACGATCTCATCAGCGCAGTCGCCGACGCCAGCGGCCTCACCAAGAGCGATGCCACCAAGGCCGTCGAAGGCGTTTTCGACGCCATTTCGGGCGCGCTGAAGAAGGGCGACGAAGTTCGCCTGGTTGGCTTTGGCACCTTCTCGGTTGCCAAGCGCAAGGCTTCGACCGGTCGCAATCCGCGCACCGGTGAACCGATGACCATCAAGGCGTCTTCGCAGCCGAAGTTCAAGGCCGGCAAGGGCCTCAAGGACGCGGTCAACTAAGACCACACCGATCGCTGGCCGCACGCCTCGCGGCCCGATCATTAAAATTCGCCGCGCCGCCTTTGGGTTGGCGCGGCGTTTTTTGTTGTGTGAAAGCCGTCCCCAGCAGGGAAGGGCTTAACGCGGTGGCTTATATTCAGCTCTTTGCAACTGTCGGCTTGCTCGCGAACGATACTACCTTTGAGAAGAACCACGACAGCGCCATCGCGCTGGCTACTGCCAAGGCCGCGACCCACACCTTGGTTCCAAGCAGTTCGGACATCCATACCAGCACAGTCAGGTGGACGCAGTAGAGCGGGAGCGAGAAGTTGCCGAGCCACTCCATCGCGGCTTTCATTTTCTGCGGTGGCTGCGCCATGGCGACCAGCCACATCATCAGCGGCAGGAATCCGATCACGAACACCAAATCACCGGTTGCATGGCTCAGCGGCAGGCTGGGCACGGCTGCAATTGCAGCGATCGGCAGGATCAGTGCGGCCCACCAGGGCAGGCTTGGGGTGCGGAAACCCTCAAGATATTTACGTCCGATCCAGACTCCCAGGACATAGGCAAAGCCGACCCGGGGCAGAGCCATCCACCAGGTTTTCCAGCTTGGCGCGTTGACCCCCATGGTATCAGCGCCGTGGAGTTGGACGGTGTAGATCAGCCAAGCGCCCATCGCCGCCGCCAGCGCCAGCATGGCCTTGGTGCTGACGTTCTTCAACACCAGCGCATGAAGGAAATTGGCCAGCAGCTCATAGAACAGCGTCCATTGAGGACCATTGTAGCGATAAAATGGTCCTGCCCCAGCCAGGCTGGGAATCATCATCAGATCAAGCGCTAACCACCACAGCAGTGTCAGCGGATCGGCCATCCCGATCACGAAGGCGCGGGCCACTGCGACCCCGGCGCCTACGGCCACCAGCGGCCACAGCCGCTTGAACCGGGCAAAAGTGAATTCAAACGCTCCGATCCCGGTGCGCAGCTTCTTTTCAGTCGAAACCGCCAGCACGAACCCGCTGAGCAAGAAAAACAGATCAACGAACAGATAGCCGCGCACAAATGGGCCGCCGATCCGGTAAACGATATCGAGGTGGTAGAACACGATCATGAAGGCCGCGATCCCGCGCAGGCCATCAAGCTGGAACATTCGCGGCGAATGTGCCGGTGCTGCCACTGGGCCGTTCATCAATCTCTCTCCCCCCTGCCTGCTGTGGTTACAACAGCTTGGCGGGCAAAGATCAACCGCGTGTGATGCGGCAGACTGGACGGGGCGGGTCACGCTCCCTATATGCAGCCCCAGATGAACCGGATTGTCCTTGCCCTTCTAGCCCTGTTTGCAGGGATCGCCGCGCAGGTTTCCCCTGCCGAGGCGCGGGTCCGTGGTTCGACCGAGATCGGTGTCACGCTGGGGCAGCGTGCAGCGGCGCGGGTTGCCGCAGCGGTCAAAGTAGCGGCGGCGTTTCGCCCGCAGCCCCGGGCAGAGCATGTTGCCGACGACAGGGCGGTTCGGCCAGTCTTGGCGACCCACCATTTTGCTCCCAGCGTCCGGATCGGGCCCGACCGCGCTCACGAATAATCTGAGCTGACTGCGCCGCCTTGCCGCGGCCTTCTGCGGGTGCCTTTGCACCGCGCAGCGCTTTATTCATACCCATCATATCATTCAGGAATTAGCTATGCTCGGTGCCATCACCAAGGCCCTTTTTGGATCGTCTAACGATCGCTACGTCAAATCGCTCGGCAAGACAGTTGATCTGATCGCCGCTTACGAGCCGACGCTTGCCGCACTCAGCGATGAAGAGTTGCAGGCCCAGACCCCGAAATTCCGACGGATGCTGGATGAGGGCAAGACGCTCGACGATCTGTTGCCCGAAGCGTTCGCCACGGTTCGTGAAGCCTCCAAGCGGGTGCTTGGCATGCGTCACTTTGACGTCCAGATGATCGGCGGGATGGTGCTGCATCGCGGTGAAATCGCCGAAATGCGGACCGGTGAAGGCAAGACGCTGGTGGCAACGTTGGCGGTCTATCTCAACGCGCTGGAAGGCAAAGGCGTCCACGTCGTCACCGTCAACGATTACCTCGCCCGCCGCGACGCGGAATGGATGGGGCAGATCTATACCTGGCTGGGCCTGACTGTTGGCGTGATCGTGCCCAACCTATCCGAGCCGGAACGCCGCCACGCCTATGAGTGCGACATTACCTATGCCACCAACAATGAGCTAGGTTTTGACTACCTGCGCGACAACATGAAGCACGAGCGCAGCCAGATGGTCCACCGGCCGTTCAACTATGCGATTGTCGATGAAGTAGATTCGATCCTGATCGACGAAGCCCGCACGCCGCTGATTATTTCGGGCCCAACCGACGACAAGAGCGAGCTCTATGTCCTGGTCGATCAGGTGATCAAACGCCTGTCTGAAGAGCATTATGAGAAGGACGAGAAAACCAAGAACATCACCCTGACCGAAGATGGGGTGGAATGGGCCGAGCGGCAATTGGAAGAAGCCGGACTGCTGGTCGGATCGAACCTCTATGACGTTGAGAACACGCAGGTTGTCCATCACCTGGACCAGAGCCTGAAGGCCAACGTGATGTTCAAGCGCGACATCGATTACATCGTCAAGGAAGACAAGGTGATCATCATTGATGAGTTCACCGGGCGAATGATGGACGGGCGGCGCTGGTCGAACGGGCTGCACCAGGCGGTTGAGGCCAAGGAAGGAGTGCACATCGAGCCAGAAAACCAGACGATGGCTTCGATCACCTTCCAGAACTATTTCCGGATGTATCCCAAGATTTCCGGGATGACCGGCACCGCTGCGACCGAAGCAGCTGAATTCTTTGACATCTACAAGATGAACGTGGTCACGATCCCGACCAACGTACCGGTCCAGCGGGTCGACGAAGAAGACGAATTCTACAAGAACACCAACGACAAGTTTGCTGCGATCGCCAAGCTGATTGCGGAAAAGAGCAAGTCGGGTCAGCCGGTGCTGGTCGGCACAGTCTCAATCGAAAAGTCTGAACTGCTGTCCGAATTCCTCAATCAGGAAGGGGTCAAGCACGCCGTGCTGAACGCCCGCTTCCACGAGATGGAAGCGCACATTGTGGCGCAGGCCGGCAGCCTTGGCGCGGTGACCATCGCCACCAACATGGCCGGACGCGGGACCGACATCAAGCTGGGCGGTAACCTTGAATTCCGGATCGAAGATGAGCTGAAGGATGTGCCCGAGGGCAAGGAACGCGACAAAGCGATTGCGAAGTTCGCGGAAGAAATTGAAGAGCAACGGCAATTGGTACTGGCCGCTGGCGGGCTCTGCGTGATCGGCACGGAACGCCACGAAAGCCGCCGGATTGATAACCAGCTGCGCGGCCGTTCGGGCCGTCAGGGCGATCCGGGCTTGTCCAAATTCTATCTGTGCCTTGAAGATGACTTGCTGCGGATCTTTGGGCCGGACACGCTGTTTTCCAAGATGATGAATTCGAACCTGGCCGACGGCGAGGCGATCGGTTCCAAGTGGCTGTCAAAGGCGATCGAGACGGCGCAGAAAAAGGTCGAAGCGCGCAATTACGACATTCGCAAGCAGGTCGTCGAATACGATGACGTGATGAACGATCAGCGCAAGGTGATCTACGAACAGCGCGCTGACATCATGGATTCGGAAACCATTGACGAAGTCGTTCACGATATGCGGCAGGACACGGTCAACGCGCTGGTTGCCCAAGCATGTCCGCCGGGCTCGTATCCTGAGCAGTGGGATATTCCGCAGCTTAAGGAGCGGGTGGTCGAAGTCTTGGGGCTCGAAGCACCGATAGATACCTGGCTGGCCGAAGACGGGATAGAACCGGACGATCTGGAGCAACGTTTGGCCGAAGCCGCGGATGCCAAGATGGCATCCAAAATGGGCGATGATTCGTCAATCTGGCGGCAGGTTGAAAAGCAGATCCTGCTCGAACGTCTGGACCACTATTGGAAAGAACACCTCGCCACACTCGATGCACTGCGCCAGGTGGTGTTCCTGCGGGCCTATGCGCAAAAGCAGCCGATCAACGAATACAAACAGGAAGCCTTCGGCCTGTTCGAACGGATGCTCAGCGCAATCCGCGAGGACGTGACCCGGATTTTGATGAACAGCGAACTGCGGATGCCGGAATCGGTTGATCTGCCTGAACTGCCTGCCTTTCTGACCAGCCATATCGATCCCTTCACCGGAGAAAACGATGCAATGGGCCGTACCCCGGGCGCAGAAGCCATGCTGGGTGCGCTCGGCTCTGGCGCGGCAGCAGCAGCGGCTGCGATGGCTGGCGGCGATCCCTATGCCGATATGGGGCTGTCGCGCAACGCGATGTGCCCATGCGGTTCGGGGCAGAAGTACAAGCACTGCCACGGCATTGTAGGCTAAGCCGTAATGGAGGCGTGGCTTACCCCCGCCTTCTTCGGCACCGCCTTGCTCTACGCCTCCGTCGGGTTCGGCGGGGGATCGACCTATAATGCGCTGCTGAGCCTGGCCGGGTTCGACTACCGGCTGCTGCCGATCATCAGCCTGTGCTGCAATGTTGTGGTCGTCAGCGGCGGAACGATCCGTTTTGCACGGGGGCAGGTGCTGCCTTGGCGCAAGGCGCTGACACTGGCGCTGATTGCCGCACCGCTGGCCTTTCTGGGCGGACTGACGCCGATCCGCGAAGCAACGTTCCTGCTGTTGCTGGGCCTCTGCCTGATCGCGGCAGGCCTTGCCCTGTTTATACCGCGCGCGTCCGATGCTGAGGCTACACCTGCACCAGCAGCGCGGTGGATGGGGCTTGCCGCCGCACCACTGGGTTATCTGGCCGGACTGGTCGGGATCGGCGGAGGGATCTTCCTTGCGCCGCTCTTGCACCTGACCCGCTGGGCCGGAGCCCGGCAGATCGCGGCCACCGCCAGCTTGTTTATCCTGATCAACTCGCTTTCGGGGTTGGTCGGCCAACTCGCCAAGAACGGGCCAGAGCGCTTTTCCGAGGCACTGACACCAGCCTTGCCGCTGCTGATTGCGGTGGTGATCGGTGGCCAGCTCGGCAGCCTGCTGGCGCTGCGCTGGCTGCCGGAACGGGTGATCCGCTGGCTGACCGCTGCGCTGACGATCTGGGCCGGCAGCCGGCTGTTGATCGCCTAAATAAGCAAAAGCCCCGCCGGTTAGGGCGGGGCTCTTACAATGCCCGGGCGGGGATGGCTCCCCGAGTAGGATTCGAACCTACGGCCAAGTGATTAACAGTCACCTACTCTACCGCTGAGCTATCGGGGAATGCTCCCCCGCCTGCGGGCAGGGGTGCGCCTATAACAGCGCCGGTGCGTTTGGCAAGTCGCCGAAGGGCAATTTTTCAGACCTGGAACTGTTCGGCGAAGATCCGCTCTTCCAGCGTCTTGCCCGGATCGAACAGCAAGGTCAGCTGTTGTTCCCGCGCGACCTTGACCTGCACCTCAACGATATCTCGCAGTTCTTTCTGGTCGGCCACCGCCGCGACCGGGCGCTTGTCAGGATCGAGCACCCGAAAGGTGATCTCGTAATGATCGGGCAAGATCGCCCCGCGCCAGCGGCGCGGGCGGAACGGGCTGATCGGGGTCAGCGCGACCAGCGCCGAGGTCAGCGGCAGGATCGGACCATTGGCCGAAAGGTTATAGGCGGTCGATCCAGCCGGGGTCGCGACCAGAACGCCGTCGCAATAGAGTTCGGCCATCCGGACTTTGCCGTTGACCGAAACCTCAAGCCGCGCCGTCTGCCGGGTTTCGCGCAGCAGCGACACTTCGTTGATGGCAAGGCGCGTAACCTGCTGGCCGCTACCTAGCGTGGCGGTCATCGCCAGCGGGGTGATGGTCAGCTGTTTGGCCCGCGCAATTCGTTCGGCCAGCAGCCGGCTCGATTTCGGCTTGTTCATCAAAAAGCCGACCGTGCCGAGATTGAGGCCATAGGCCGGGATCACATGCCCGGTATCGAGCATTTCGTGCAGTGCGTGGAGCATTTGCCCATCGCCGCCCAGCACCACTGCCACATCAGCTTCGTCCAGCGGAACAAAAGCGTTGTCTTCGCGCAGCGCCTCAGCCGCTTCAACCGCGCGAGGCGTGTCTGATACCAGCAGGGCGAGGGCGGGAGTTTTGCGCATGATGGTGGGGTGCATATGGGCAATTGGAACACTTTGGTAGGGGCCTTGTGCTATGCGGGTGACGATGGACGCTCTGCATTCCGATGCTTCCCCGGCGCGCAGCGATGCGTTGACCGGCCTGCCAGGCCGCGATGCGGCACGCGCGCGGCTGGCCGATTGGCTGGAACGGGGCGAGCCGGTCCACGGTCTGCTGATCGGCCTGAGGCGGTTCGATGCGGTCAATCTGGCCTATGGCAACGCTGCGGGTGATGCCGCCTTGGCCGAAGTCGCTGCACGGATCCGGCATTTTGCCCATAGCGAGCTTGAAGGCGCATGGATCGCAGCGCGCGGCGGCGGCGGACAATTCCTGTTGATGACCACCGAACCGTGCAGCCGTGAGCGTTGGCAAATGGTCAGTGCCCAGCTGCTCGATCGTCTGGCGCTGCCGATCACCGTCGGTGGGAACACGTTGCGATTGTCCCCACGCGGCGCACTGCTGCGATCATTGGGCGGCGAGGAAGTGGATTCGCTGCTCGACCGACTGGGTCAGACGCTCGCCTCACTGATGGCGGCGCAGGGCAAGCGGCTCAGTTGGGCCGATGGCGAAGCGGTCCGGGCTGGGCGCAGCGCTGCGCAGCTTGAGAGCGATCTACTTCACGCACTCGATCGCGGCGAAATTGAAGTGGTCTACCAGCCGCAATGGTCTTGCGCCGATGACAGCCTGAGCGGGGCCGAGGCGCTGGCGCGGTGGAACCACCCCA
>JAGNTK010000170.1 GCA_017987575.1 Novosphingobium sp. | reverse complement strand
AAGGGCCGCAGTGCCTGGCACTTGGTCGGCATGAACGAAGGCCACGGCTTCGCGAAAAAGGAGAACGCCGACTATCAGTTCTGGACCGAGTTGATGTTCTGGGAAAAGAACCTGCTAGGGGGCAAATAGCGGTTCGGGATCGGAGGACACGCGTACGCAGGTCCTCCAACTGTCCCTAGCGGCCCAACGCTTCCAGCACTTCGGCCCACGACACCAGTTTGAAATTCTGCGCGGCGGGCGCGTTTTCGCCGTCTTGGGCCACGAACAGGCCCGCCGGATAATCCGGGCCAAAATCACCAAGCGCCAGCCCGATTCCATCGGTTTCTTCGGTGGCACCAAGCGTTCCGGCAGCGATCCGGAACCGGCCTGCAGGCTTCATATCGGGCAGGCTGTAGAGCGCATAGGCATTGTCGCCCTGACTGGAAGCAACCAGCCAGCCGCCGCGCCGCCCGCTGGACGCGATCGCCAGACCTTCGACATCGGCCACTAGATGAGTGCCATCGACTGGTGCAACCAGCCGACCTGTTACCGACCCCTTGGCCCGCGCGTCAAACGCCCAGATGCCGACGTCTTCTTCGCCTACAAAGAGCGTTTTGGTGCGCGGATCGACCACACAGCCCTCAGTCTGGGTGCGCAGTTTGAGATAACGCACAATGGTGCCGCGCGGCAATTGACCGAGCCTGACCTCAACTTGCGCGATCAGTCCGTCTTTCAGCACAGAGAAAGCATCAAAACCGCCACCGGTGCGCCGAACCAGGCAGACGCCATAGGCCTCGCCCGACCCACCATCGAGCACGGCCAGCGGGGTCAGCTGCGCCGTGACCGGATCAAGCCGGTAAAGCCGCAATTTGGCAGCCGCTGTGTTGTTGCGATCGCTTGCCACGACAAAAATTCCGCGGCGCCCCATGTCGATCAGATCGACATTGTTCAACCGGCCATCGCCGACGAAATGCCGCGCCTTGCCGTCAAGGCCATAGACATAGAGCCCGGCCTTCTTGTCCGTCGCGACGATCAGACTCGCGGCGGGGTCTTTGCGGTTGTGCCAAATCGCCGGATCATCGGCCGCATCGGCTGCCGCCGTGCCAACCGGGACTGTTTCAGCTTTGGCCTTGACCTCGGCAGTAGCAGTCTGCGCCTGCGCCGCAGCGTTCGAAAAAGCGGCCGCGGCAACCAGTGCCGCGGCCATCAGGGAGGAACGGAGCTTGATCAAAATGCGTACCGCGCAACGATCTGGAACACTGGACCGGCGTTTTCGGTTTCCAGCTCGTACTGGGCAAAGCTGCGCGAGATCTGATCGCCGGTGGTATCGAACTTGTTGAAGCGTTCGTCCTTGCTGCTGTCCAGAAGGTTGGAGCCCACCGCGCGGATCGTGAAGCTTTTTCCGATCCGCTTTTCGATGAACACTTCCAGATCGGCACCGTAGGTGGTGTGCACTTCTTCGCCAACATTGCGATCGTAAGCCGGGCCTTGCTTGCGGTACGTCGCGCCGAACGAGACACCGACCGAAGGAATGTTCTGGATCACGCCGACGTTATAGACATATTCCGACTGGCCGTTGAAGCGGCGGGGTCCGAATTCATCGTTGATCGAGCTGTCGATCCAGCTGAAGTTGCCAAAAATCCCGGTGTTGGGCAGGCCAGCGAACGACAGGCTGGTGGAAAGGTCGAATTCAACCCCCCAGACATCGCCGCTACCGACATTGCGCGGTTGATAGACCCAGGTCCCTGCGCCTTCAGATCCGACGACGCCGGTGTTGGCCACTTCGATCAGATTGTCGATCTTGCGGTAGAACAGGTTGACCCCAACCACCCCGGTCCGGCCCAGCTTGTGCTCATAGCCCAGATCGCCGCCCCATGCGGTTTCAGGGCGGAGCTGCGGATTGCCAAGCAGATCGTTGTCACCCAGTTCGGCTTCGAGCAGCGCCGGCGAGATATAGTCAAAGCGCGGACGGCGCACGGTGCGCGCGGCCGAAGCGGTGATCCGACCCTTTCCCAGTTCAACCTTCACCGAGGCCGATGGCAGCAGGAAGTTGTAATCGACTTCGTAGACCCCAGTGCCTGGCGTCACGGTCTTATCGTCGATCCGCAGCGCGGTGCTTTCCCAGCGCAGCCCGACTTCAAATTTAATCGGGCCGCTTTTGCCTTCGACAAGTGCAAACAGATCGCGGCGGTTTTCCGCAATCGTGTTGAGCCCACCGGGTTCAGCAACGGTTGCAGGGAATGCGATTGCATATTCCTGCGGTGCATCGGTGAACTGGCTGTAGCCAGTCAGTGTCGCAGCCGGAACGTTGAAGCGGTTCCGCACCGCTGAAATATCGGTATCGCGGTCCTTTTCCTGCACATATCCGCCAAAGGCAAAAGTCATCGTTTCGCTGAGCGGCACGGCATGTTCCAGCCCGAGCGAAAACTCGCTGTCCTTGATCCGCACCAGCGTGAGATCGCCGGTGTAGCGCGGGGTCGAACGATCGAAATCGATCTCGTGCTCGAATTCATCCTGCTTGTCATCGAACCGCGAATAGCCAAACCGGACCTTGCTGATCCCGGCGCTCCATTCCTTGTCGGCCTTGCCGCTGATCGACCAGCTTTCCTGCGTGATGAACAGCGGGTTGAAGTTGTCGGTCAGCAGGTTGCCATTGGCGTTGAGCCTGACCGGGCCGGTGGTCGAGGTGGTGTCGTTATATTCATAGCTGCGCTCGATCTGTTCCCGCTCGGTGCGGACATAATTGGCGGACAGTTCGAACTTGTCTTTGCCATCTTCAAAGCCCCAGCTGATGTTGCCGGCATAGTCGGTGCCGTTGCGCACGTCCGTCTGATCTTCGCGGTTGTCGAAATCGTCAGTGGCGAAATTGGGGTTGTTCTCTGGCGAATCGTCATAGCGCAAGCTGAACTTGTTCTTGGGGTTATAGCGGCCCTGAACGTTGGCACCGATCAGCACCCGGCCCGGTCCAAGCTTGCCGCCATAGTACAGACCGCCCGATGGCTTGATTTCGCCATCGTCAAACAGCAGCGCGCCGCCCCGCACATAGCCGCCGTCCATACTGAAGGCATCGCGCAGCACGATATTGAGCGTGCCGGCCACGGCATCGCCAGTACGGCGCGCAGACGACGAGCGGACGATTTCCACCTGCTTGACCAGTTCGGCCGGGATCCGGTCGAGAAAGAACGAGCGGTCAGCGTTTGAGCCGGGGACTTTATCGCCGTTGATCAGGATCTGGGTATAGCCCGGATCCAGCCCGCGCAGCCGCGCTCCGTCGCTTTCCAGTACGTCTGACAAAAACGTGACCGAAGGAACCCGCTTCAATGCATCACCTGCAGTCAGCGGTTCAAACCGCTGAAAATACTCCTCGTCATAGACCAGCACCGGCTGGGCCGCTTCGCTGCGGTTGCGGAACCCGATTTCAGCCATGACCACGATATCGCGGGCCGATTTTTCAGAATCGGCTTCGGCGTCGTCCGCTTCGGCAGCCAATGCAGGAGCGGTCCAGCCCAGTCCGGCGGTGGCCAGCAGCAGTGCGGCCAGGCGGCGTTTGGCAGGGCGGGCGGCGTGACGAATCGCAGGCATGGGTTTTCTCGCAATGGTTGCAGTCGCACCGCCGCTAGGGACGCGATTTGACGATTGCGCGACTGTTCGCAGTCAGTGGATTTGCATTATTGCGACAGCGGTGCGTCGAAATCGGGCCATCCATCATTGGATTGCCGAACGTGGAACCGTCGCCGAACGAACTGCCCGAGCCGCAGCTTGGCAACTTGCTTTTCATGTGATGCGTTCAGGAGTGTTGTGGGCCGGGGGGGGGGGGGGGGGACCTCTCTCGGGCTCGGCCATTTTTCCTGGCGCCGACGCTAATTGGGGGGGG
>JAGNTK010000048.1 GCA_017987575.1 Novosphingobium sp. | reverse complement strand
CTTTGCTGCCCTTGTCCCGTCCAGCCACAGGGCATGGGGCTCTTGCGGCGAACTGGGGAAATGTCATGAATCTGCCCAAGATTGATCTGTCTGCCTTGCCAGACCTCGATACTCTTACAGGCGTGTTCGGAAGTATGGCCAATCCGATCCGCGCCATGGAATCCGATGATACGGTCGTGATTATCATGGTCTTCGTTTACGATGTGATAAACCACTGAATCGGAGCTTCCGGATGATTATTCGACCGGAACTGCAGGCGCTGCGGGTGGACGATTCCCCGCAGCGCCACGCGCAGGCCGCCCTTCGCCAGGCTTACGAGAATTGGCGCACGGCCGGCCCAGGTCGGCAGGCTGAAGCGGAAGTGAGACTGTTTTCTAGTGGAGCAGTGCTGGAAGACTTGCCTCTGCTATCAGCGTTGTTCGCGCCAGAGGATGAAAGTGCGGCCCAGTTCATCGGAGATCTGCTGGCTCAACTAATGGTCCAGCTAAGGGCAGAGCCGCTGAGCCAGATGCCGCTCCGCTTTTCGTCGGATGAGACGCTTTCGTCACTCCTTATCGCACGGCACGGAACTGCGACGCTGATGTTGCAAGCAATCGATGGAGCTGGGCTGGCCCGCAAGCCAGCGCCGGTTTCAGCAATTTTTCCGCCGACCGAGACGCTCGAACGGGTGATGGCCGGCAGCGCCGACGCGATTCAGGTCCGGGTGTTGACACAACGGCCCGACAGCGCCGATCTGGCGTGCGAGCCGGTTGCCATGCGGCCAGGTCTGATCCAGCGCCGATTTGGCCCAAACGAGGCGCAATTGCTGCATCGGGTGCCGACCCAACTGGTTACGCTGAAGTTGCAGCGGCGAACCGCAGCGGCAGAGGTGACCCGCCAGTACCGGCTGAGCGATGGGGCGCTGGTCCATCAGGCCGCAGGGTCCCCGCGCGATAGCCGGTTGGAGTTGAGCGCGGCGCTGCTCGGGCGGATGGGCCGCAAGGACGCCGCCCCGTTGCTGGCAGCAATGGCTGAGGAACACGGTAGCGCTGCGCTGCGTTGGCAGGCCCTGCGCGAATGTTTGGGGCTGGATAGCGCAGCGGGGTTCGTGGTCTTGTGCCGACTTTCCCAAAACGCTGCGGATCCACTGGCTGCCCACGCTGGCGCGCTGCGGGCGCAACTGCTTGAAACTTACCCCCAGCTGGCAGGAGCGTGCCCATGCCCTGCGTGATCGACATTGCCGATGATCGGCAAGCAACTCTGGCCGAATGCACCGATGCTTTGGCTTCCTTTGGGTTCAATCCTGAGGACGAGAACAGTCTGCACCACGCTGCCGGGTGGCTGCGGCGGCTTGGCAATGACCAGACCTTTCTGGGCGACATCCTGATCGAGGAACTGGCCCAACGTCACCGCGAAGATGGGCTGGACAATGCTTATGGTCCGCAAGTGATGATGCTGGCGCCGCCGAACGGCCAGTTCTTCATCCGCGCCAATATCTGGCCGGCTGCCGATGACTATATGGTTCGCGCGAGCGGCGGCGATGCCTTTGTGTTGGGCCTGCCGCACGATCACAATTTCAACTTCCTGACGCTCGGCTATTTCGGGCCGGGCTATTGGAGCGACTATTACGAATACGATTATGCCGATGTCATCGGCTATCGCGGTGAAGCGGTGCCCTCGCTCAAATTCATTGAGAGATCGCGGCTGGAGCAGGGCAAGATCATGCTTTACCGCGCGCACTTGGACGTCCATGCCCAGGGCGCGGCGGACTCTCTGTCGGTCTCGCTCAACATCATGCAGACCACCGGTGCACAGGGCTGGCTCGATCAATACCGCTTCGATCTGGAACGCGGCGAGATCGGCGGGATCGTTTCGCCGGGGCCGAGCGAGGCCTTTCTGAAAGTCGCGGTCGCGCTGGGCAGCGACGAGGCGCTTGATTTGGCGCACCGCTTTGCCCGCCAACACCCCAGCGACCGACTTCGACTGGCAGCATGGGATGCGCTGGCTGGGCGCGAAGCTGACGCATCGGCGCGCGATGCGCTGTGGTGCGAGGCAGAGGGGGCGGGGAGCCGGTTGGTGGCGATGGAGGCGCAGGCGCGGCGGGCGGAGCTGGTCTAGCCGAACCCGCCGACAAGCGCATCAAGTGCCGCCTGCAGGATCACCGCAGCGGCGGCCGAATCGATCCGGGTCGCGCGCTTGGCCCGGCTCATGTCCTGATCGATCAGGCCGCGTTCGGCGCTGGCAGTCGACCAGCGTTCGTCCCACAACAGGATCGGCAAGGCCAGTGCGGCGGAGACGTTGCGGGCATAGGCCCGGCTCGATTGGCAGCGCGGCCCTTCGCTGCCGTCCATGTTGATCGGTAGGCCGATCACAATGGCCTGGATGCTGCGTTCGGCGACGAGCGCTGCCAGGGCTTCGCGGTCTGCACCGAACTTGCCGCGCTTCAGGGTCTTGCCGGGCGAGGCGAACATCCAGCCTGGATCGCAGAATGCGGTGCCGATGGTCTGGGTGCCCAGATCCAGCCCGAGCAGCGCCCCGCCTTGGGGCAGGGCCGCGCGCAGGTCTGCCGCGCTGGTGGTGATCAGTGATTCCGGTGCCATGCTGCCACCCGCCGCGCAAAGTCCTGCCGCAGTGGCAGCCAGTAGAGCGCGTAGTCATAGACGTGATAATTGCCGCCCGGCAGTACCAGTTGGCCAATATCCGGTCCCTTGCCGATCCGCAGGGTGCCATCGGGTGCGCAGGCCGCGCCGACCAATTTCGGGGCCAGCCGCGCTTGTTCGAACTTCAGGTCAGGCACAATTGCGCCGGAATTTGTGCTCGCCGCTGCAGAGCCGCCGATCCCACCGGTCAGCGGGTTGGAGCAGAGGTAGGTTGGCGGGCTGGAAACGCCAGCCCCGGCAAAACGCTCGTAAGACTTACGCATCATTGCGGTGTCGGCTTCATCGGCGAAAGACAGGAAGCTGATTACGCAACCCGATTGCTCCGGCGCGGCACAAGCGGGCAGCCCCATTCGCGGAATATCGCGGTTGGTATCGACCAACCAGCCGATCACATAGGCTGCCGCAATCCGCTGGGCGATCGGCTTGCCCGCGACCTTCTCGGTCAACAGTCGTTTGAGGATCAGTGATCCCTGGCTGTGGCCGGCCAGCACGATCGGGCGATCCGCTGGCTGCGCCGCAACAAACGCGTCGAAGGCCTCGGAGACATCGGCGTAGGCCAGATCGTGCGCCTGCTTGGCCTCTGGCGCGTCCGATACAAACGAACCAAACGTGGCTTGGCGATAGCGCGGCGCCCAGACATCGGGTGCGGCATTAAAGACGCTGCCAAAGGCGCGGACAACAATGGTCGCAATCCGGCGCGAAGCGGCATCATCTAGCGGCGCATTCCAATGCCGCTTGTCGAGATAGCTGGTCGGGTGGATGAAGAACACCGCCGCATCGACTGGTTGATCCTGACCTGCGGGCAAGCCATCGGGCAGCCACCGGGTCGGGTTGGCCTCAGCCATGTCGGGCCGGGCATACCACATCGCCGGATCGGCATAGGCATTTGGCTGCAGCGCGGGCTGCACCTCAAACGCCCCGCCGGGGGTAAAGCTCAGCCGTGTCAGCTGTTCGGGATAGAATGCCAGCGCGATCCGTCCAGCGATGAACACCAGAATGCAGAAGGCAATGAAATAGAGGAACTTGCGCGCCAAGGCTCAAGCGCTTTCATTGCGTTGCGATTGCCGTTCCAACGCGACCTTCAGCATGGCGACCAGGGGATCGGCCAGCATCAGGCCAAGCAGGCCAAATAGCGCCCCCATGATCAGCTGTGCGCCCAGCACCAGCGCCGGGGCCAGATCGGCGGTCTTCTTGGCGACCATCGGCACGATGATATTGCCGTCAACCACCTGGACCACGACATAGACGATGATGCAATAGATCCCCATATCGACCCCGCCGGAGAACCCGACCAGGATCATCAGCACCCCCGAAATCGGTGCACCGATATTGGGCAGGAACGCCAGCAAGCCGGTGAGCAAGCCCAACAGGCCGGCCATCGGCACACCATAGATTGCCAGCAATATCCAGGTTGCAAAACCCTCTACGCCCATCCCCAGCAAGCGCCCGGCCAGCAAACGGCGCAGGGTCTTGCCCATGATGGTTGCGGTGCCTTCAAAGTGCGCGCGTTCACTACGTGGCAGCAGCCATTCGAACCCGCGCCGATAAAGCTGCGGTTCGGCGGCAAAATAGATCGCCATGACCGCAATCAGAAAGGCTGTCGTAAATCCGCCGATCACGCCGCCGACCGCGCTGGTCAGCTGGCTGACCCCGCCGACCGCCTTGTCGATCAGACCTTCGACCGATTGCATGTCAAATTCGACGCCCTGACCTTTCAGCCATTCAAGCAGCCTTAAAGCCTGCGTCTGGACTGTGCCGGGCAGCTGGGCGGCTTCCGATGCGATCTGGGTTCCGGCAAACATCGCCACCCAGACCACAAAGGCCAGCGCCAGCAGCAGCACCAGCGTGACGCGCCAGGCCCGCCCGATCGGCAGCACCCGACCGAGCAGTCGCGCCCCGCCATCGATCATCGCGGCAAACACCATCCCGCCAAAGATAACCAGCAGCGGCTGGGCCAGATAGACCGTCAGCGCCAGCAATGCTGCCATCCCGATCCAGACCGCAGCCTTCTTGGCCTCGATCCGCAGCAAGGGATCGGCAATGTCTGTCGGCCCGGCATGGGTTGCCGTCTGCTGCGGCGCAGTGGCAGGTTTGGCTGGTCGGGTGGTCTTGGACGGGCTGCGAGCCATTACTTTTCCTCGGTCAGTCGAACCGGACGCAGGCTGCTCCAGGATCGCCCGGAACGCAAGGCGTTCCACCAGGTCAGCGGGTTCCAGCTTTGGCTGCCATCGAGCGAAAAGGTCACGAATTCAGCCCGTCCGCCAATATCCGACAGCGGCACTGCGCCGCCCAGGCCATCGGCCAGGATCGGCACGCGGCTGTCAGCCGAATGGTTGCGGTTGTCGCCCATCAGAAACAGGTGACCTGCAGGAACGGTCATTTCGGGGAATTCATCAACCCGCGGGTCCATTCCGTCTTTGATGATCAGATAGCTCGCCCCATTGGGCATGGTTTCGCGCAAAGCTGGCAGATCGAGCACATCGCGGCCTGACGGCAGCCGGGTGCGGTAGCCGGCGAAATCGTTGTAGCAGTGGTATTCCGCTGAGCGATCCGAACAGGTCAATTCGGGGTCGGCCGGGATCTGCAGCCGGGTTTCGACCGCCTGCGGCACGGGCTGTCCATTCAGGATGATCTGGCCGCGCACGATTGCGATCCGGTCCCCTGGCAGCGCAACGACGCGCTTGATCAGATCATCGGTGCGGTTCTTGGGCACTACGATCACGATATCGCCATAGTCGGGCGTGCCCGGCAGCACCCGCCAGCTATCGCGTGGCAGAACGTGGAAACTGGCCGAGGCCCAGTTCCAGCCATAGGGGAACTTGCTGACAACCAGCCGGTCGCCAACCAGCAAGTTGGGCATCATCGAGATCGACGGGATATAGAATGGCTTGGCGATGAAGCTGTGAAATGCCAGTACCGCCAGTAGCATCCAGACCAGCCCGCGAATTTCGCCGATCCAGTCCACCCGCTCCTTGGCCGGGGCGGGCACAGCGGTTTCTTCAGCCGAAGGGGCACCGAATTCAGTGTCGCCATGCGCCGGAGTATCAAAATCGGTCACAGTTTGCGGGCCTCAATTACCACAAAGGCCTGGGCCCATGGGTGGTCGTCGGTTAATGTAAGATGGATCACCGCCTCATGCCCTTCGGGCGTGATCGCGGCAAGTCGGGCAGCAGCCCCGCCAGTGAGCTGGAGCGTCGGCGCGCCTGAGCGGGCGTTGACCACCCCGATGTCCTTCATGAACACCCCGCGCTTGAACCCGGTCCCGACCGCCTTGGAAAAAGCCTCTTTGGCGGCAAACCGCTTGGCCAAGGTTCCGGCCTTGGTGAATGGGCGCGAATTGCCCTTGGCTTTCTCGACCTCGGTAAACACCCGGTTCTCAAACCGCTCGCCCCAGCGCTCCAGCGAGTTGGCGATCCGGTCAATGTTGCACAGGTCAGAGCCGATGGCGAGGATCATGGACGCGCCGCATCCATCAGTTCGCGCATCCGCACAACGGCGGGTTCCAGCCCGCAGAAAATCGCCTCGCCGATCAGGTAGTGGCCGATGTTCAGCTCGGCCAGGTGCGGGATCGCGGCAACGGCGGTGACGTTTTCATAGGTCAACCCGTGCCCGGCGTGCGGCTCGATTCCGTGCGCGGCGGCGAGGGCTGCCATATCGGCCAGCCGCTTCAGTTCCTTCGCCTGCGCCTCGCCAGTGGCATGGGCATATTCGCCGGTGTGGAGCTCAACCACCGGCGCTTTGAGGTTCAACGCGGCTTCGATTTGGCGCTCTTCCGGCGCAATGAACAGGCTGACCCGGATCCCGGCATCAGTCAGCCGCTGGATCAGCGGGTAGATCCGGTTGTGCTGCCCGGCGGCATCCAGCCCGCCTTCGGTGGTGCGTTCCTCGCGCCGTTCGGGGACGATGCAGGCGGCATGCGGCTTGTGGCGCAGCGCAATCTCCAGCATTTCCTCGGTCGCGGCCATTTCGAGATTGAGCGGCAGATTGGTCGCCGCCTGAATCCGGGCGAGATCCTCGTCGCGAATGTGGCGTCGATCCTCACGCAAATGCGCGGTGATCCCATCCCCGCCGCAGGCTGCAACGATTTCCGCCGCGCGCACCGGATCGGGATGATCCCCGCCGCGTGCGTTACGGATCGTGGCGACGTGATCGATGTTCACGCCCAATCTGAGGCGGGTCGGTGTCAAGCGGCTCTGCTCCCCGGTTTCACCGCTTCACTGCCAGCCAGCTCAGGTGGCAACTCGTCCGGTGCATAGGTCGGAAAGTTGATGGCGATCAGCGGAAAGAACGGCACGCCCAGATCGACCGATCCAGCAGAGCGGTCGACCAGTGCCGCCGCCGCGATCACTTCGCCGCCGGCTTCTTCGATGGCTTTGATCGCTTCGCGCGATGATAGCCCGGTGGTGACTACGTCTTCGACCATCAGCACCTTATCGCCCGGCTCCAGCGCGAAGCCGCGGCGCAGTTCGAAGGTGCCGGTCGGGCGCTCCACGAACATTGCTTCGACTCCAAGCGCGCGGCCCATTTCATGGCCGATGATGACCCCGCCCATGGCCGGTGCGACCACTTTGGTGATGTCCTTGCGCAATTCGCGGGGGATACGCGATGCGATGCCTGCGGCCAATCGGCTGGCCCGCATCGGATCCATCAGCACGCGGGCGCATTGCAGATAGTGGGCGCTATGGCGACCAGAAGAAAGCAGAAAGTGCCCTTCTAACAATGCCTTACTGGCTCGAAATTCCGCCAGAACCTCATCTTCGTGCATTGTTCTTTTACCCTTGTCTCGAATTCGAGCGGCCGAAAACCGGCCGTCCATGCGCTCTGTCAAAAATTCCCCTAGAGGCGCTTGAGGTGCCCGTAAAGCGCGCGTATAGGCCCGATGAATCCGAAACTCCCATGGGGGCGGGAGGGGGCGAATTTTGCGCTTCGACCGGCCGGGACTGCAAGAGCAAGAGGGACGATGACAATCGGCAAGACTGTCCGCAACGCGGAATGGGCGATCAAGGCATTGGGGCTATCATTGGCCCTGTTCGCCGCACCGGCGCTGGCCAGCGCGGCCCCGGCGGCTGCGCCCGCTGCAACCGAGGCGGCTGAAGGTGCCGCCATGGCTACTGACGCTGCTGCTGCAGTGGCTCCGGCAGTTGTTGCGGCTCCGGCGCCAGCCGCGCCGAAGATCGATCCCAACGATCCCAAATTCAAGGTCGCTCCGGGTAAGTACACCCCGATGAAGCCGACCGAAGGTAAGGGGATGCCGATCGCCGGCGCGATGGATCTGCAGACGCAGTATTCCGATCTCGGCAATGAAGCACGCTCGATGCACAGCAATTTGCTGGTTCCGGTGATGGTCATCATCACTCTGTTGGTGCTGTTCCTGCTGCTCTATGTGATGATCCGGTTCCGCAAGAGCGCCAATCCAGTTCCTTCGAAGACCAGCCACAACACGCTGCTCGAAGTGGTCTGGACCGGCATTCCGATCCTGATTCTGGTGGGCATTTCGATCCCTTCGGTATCGCTGCTGAACAAGCAGTTCGCGCCTGCGCCTGAGAATGCGCTGACCATCAAGGTCACCGGCAACCAGTGGTACTGGACTTACAAGTATCCCGACAACGGTGATGTCGAAGTGATTTCGAACATGCTGCCCGATGACAAGGCCAAGGCCAACGGTGAACCGCCGCAGCTGGCGGTTGACAACCGGATGGTTGTTCCGGTGGGCGAGACGATCCGTCTGCAGGTGACCGGGGCGGACGTAATCCACTCGTTCGCGGTACCTTCGCTGTGGTTCAAGCTGGACGCAGTGCCGGGCCGCCTGAACGAGAAGACGATTCGGATCAACGAACCCGGCGTCTATTACGGACAGTGTTCGGAACTGTGCGGGGCCAAGCATGGCTATATGCCGATTGCGATCGAGGCCCTGCCGCGTGATGAATACAACCGCTGGGTGCTGGAACAGGGTGGCAAGATTGATGGTCTGCCCGACGCGCCTGCCGCTGCTGAAGCGCCGGTTACGGCTGCAAAGCCCGCCGCCTGAGCTCCTTAGAATTCAACGAACAAAGGTTCGACGACCATGGCCACCACTGCCGACACTCTTCAGGCTCACGCCGATCATGCCCACGACCATGCGCATGATGATCACAAGCTGAGCTTCTTTGCCCGCTGGTTCATGTCCACCAATCACAAGGACATCGGCACGCTCTATCTGATCTTCGCAATTTTCGCGGGGATCGTCGGGGGCGGGATTTCGGGCATTATGCGGCTCGAACTGGCCCAGCCAGGGATTCAGTATCTCGGCACTGTCGCCTCGATTCTGGGCACGCCCAACGCCAGCTTCGATTCGCAGCTGCACCTGTGGAACGTCCTGATCACGGCACACGGCCTGATCATGGTGTTCTTCCTGGTCATGCCCGCGATCATCGGCGGCTTCGGCAACTGGTTCGTCCCGATCATGATCGGCGCGCCGGATATGGCATTCCCGCGGATGAACAACATCTCGTTCTGGATGACCGTGGCAGGCTTTTGCTCGCTGCTGCTGTCCGCAGTCGTCCCAGGTGATGCTGCCGGTAACGGCGCAGGGATCGGCTGGACCGCCTACGCACCGCTGTCGACCAGCGGCTCCAAGGGGCCTGCAACCGACTTTGCAATCTTCTCGCTGCACCTTGCAGGCGCGGCCTCGATCATGGGCGCGATCAACTTCATCACCACGATCTTCAACATGCGTGCTCCGGGGATGACCCTGCACAAGATGCCGTTGTTCGTCTGGTCGGTGCTGGTTACCGCGTTCCTGCTGTTGCTGGCGCTACCGGTGCTGGCCGCCGCAATCACCATGCTGATTACCGACCGTAATTTCGGCACCACCTTCTACGCGGCCAGCGGCGGCGGTGATCCGGTGCTATACCAGCACCTGTTCTGGTTCTTCGGTCACCCTGAAGTGTACATCATGATCCTGCCTGCTTTCGGGATCATCAGCCAGATCATCTCGACCTTCTCGAACAAGCCAGTGTTCGGCTATCTCGGGATGGCCTATGCCATGGTCGCGATCGGTGTGGTCGGGTTCGTCGTCTGGGCGCACCACATGTACACCACCGGGATGAGCGTAAATACGAAGCTCTATTTCACGCTTGCGACGATGGTGATCGCGGTGCCAACCGGGATCAAGATCTTCAGCTGGATCGCGACGATGTGGGGCGGTTCGCTCCGCTTCACCAGTCCGATGGTCTGGGCGATCGGGTTCATCTTCCTGTTCACGCTGGGCGGCGTGACCGGCGTTTACCTTGCCAATGGCGGGATCGACGATGTGGTTCACGATACCTACTTCGTGGTTGCCCACTTCCACTACGTGTTGTCGCTGGGTGCGGTGACGGCGCTGTTCGCGGGCTTCTATTACTGGTTCCCGAAGATGAGCGGGCGCTGGCATTCCGAGGCGCTGTCGTACCTGCACTTTGCCGTGTTCTTCGTCGGCGTGAACATGATCTTCTTCCCGCAGCACTTCCTGGGTCTGCAAGGCATGCCGCGCCGTTACCCGGACTATGCCCCGGCCTATGAATACTGGAACACGCTGTCGTCGTGGGGCTATGCGGTGACGCTGGTTTCGCTGGTGATCTGGTTCATCAACATCATCTATGCCTTCACGGCTGGTAAGAAGGCCGAAGGCAACTATTGGGGTGAAGGTGCGACCACGCTGGAATGGACGCTGTCCAGCCCGCCGCCGTTCCACCAGTTCGAAACCCTGCCGGTGATCGACGACAAGGATCAGCACTGATCCCACGCCGATCCTGACTGGACAGATAGCGCCCCGACCCGCAAGGTTCGGGGCGTTTTCTGTTTGAGAGGTTTGCGATGCCTGAATTCCGGATGATCGATTGCGGCGAAGTCACCCTGCGCTGCGCCATCGAAGGCAGTGGCCCGCTCGCGATCATGGTCCATGGTTTTCCCGAAAGCTGGTACTCGTGGCGGCATCAGCTCGGCCCGGTGGCCGCGGCCGGATTCACTGCCTGCGCGATTGATGTGCGCGGCTATGGTGGGTCGGATAAGCCGCAGCCAGTCAACGCCTATACCCTGGAGAAAATCGCCGCCGACCTGATCGGGCTGGCCGATGCACTTTCTCCCGATGCACCGGTGGTCCTGATCGGCCACGATTGGGGCGCACCAATCGTCTGGAACACCGCCTTCACCAATCCCGACAGGATTCGCGCTGTGGCCGGGCTGTCCGTGCCCTTCGCAGGGGCGCCACTGCGGCCCTTTACCGAGATCTTTCGCGAGCATTTCACCAGTCAGGGCCGGTTCTTCTATCAGGAGTTCTTTCAGGAACCCGGCGTGGCCGAGGCTGAGGCTGAGGCAAACCCGCGCGATTTTGTGGCGCGGATGATGTATTCGATCTCGGGCGACGTGCCCGAGGGCAACTATTGGGACAAGCCGCTGGGCGCCACCTTTCTGGAAGGGCTACCCGATCCGCAGCCGGTGCCGTGGCTGACCAGCGCCGATCTCGATTATTACGAAGTCGAGTTCAAGGCCTCGGGCTTTCGCGGGCCGCTGAACCGGTATCGCAACCATGAGCTCGACTACGAATGGCTGAAGGCCTGGCAGGGCCAGCAACTGACCCAGCCATGCCTGTTCATTGGCGGTAGCCGTGATCCCGCGACCACGCTGTTTGGTGCCGTGGCCGATCCCGTCGCGATGATGCGGATGTTCGCGCCGAAGGTTGAGGGCCACGTGCTGGACGGCGTTGGACACTGGACGCAGCAAGAGCGACCCGATGAAGTCAACGCCCTGCTCATCGATTGGTTGAAGCGGCTGTAACGCGCGCCTATAGCGCCCCCAATCATGACCACTGCAACCGCCCAGCCGATTCCCTTGCCCGCCGATTGGCGCGACTTCTGGTCGCTTACCAAACCGCGCGTGATGAGCCTGGTGATCTTCACCGGCCTATGCGGAATGCTGGCCGCACCCGTGCCGGTCAACCCGGTGCTGGGCTTCGTGGCGATCCTGTGCATTGCGGTGGGGGCCGGCGGCAGTGCTGCGCTCAACCAGTGGTGGGAAGCCGATCTTGACGCCAAGATGAAGCGCACCGCCTCGCGCCCGCTACCTGCCGGACGGATGGAGCCGGGCGCAGCCCGCGATTTCGGGGTAATACTGTCGGCCGGATCGGTGATGGTTATGGGCTTGGCGGTCGGCTGGCTGGCAGCGGTAATCCTGGCCTTCTCGATCTTTTACTACGCGGTGATCTATACCATCTGGCTGAAACCGCGCACGCCGCAGAACATCGTTATCGGGGGTGGGGCGGGGGCCTTTCCGCCGATGATCGGCTGGATCGCCGCGACCGGTGACATCACGCTGATGCCGGTGCTGCTTTTCGCGATCATCTTCTTCTGGACCCCTCCGCACTTTTGGGCACTCGCGCTGTTTGTCGAGACCGACTATGCCGCTGCGGGTATCCCGATGATGCCGGTGGTTGCGGGCCACAAATCGACTCGCCGTCAGATTCTGATCTATGCCGTACTGATGCTGCCGATTGCGATGGCGCCGTTCTGGCTGGGTGTTGCGGGCTGGCTCTATGGTGCGAGCGCACTGCTGCTTACCGCGGTATTCCTGCTGCTGTCACTGCGAGTAGCAGTGTTCCGGGGGGAAGCCGGGGACATGGATATGCGCCCTGAAAAGCGCCTGTTCGGCTATTCGGTGCTGTACCTGTTCGTGTTGTTCGCCGCACTGGTGGCTGACCGTTTTCTGATTGGATGAACCTGATGACCGCCGAGAAACTTGATCCGATGGAGCAGCGCAAGCAGATCATCGCTTCGCGCAATCGGATGCTGGGGCTGGTACTGGCCGGGCTTGCGGTGCTGTTCTTTGCCATCACGATCGCCAAATTGGTGTAAGCCGATGAGCGACCGCAATCGCCGCACTGCACTCTATTCCAGCGCATTCGCGCTTGGGATGCTGGGTATGGGGTTCGCTGCGGTGCCGCTTTACGACATGTTTTGCAGAGTCACCGGGTTTGGTGGGACTACCCAGCGGGCTGATCTGGCAGAGGCTAATACCGTCGAGGTGGGCACGCAGACCATGTCCGTGCGCTTCGACGGCAATACCGATCCCAACCTGCCATGGAAATTTGCCCCGATGCAGGTGACGCAGAAGATGCCGATCGGCACACGCAAGCTCGCTTTCTATCGGGCTGAGAACCTGTCGGACAAGCCGGTGACCGGGGTGGCCAGCTTCAACGTTCAGCCGGAACTGGCCGGGCTCTATTTCAAGAAGATCCACTGCTTCTGCTTTGAACAGCAGACGCTTCAGCCGGGCCAATCGGTGGAAATGCCGGTGCAATACTATGTCGATCCGGCGATCCTGAAGGACCCGGAAACAGCCGGGATCAAGCAGATCACGCTCAGCTATACCTTCCACGTTTCGGCTGATCAGCAACCAGCGGGGAAAGTGGCGTCAAAGGCACTGGACCCGCTGCCATCGGCGCGATAAGGGCGATTGAATTCCACGAGGGGGGCTGCGGCCCACCCGGCAAGGCTCAACAGGGAATAGACGCATCATGGCCGGCACCAAGAACCACGATTTCCACATCCTCGATCCCGACTATATGCCGTTCCTCGGCTCGGTCTCGGCGCTGACGATGACCAGCGGCGGGGTGATGGCGATGCACCCGGAATGGGCTGGCGGGAGTGGCAAGTACGTGCTGCTGCTCGGCTTTGCAGGCGTGCTGCTGACCATGTTCCTGTGGTGGACCAAGGTCGTGCGCGAAGCCAATCAGGGGCACCATACTCCGGTGGTCCAGCTGCATCTGCGCTATGGGATGATCACCTTCATCGCTTCGGAAGTGATGTTCTTTGTCGGCTGGTTCTGGGCCTTTTTCGACTTCTCGTTGTTCCCCAGCACCCTGTCCGAAGTAACCGGCGGGCAGTTCCCGTCCAAGGCGATCGAAGCGATCATGGATCCGTTCGATCTGCCGCTACTCAACACGCTGATCCTGCTGTGCTCGGGCACCACTGTTACCTGGGCCCATCACAGCCTGATCCACGGTGATCGCGATGGACTGAAGAAGGGCCTGTGGGCAACAATCGCGCTGGGTCTGCTGTTCAGCTCGATCCAGGCTTACGAATATGCGCATGCGCCGTTCGGTTTTGGCGGAAATACCTATAGCTCGGCCTTCTACATGGCGACCGGGTTCCACGGGTTCCACGTAATCATCGGGACGATCTTTCTGATTGTCTGCCTGAAGCGCGCCTACAACGGCGATTTCACCCCCAAGCAGCACTTCGGTTTTGAAGCCGCGGCCTGGTACTGGCACTTCGTTGACGTGGTCTGGTTGTTCCTGTTCATCGCCGTCTACATCTGGGGCGGTTGGGGCCACGCGATCCATTAATGGCTGGCGAAACGCCTGACACGAAGGGGCAGCCCGGCATGGCCGAGGCTGCCCTTTTCGGTCTCTGCCCGCAATGCGGTGCCAAAGGGCTGTTTGCAGGCGCTACAAAATTCGCGCCAAAATGCGGCACCTGCGGGCTCGACTATAGCCGGTTCAACGTCGGCGATGGCCCTGCGGCGTTTCTGACGCTGATCATCGGTGCGATCACGGTGGGCCTCGCCTTCTGGGTCGAAGTGAAATTTGCCCCACCGCCGTGGCTCCACGCTGTGCTGTGGATACCGTTCGTGGTCGGCGCAACGCTGTGGGGCCTCAGGGTTTCGAAAGCCGCGCTGCTGGGCGCCGAGTTTCGCCGCCATGCTGGGGAAGCTGGTGGCAGCGATTTGCGAGGCGATTGATGTTGAAGCGGCTTCCCCTGATCCCGACCCTGCTGGTCTTGGCTGCCGT
>JAGNTK010000005.1 GCA_017987575.1 Novosphingobium sp. | reverse complement strand
GGCGCTATGTCCGGATCGGGCCGAACCCGATCAACCCTGATCCGCGCGGGCATCATTGGTTCATCGGTGACGGCATGGTTCACGGCGTAAGGCTGCAGGGCGGTAAGGCGCTGTGGTATCGCAACCGTTACATCCGCTCGATGGATCTGGAAGCCAAAGGCGGGCCCAAGGCCGCCCCGGGGCCACGGCGCGGTCGGCGTGATCTGATCAACACCAATGTGATCCAGCATAACGGCAAAGTGCTGGCGATTGTCGAGGCTGGCTCGTTTCCGGCCGAACTGGATGAAAATCTGGAGACCGTCGCCTACACCGATTTCGGCGGCACGCTGCAAATGCCGTTCTCTGCCCACCCGCACGAAGACCCGCTGACCGGCGAGTTGCATGCAATCGTCTATGACGGGATGACGCAGGACACAGTTTGGCATGTAGTTGTATCGAAGGATGGCCAGGTGGTGCGGCAAGAGCCGATCCCGGTGCAGGATGGCCCTTCGATCCACGAATGCGCGATCACGCAGAAATATGTGCTGGTATTCGACCTGCCAGTGACCTTTTCGATGAAGGCGCTGATCAGCGGGCAGCAGTTCCCCTATTCGTGGAACCCTGAGCACAAGGCCCGGGTCGGCCTGATGCCGCGGGCCGGCAGCGCGCACCAAATCGTCTGGTGCGATGTTGATCCCTGCTATGTCTTCCACGTCGCCAATGCCTATGAGCGCGAAGACGGCGTGGTGATTGTCGATTGTTCGGTTCACGAAACTATGTTTGCGGGCGGCCCCGATGGTCCCAATGGCAAACCGCTGGGGATGGAGCGTTGGGAGGTTGATCCAGCATCGAGCAAGGTCAAGCGCACCACGCTCGACAGCACTCCGCAGGAATTCCACCGCCCGGACGAACGCTATTTTGGTCAGCCCTATCGTTATGCCTGGTCGCTTGGTTTGCCTGAAAAAGCCGAATTTCTGGGTGACGCGCCGATCTATCGCTACGATCTGCAAACGGGCGCGCGGCAGGCGCATGACTTCGGTCCCGGCAAGGTCCCCGGCGAATTCGTGTTTGTCCCGCGCAGCGCCGATGCGCCAGAGGGTGATGGCTGGGTGATGGGCTATGTCATCGATGCCGTGCATGAAACCACCGATCTGGTGATCCTCGACGCCAGCGATATGAGCCTGCCACCCATCGCCAGCGTCCACATCCCACACCGCATCCCGCCGGGCTTCCACGGCAACTGGCTCGCCGATGCTTAAGAGGCTTGGGCGCTTGACTTGAGACAAGGACTGGGCCCTCCTGCCTCTGCCAATGCTGGCGGGAAAAGGAGGGGCCATGGACACCGAACGTTTTGTAGTGATCGAGGCAGGACTGGAGCGCGCCGCCGAGGATCTGGGCGATGTGACCGCGCCTGTGATGAGCGAATTCTATCGCCGCTTCCCCGATGCACGGGCCAGCTTCGTCCATCATATGCCTGCTAGCCCAGACCGGCTTGAAGCCGAAATGGTCGGCAATGCGCTCTATTACGTGATGACCTGGTTCGAAAAGCCCAGCGAGGCGCGGATCGCTTTTGACAGCTCGGTCCCCCACCACCGCGTCGCGCTGGGGGTGTCGCCCGACTGGTACCGCGGCTTTATCGAGGCGTTTCTCGACGTGGTTGAGCCGGCGGCGGTCCGCGATGATCACGACCGGGCCGTATGGCAAAGCCTGCGCGAAGGTCTGGTGGGGCTGGTCGAACGGAACCGTTTGGTTTAGCGCCGCGCGGATGAAACCGCGCTTTCAGTTCAACATCTCCGCCACCGATGGCAAGGCCCGCACCGGCACGATTGCGATGCGTCGGGGCGAAATCCGCACGCCTGCTTTCATGCCGGTCGGCACTGCCGCCACGGTCAAGGCGATGAAGCCCGAAAGCGTCCGCTCAACCGGGGCGGACATCCTGCTCGGCAATACCTATCACCTGATGCTGCGTCCGGGCGCTGAACGGGTCGCGCGGCTTGGGGGCTTGCACAAATTCATGAACTGGGATCGCCCGATCCTGACCGACAGCGGCGGCTATCAGGTGATGAGCCTGTCCGATCTGCGCAAGATTACCGAGGATGGCATCACTTTCAAAAGCCACCTCGACGGCAGCAAGCATTTGCTGACCCCTGAACGCTCGATGGAAATCCAGCGGTTGCTCGGCAGCGATATCGTCATGGCCTTTGACGAATGCCCGCGTGCTGATGCCCCGCGTGATGTGATCGAAAGATCGATGTTGATGAGCATGCGCTGGGCAGCGCGCAGCCGCGCCGGTTTCGACAGCGGTGAGGAACACGCGGAACGCTCGGCCTTGTTCGGCATTCAGCAGGGCGCTCTGGACGAGGCTCTGCGCCAGACCAGTGCCGAAGCGCTGCAAGAGATCGGCTTCGATGGTTACGCGATCGGCGGGCTAGCTGTGGGTGAGGGGCAGGAGGCGATGTTCGCCACGCTCGACTTTGCGCCCGACATGCTTCCGATCGACCGGCCCCGCTATTTGATGGGGGTGGGCAAGCCTGACGATCTGGTTGGTGCGGTCGAGCGCGGGGTCGATATGTTCGACTGCGTCCTGCCCAGCCGTTCCGGCCGCAATGGGCAAGCCTTCACCTGGACCGGCCCGGTCAACCTGCGCAACGCCCGCCACGCCGAAGACCCGGCCCCGCTAGAGCCGCGTTGCCCGTGCGATGCCTGCACGAAATACAGCCGCGCCTACCTACACCACCTGCACAAGAGTGGCGAGATTCTGGGCGCTATGCTGCTGACCGAACACAACCTGACGTTCTATCAACAACTGATGCAGGCGATCCGCGATGCGATTGCAACGGGGACGTTCGCGGCCTTCGCGGCGGAGTTCCGGCGCGGGTATCTCAAGAGTTAGGCGGTTTGGGCAGATCTCGCCCTGCATGGCCGCTGCGCGAGCTTCGCTGCCCAAGGTGACTAACCCCCTCAAAGCCCCCTAGCCGCCGCGCTGTAGCTGCTGGAAAACTCCTAGCCGATCCGTGATCTGCCAATGGCCGGTCAGGCAATCTTCGCTGTCAAAGCCATAGACGGTCGCGCCCGACATGTGGATCGTTCGGCCGGTTGCCGGGAAGCCGGGCAGGTCGCCGAGATGTGTACCTGTCCAGAGCCAGGTCATCACGACACTCTCGCCATCGCCAAACAGGCCTTGAATATCGAACCGCTGGTCGGGGAATGCCGCTCTCGATTTCCGAACCCGATCTTTGAAGCCAGTGCGATCCAGCGTACTGCCCTCCCACGGATCACCGGGATCGTGGTGGATCGTGTACGTCTCCGCAATATAGCCATCTGCCGCATCGGCCTCGCCGTCGTCCCAAATCTGCCGGATGAAAGCGGAGAGCCGCTGCTTGCGTTGGTTTACGGACGTCATGATCTTTCCTCGTCGGGTTGGGACTGGGCGAGTGCCAACGCATGATCTCGAATGTCCACAGGCCATGCTGCCATCCGTCCTCCGAAGATTTCATCCTCACCAGCGAACAGAGCGCGGATCACCTCCTCGTAGTCGGGCAAATCACCGGCCAGTGCATGCAGGAAACGATAAGCCCGCTCCTGCGCTGCCTTGCGATCGGTTTGCCCCGCATCCGCGCGCCGCGCTTCGTCAACCAGGCGGCGCAAGGCTTGCGATGCTCCGCTCTTTTGTCTTGCAAGCCATTCCCAATGCCTTGGTAACAGGGTCACTTCGCGTGCAACGACACCCAGCTTAGGTCGTCCTCTTGATCGAACGGGGCTGCCCAGCAGGTCGCCGCGCGTTCTGGCCGCCAGCTCGGTGAGCTCACCATGTTCGGTCAACCGCGTGACGATTTCCGCCGTGGTGCCGCGAAGATCTAGATCGATTGCGGCACCGGAAGCGTCATCGAAGATGAAGAGCGAGCCTTGTGCGGCGGCGTCGTGTGCTTTGATTGCGAGCGCCACATCAATCAGCGCTCCGCTCGCGAAGCGCCGGGTGCCGATAAACGCAGTACAGGGGGTGGACAGGTATCGAGTCATGGCTCTTTTATAGCCGGGTAAAACTGACTGTCAAATTATCTGGGTAATATTGATTTGCCTGACCGGCCATAGTAGGGCGACTTGCGGTAGCAAGGGGATGATGCATGCAAAAAGAAGGACGAAAGGCAGCCATTGCAGCCTACAAGGACCGCAAGGTTGAATCGGGCATATATGCTGTCCGGTGCGTGCCATCCGGTCAGGTGTGGGTGGGCAGTGCGCCTGATCTGTCGACCATTCAGAATCGCCTGTGGTTCACGCTGCGACAGGGAAGCCACACACATCGAGATCTCCAAAAGGCCTGGGCCGATCATGGCGGCGATGCCTTCACGTTCGAGGTGGTCGAACGTCTGCCCGACGATGATAATCCCGGCTTCGACCGCGCTGCCATGCTCAAGCGTGCGCACGCACGTTGGATAGCCGAATTGGACTGCACCCGGATCTAACCAGTCTAGGACCTGCCGCGCGGTTCGGCGCGCTGGAAGCGATTCGCTCGCTCAGCATTTCACCGAACGGAAACCGCTTGGTCTATGTTGGCGCAATTCATCAGTCCCGGATGATCTTCATCGCCGTTTTCGTGATTTGTGGCATGCCGGTTCCGATCTTCGAAGTCGATCCTGCTGATGGACGTCTTTACTGGTGCCGCTGGGCATCGGATGGAAGACTGGTCTGTGAGATCGGTTCGATCGTCAGCGATGCCGGAACACTGCTGGGTTTTTCGCGGCTGTTTGCCGTAACCGCTGATGGTTCAAAGTTGGTCAGGCTGACGGCGCCGACCAACAGCCGGACCATGGGACTGATGCAATATGGCGGCGATGGGATCGATTGGGATGTCCCTTGCAGCGCTGGATCGGTGTTGATGGGCGAGCCTACATCCCCGAAAATTCGATGGGGACAACCATCAAGCGCGAAGACGAAGGGTATGGCATCGAACTTGTCGATACCCTGACCTTGCGACGCAGCAAGGTTGAAAGCCCGTGGCGCGACGCGGTTTCCTATATTGGCCAATCACGGTTTATGAACGAGCGGCTGAGATCTGCTGGCAAGCGGTCCACTCTGGTTGAGTTTCCAGGGCTCGATCATCAACTGGACAGCTCCCAGGCGCGGAGCACGCTGTTGTCCCAATCTGATGCGTTCCTGCGTGAGGCCTTTGGAATGTAGGCGGCACGGTAAACGCGAAACTACCAACGAAAAAAAGGCGGCCCCGCGGGACCGCCCTTTTTTGTATGCTGGGGCCGAGGCCTGATCAGCGCGAATAGAATTCGACGACCAGGTTCGGTTCCATCTTCACCGGATAGGGCACTTCATCCAGCGTCGGTACGCGGACGAAAGTGATCTTGTCGGTGCCATCCTGCGAGACGTAGTCAGGAACTTCGCGTTCCGGCAGGCTCTGCGCTTCGGCGATCAAGGCCATTTCCTTGGCCTTCTTGCCCAACGTCAGCACGTCGCCCGGACGCACGCGGCGGCTGGCGATGTTGCACTTCACGCCGTTCACATAGATGTGGCCGTGCGAAACGATCTGGCGGGCCGAAAACACAGTCGGCGCGAACTTGGCGCGGTACACAACCATGTCGAGGCGCTGTTCGAGCAGGCCGATCAGGTTCTGACCGGTATCGCCCTTCATCGCCGAAGCTTCCTGATAGGTGCGCTTGAACTGCTTTTCAGTGACGTCGCCGTAATAGCCCTTGAGCTTCT
Source organism: Novosphingobium sp. (assembly GCA_017987575.1). Classification (GTDB taxonomy): domain Bacteria; phylum Pseudomonadota; class Alphaproteobacteria; order Sphingomonadales; family Sphingomonadaceae; genus Novosphingobium. The sequence continues at coordinate 48,484 of JAGNTK010000005.1, read as the reverse complement.
GCTTGGCGCGGAGCTGAATCCCGAAGTCCGAGATCTTGCTCTTGCGGCGCTGGCCGTGCTGGCCGGGACCATACGAGCGGCGGTTGACCGAGCTCTTGGGACGACCCCAGATGTTTTCGCCCATACGGCGATCAAGCTTGTACTTCGATGCATGGCGCTTTGACATGGCGCTATAACCTTCAATTTGCGTGCCGGACATTGTGCCCGTGCTTCTGGTCCGGAACCGCACCATCCTGCCGCTAGGGCCGAATGCGAGACAGGCTTCACCGGAGTGCCCGCTCAATTGCGAAGGGGCGCCTTTGGCCGCGCGGCCCGCGAAAGTCAAGCCTTCGCGCTAGTCGCGCCGGGGCCCTTTGCGCAAGGCCGACAAGACACCGCGCAGAGTCCGTACTTCCAGATGATTCCAACCCGGTTTGGTCAGCAGGGAGCGCAGCGTCCGCCGGGTCACGTCCGATTTGCTGTCCGGCATGAAGTATTCGGTTGGCTCCAGCATCGTGACAAGTTGCCCGATCATCCCTTCCAGCACCTCTTGCGGGGCCGGGGGGAGGATCTCTTCGGCGGTGGGCTGGGCCAGCGCCACGCCCTTTGACCATTCATAAGCACACAGGATCACCGCCTGGGCGAGGTTGAGCGAGGCGAATTCGGGGTTGATCGGCACTGTGATAATCGCGCGGGCCAAGGCAACATCGTCGCTGTCGAGGCCGCTGCGCTCCGGGCCGAAGACCAGCGCCGAGCGGCCCGGATCACGGTGGATTGCCAACGCGGCTTGCTCCGGAGTGACAACCGGCTTGGTGACCCCGCGTTTGCGCACTGTGGTGGCATAAACCTGCGCGCAATCGGCCACCGCCTCGGCCAAAGTGTCAAACACCTGCGCCCGTTCCAGCACCACATTTGCGCCCGCAGCAGCGGGCCCGGCACTGGGATTGGGCCAGCCATCGCGCGGGGCGACCAGCCGGATTTCAGTCAGCCCGAAGTTCAGCATCGCCCGCGCCGCTTTGCCAATATTCTCCCCCAGTTGCGGCCGGACGAGCACGATGACCGGCTGATTGGTCTGCACTTGGCTCGCCGCATCCGGCGCAGCCATTCGGGAAATTGGCGCTCTGGTCATCAACTGGGCGGCGAGACTTTCATCGCCTGCGATCAGAGCCTCGCGCTTAGCCCGTGACCAGCCTTTCAGGCGGCGTTCTGCAGCAAAGGCGGCAGCCTGATCCGCGAACTGCGCCGACCATGCCAAGGCTACTGGCTGCCGCTTGGTGGTATAGTCATCAAGCGTTCCGGCCTGATGCTGTGCCAGTTTGAGCGTCAGATCGTCAGTATGACCAACGTAGTAGGAGCCGTCTCCGCAAAGCAGCATGTAGGTGATGAAAGGACCGGACATAACAGGGCTACTCGCTCCCGGCATCTTTCACCGTGCTGGCAAAATCCTCAAAGTCCTTGGCCTCGGTAAAGTCACGATAAACCGAGGCGAAGCGGATATAGGCGACGGTATCGAGTGCGCGCAGACCCTCCATTACCATTTCGCCGATCGCCTTGGCCGGGACTTCGCTTTCGCCCATAGTTTCGATCTGGCGCTGGATTCCGGAAACGAGCTGATCGAGCCGCTCCTGCGCCAGCCCGCGCTTGCGGCAGGCGAGCGCGACCGATTGGTCGATCTTGCTGCGGTCAAAGCTCTCACGCGTGCCGTCTGATTTGACCACGGTGATCTCGCGCAATTGTACCCGCTCAAACGTGGTGAACCGCGCCCCGCAGCCATCGCATTGGCGCCGGCGGCGGATCGCGGTGTTGTCCTCAGTTGGACGAGAGTCTTTTACCTGACTGTCATCGTGGGCACAAAACGGGCAACGCACTTACGGCCTGACCCGCTTGTAAAACGCCACGCTCAGGCCAATCGCCAAGCCTGCCGGGATCGTCAGCACTGGCAGCAACAGGCCTGCAACCGCGCCTACTGCGGCGCCGGTCAGCACTGGCTTGGTCGAAGGGTGGCGCATGCCATCTTTGGCCATACCGCTGATTTCGCTCTTGGCATCTTCCACAAAGTCGTTGCTCATCGCATTACACTCCCGGATAGATCGGGAAGCGCCCGCATAGCTCTTCCACTTCCGCGCGGACCCGGGCTTCGACTTGGCCGTCACCCTCATCGCCGTTGCGCGAGAGGCCTTCTACCACTTCGGCGATCAGTGCGCCAATCTTGCGGAATTCGTCTTCACGGAAACCACGGGTCGTGCCCGCCGGGGTGCCGAGGCGAATGCCCGAGGTGACGAACGGTGAACGGGTGTCATAAGGGATGCCGTTCTTGTTGCAGGTCAGGAACGCGCGATCGAGGCCCTTTTCGGCAGCCTTGCCGGTGACGTTCTTGGCCGACAGATCGACCAGCATCAGGTGGTTGTCGGTGCCGCCCGAAACGATCCGCAGGCCTTCATCGGTCAGGCTGGAGGCCAGCGCTTTGGCATTGGCGACGATCTGCGCGGCATAGGCCTTGAATTCCGGCTTCAGCGCATCGCCGAGCGCAACCGCCTTGGCGGCAATCACATGGACCAGCGGGCCGCCCTGCAGACCCGGGAACACCGCCGAGTTGAACTTTTTGGCGAGCGCTTCGTCATTGGTCAGGATGATCCCCGAACGCGGCCCGCGCAGGCTCTTGTGCGTGGTCGAGGTGACGACATGGGCGTGCGGGAAGGGCGAGGGGTGCGCACCGCCCGCGACAAGGCCAGAGAAGTGGGAGATGTCGGCCAGCAGGTAGGCGCCCACTTCATCGGCGATTTCGCGGAACCGGGCAAAGTCCCAGTGGCGCGAGTAGGCAGTGCCGCCGCAGATGATCAGCTTGGGCTGATGCTCACGGGCCAGGGCAGCGACCGCGTCCATGTCGATCTGCTCGTCCTCGGCGCGCACGCCATAGGCGACCGGCTTGAACCACTTGCCGCTCATGTTGACGGGACTGCCGTGGGTCAGGTGCCCGCCCGAATTGAGATCAAGCCCCATGAAAGTGTCACCGGGATTGAGCAGCGCCAGAAACACCGCCTGGTTCATCTGACTGCCCGAATTGGGCTGTACGTTCGCATAGTCGCAGCCGAACAGCGCCTTGGCCCGCTCGATAGCCAGCGTCTCGACCACGTCGGCATATTCACAGCCGCCATAGTAGCGCTTGCCCGGATAGCCTTCAGCGTACTTGTTGGTGAAGACCGAACCGGTCGCTTCCAGCACGGCCAGGCTGGTGATGTTTTCGGACGCGATCAATTCGATGTTGCTGCGCTGGCGTTTCAGCTCGTTCTGAACAGCGGCATGAACTTCGGGATCGGCTTCGGCCAGATGGGCAGTGAAAAACCCGGCGGAGCGGACGGCGTCAGTCATCGGTGGCTAACTTTCAGATCGAGGGATTGGAGAGCTTGTCGACGCGGGCGCCGTGGCGACCGCCGCCGAAGTCAGTGGAAAGAAACGCATCAAGGCATGCCTTGGCCATGTCGATTCCGGTCAGCCGGGCGCCCATGGCGATGACATTGGCGTCATTATGCTCGCGTGCCAATGTGGCCGAAAGGGGTTCTGACACCAACGCACAGCGGCATTTGGGTTCGCGGTTGACGGCGATCGAGATGCCGATGCCGCTGCCGCACAGCGCAACGCCGCGCTCGGCCGTGCCATCGGCTACGACTGCGGCCAATTTGTAACCAAAATCGGGGTAGTCGACCCGATCGGCGTTGGCCGGGCCAAGATCAGCCACTTCATGGCCCAGTCCGATCAAATACTCGCGCAGTTCCGCCTTCAACTCGACGGCAGCATGATCAGAGGCAATGGCAATACGCATGGGGTTAGGCCTGCAATCGTGGGATTCGCTCGGCGTCCCTTAAGCGCGCTGAGGCCGCATATCCAGTGCGGCGGGGCGGCTTTCGACGAAAAAGACGTCGCGTGCTTGACAGGGATAATACACCTCGCCAGCCTTCGGGCCATAGGGAGAGCCGTCATGAACATGCGCTGGGGTTTGATCGTCGCATTGGTTTCGGGATTGCTGTTGGGAATCTATGCCACGGTCCCGCCAGCGGCCAAGCCTGCTGATGCCCCGGCTCAGGAGTTTTCTGCAGGCCGCGCGATGGCTGATGTCCGCGTCATCGCGGCCCGCCCGCATCCAACCGGCAGCGCCGAGAATGCCGAAGTGCGGCGGCATCTGCTGCTGCGGATGAGCGCGCTGGGGATGGAAGTGCAGACCGAGGCGACGCTGCTGCCACAGGACGGATTGGAGCGGCTCAACCGCTGGTCCGGGCGAAGCGACACTGCGGTAACCATGACCAACATGATCGGCATTTTGCCTGGACGCGACCGGTCTCTGCCTGCAGTAATGATCATGTCGCACCACGATACCGTCTGGGGCTCACCCGGCGCGGCGGACGACACCACCGGGGTTGCGGCCAGTCTCGAAGTGGTCCGCGCGGTCAAGGCCAAGGGCCAGCCCGAACGCGACCTGATCGTGCTGGTGACCGATGCTGAGGAATTGGGCCTGATGGGCGCCAAACACTTCTTCGCGAACAATCCCCTGCGTTGCGCGTGTCGGCGCGATCATCAACCTTGAGGCGCGCGGCGGGGGCGGGCGGGCCAATATGTTCCAGACCTCTGCCAATAATGGCGCGGCGATGGAACTCTATGCCACCCATGCCGAGCAACCTGCGGCGTCGTCGCTGGCGGCGTTCATCTATTCGGTACTGCCCAACGACACCGATCTGACCCCGGCGCTGGAGGGCGATTATACCGCCTACAACATCGCCTTTATCGGCCGCTCTGGGCTGTACCATTCGCCGCTGATCACACCTGACGCTCTCGATCAAGGGTCGCTGCAGGATATGGGCAACCAGACGCTGGAACTCGCCAGGGCGCTGCTGGCGAAGGACGGCCTGCCGGGCAAAGCACCGGACCGGGTGTTCTTTGACTGGCTGGGGGTGACCACGGTGCATTACCCGGTCGGGCTGGGCTGGCTGATCCTGGCAGTCGCGATTGGTGCGTTCGGATTTGCGCTGCGGCGTGATGGGACCAAGGGGCTGGGTGCTGGCGCAATGAGGTTCGTGGCGCTGGCGGTCGTGGCCGGGCTGTTGAGCTTCGCCTTCAACTGGATCTCGCTGGGCGGCGCAAAGGGCGAGTATTATGACCGGTTGGCTGCAATCCCCCGGCTCGAAGTGATCGCCGCCCTGGCTTTTGTCGCAGCCTTCGCCGCCATCATCGGCACTTGGCGGGCGGGAACTGGCGCGATCGTCGGCTTTGCCACGCCGTTGTTGGTTCTGGCGATCTATGGCCAAGGCGCCGCCCCAACCGCGATCTACTTTGTTGCACTGCCGCTGCTGCTTGTGGCTCTGGGCTTGGCGCTGCCGGCCGGAAAGCTGCGGGACTATGGCGCGATCGCGGTCTGCGGAGCGGTGATGAGCTACATGCTGCCGCTCGGGCACTTCGTGATGCAGGGGGTGGGGGCCGGGATGCCCTATGCCGGGGTCCTACCGTTTGTGCTGGCCGTTCTGGCGGTGCTGCCGCTGTGGCAAGGCGCGGACCAACGCAAGGCACGGCTGACGGCTGGTGTCGCAGCCGGATTGGCGCTGGTGCTGTCGCTGTGGGTGTTTCTGGACGTGCCCGCCGATACGGTCGCGGTCTATGCGGACACGAAGAGCTGAAACTCGGTTAGTTTACAGCGACTTTTGCTGCATCGATCAATACGCCGAATTCGCTGCTTACACTGGCGCGATCGACCAGATCGACTTTCCAGGGTAGGGCAGATTCGTCGAAGGCTTCGGCCAGTGCGGCAAGCGTTTCAAGCGGCAGCGCCGCGCCAGCATCAATGACCAGATCGAGATCGGACCAAGGCTTGGACCGACCGTTTGTGCGGCTGCCGAATGCGTGAACCATAGCAGATTTGGGAAGCTCGTCGCTTAGAATTTGGCGAACGATCGCCAGTTCTTCGGCTGAAAGAGCCAGAGCCATGATCAACCGCATTGGCCAAGTCGGCGCGCAACCTCTTGCGCTTCGGTCAGAAACGCGGGGATGCCTTCAACCACCAGCATAGCCTTGGCCTCGTCGTAGGTGTGCGACGTGATGTTGCGCATTTCGCGCCAGGTCCGCCATGCGGTCCAGTCACTGCCGATCAAGCCCTGTTCGCTGGCGGTGCGAATGAGCTCAGGAAAGCTCATCCTGTCGATCTCGTCCGGATTCGCCGCAGCTTGCTCGAGCGCGCGGCGGATCATCTTGTGGGCGAGATCGTAAGTGAATTCGAACCGTTGGATCAGCCCGTCACGAAGCTGTGTGTCGCCTGCCTCACGGCCCAGTCGCTCAAGGCCCTCGCTCAGCCGCGCGATGGCCTTGGTCAACGGGGTGAGGTCGAGCGACACGCTCCTAGCCTTTACTGATCAAGGAACGAGCGCATCTTGCGTGACCGGCTCGGGTGCTTGAGCTTGCGCAGCGCCTTGGCTTCGATCTGGCGGATACGTTCGCGGGTGACCGAGAACTGCTGGCCAACTTCTTCCAGCGTGTGATCGGTGTTCATGCCGATCCCGAAGCGCATCCGCAGCACGCGTTCCTCACGCGGGGTGAGTGATGCCAGCACGCGGGTGACGGTTTCCTTGAGGTTGGCCTGAATGGCCGCATCCACCGGGATCACCGCGTTCTTGTCCTCGATGAAATCGCCGAGATGCGAATCTTCCTCGTCCCCGATCGGGGTTTCAAGGCTGATCGGCTCCTTGGCGATCTTCATCACCTTGCGGACCTTTTCGAGCGGCATCGAAAGCCGTTCTGCCATTTCCTCCGGCGTCGGCTCGCGGCCCTGCTCGTGCAGGAACTGGCGGCTGGTGCGGACCAGCTTGTTGATCGTTTCGATCATGTGAACCGGGATGCGGATCGTGCGGGCCTGATCGGCGATCGAACGGGTGATCGCCTGCCGGATCCACCAGGTTGCATAGGTGCTGAACTTGTAGCCGCGGCGGTATTCGAACTTGTCGACCGCCTTCATCAACCCGATGTTGCCTTCCTGAATAAGATCAAGGAATTGCAGCCCTCTGTTCGTGTACTTTTTCGCGATCGAGATCACCAGCCGCAGGTTCGCTTCAACCATTTCCTTCTTGGCGATCCGCGCTTCGCGTTCGCCCTTCTGGACCATGTTGACGATCCGGCGGAATTCGGTGAGCGCCATGCCGGTGGCCGAGGCGATGTCCGACACTTCGGCGCGAATCCGCTCCACTGCATCGACTTCATTTTCGGCAAAGGCGGCCCACTTCTTGTCCTTGCCTGCCTGCGCAGCGAGCCAGGCATCGTCGAGTTCATTGCCGACGTAGCTATCAAGGAAGTCCTTGCGGTTGACCTTGTGGCGTTCAGCGAGACGCAGCATCTGCCCGCCCAGCGCGGTCAGGCGGCGGTTGAAGGCATAGAGATTGTCGACCAGATATTCGATCTTGGTCGCATGGAACTGCACGCTTTCCACCAGCGCGGTCAGGTCTTCACGCAGCTGATGGTAGGTTTTTTCGCGGGCAGCCGAAAAGGCCCCGCCAGCGCCCATCACTTCGAGCCGATCCACCTGAATCTTTTCAAACTTCTTGAACAGCGTGGTGATTTCCGCAAACTTTTCAAGCGCCAGCGGCTTTAGCTGGGCTTCCATCTGGGCGAGGGAAAGAGTGTTGTCCTCTTCCTCTTCCTCAACCGGGCGGCGGGCGCGGCGTTCGATGCCGTCCTCGTCTTCGTCCTCGTCAGCGGCGGGTTCTTCCTCAACCTCTTCCTCTTCCTTGTAGGAAGGGCCGGCGGTGGCTTCAGTGATTTCGCCGTCGCCGGTTTCCTCACCGTCTTCGGTCAGGTTTTCAGGCGCAGGTTCCTTGGAAAGCATGGCATCAAGATCGAGGATCTCGCGCAGCTGCATTTCACCGGCGTTGAGCGCTTCGGACCACTGGATGATCGCATGGAAGGTGATTGGGCTTTCGCACAGGCCCAGGATCATTGTATCGCGGCCAGCTTCGATCCGCTTGGCGATGGCGATTTCGCCTTCGCGGCTGAGCAGTTCGACCGCGCCCATTTCGCGCAGGTACATCCGCACCGGATCATCGGTCCGGTCGATGGTTTCTTTCTTCTTTTCGACCGCCGGACGCTCAGCGCCCATCGATTCGGCCTCATCGACCTCGTCGACTTCCTTCTCTTCAGGGTCGATCGCGTCTTCGTCTGATTCGACGATGTTGACGCCCATCTCGCTGATCGCAGACATGATGTCTTCGATCTGGTCGGTAGACATCTGATCCTGCGGCAGAGCCTCATTCAGCTCGTCCATAGTGATCACGCCGCGCCGCTTGGCCCGGGCGATCAGCTTTTTGATCGAGGCTTCGTTCAGGTCGATCAGAGGCGCATCGCCGCCCTCTTTTTCGCCAACCGAGATGTCGTCTTCGTCCATTAGTCCGCCGTCTTTTGTGAGGCCGCCCCGGATGGAGCGGCTATCCGCGCGCTGGCCATTTGCCGCAAGCGCGCATCGAATTCCAGTTTTCTCTTCAACAGCCTTTGCTGTTCGGCATAGGCTCCATCCGAAACGTCCCGTTCAAACCGCATAGTTGCCGCTGCCAGAGCGGCCTCCAGTGCCGGACGCTCTATCAGCAGATCGACCGCCTGGGCCAGTCCTTCGCAGGCTTGGTCCACCGGAACGTCATCGGCGAGAAAGCCGAATGGCAGCGATGCATATTCAACCGGGTCCGGGGTCACCATCCCCCGGCTCACCAATATGGTGGCGAGATTCGCAGTTTCAAGCGCTGTACCGTCATCCAATGCATCGACCAGCACGGCAAAGCGCGGATCGGGCAGTTCGGCATGGGCGAGGGTGTCGGCGTGCCGCTCCAATTCCGCCGGATAGCGCATCAATCCTGCGAGCACTGCGGCGGACAGCGCATCGCGGGCTCCAGTAGTCCGCCGCAGCAATGCCGTGGTCTTTGGGTCGCTGCGCCGGACCGGGGCGGGGCCTTTGCCGGGGCGGCCGCTTGGCTGCCACTGGCGCTCCTCGCGCTTGGGAAAGGCATAGGCGGAGAACCGGTCGCCCAGTTCGCGCCGATACAGCGGCTTGATGTCAGGATCGGCGATCGTATCGACATGCGCCATTAGCCGCGCCTTCAGCCCGGCCTTGTCCTCTGGGCTGGCCAGCGGCGCGGCATCGCGTTCATGCTCCCACAGCAGGTCGAGCAGCGAACTGGGCTGGCCCAGCAGGCTATCCAGCGCCTTGGCCCCATCGCGCCGCAGCAGATCATCAGGGTCCATGCCCGCTGGAAGCCGCACAATGTTGAGCGAATGGGCCGGGCGCAGCAGCGGCAGCGCGCGGGTGGCGGCGCGCATTGCCGCGCGCTGTCCGGCGGCATCGCCATCGAAGCACAGCACCGGGGTTTCGACCATCCGCCACAGCAGCTCGATCTGCCGCTCGGTCAGCGCCGTGCCCAGCGGGGCGACGGCATCGGTAAACCCGGTCGCGGCCAGCGCGATCACGTCCATATAGCCTTCGACCACCACCATCCGCCCGGTCTGGCGGCTGGCCGGTCCGGCGCGGTGCAGGTTGTAGAGCGTGCGCCCCTTGTCAAACAGCGGCGTGTCGGGCGAATTGAGGTACTTGGGCGCATCGGTCTTTTGCGCATCCAGAATGCGCCCACCAAAGGCAATCACCCGCCCGCGCGCATCCTCGATCGGCAGCATAAGGCGGCCGCGAAACCGGTCGTAAGGCTCCTTGTCATCCACCGCTATCCTGAGGCCCGCCTCGATCAGCATCGGCTCGGGAAACTGCGATAGCGCCGCCTTCAGTGCCTGGCGTCCTTCCGGGGCATAGCCAAAGCCGAACCGCTCCACCGTGTGTCCATCGAAACCCCGCGTGGCGAGATAGGCCCGGGCCTTCGCGCCCTCGTCAGAGGCCAGCCGTTCAACGAACCACGCCTGCGCCGCTGCCATAACCTCGTGCAGCCCGCTCTGCTGCTCGGCCCGTTTGGCGGCAACCGGATCGGGGGCAGGGACCTCCATGCCCGCCTCGGAGGCCAGTTCTTTGACCGCATCCATAAAGCTCAGCCCGCGCTGGTCAGTCATCCAGCGGATCACATCGCCATGCGCCCCGCAACCAAAGCAGTGGTAGAACCCTTTGGCATCGTTGACGGTGAAGCTGGGCGATTTTTCGTTATGGAACGGGCAACAGGCCTTCCACTCATGCCCCGCCTTGGTCAGCCGCGTGGTGCGCGAAATCACGCCCGAAAGTGTAATCCGCGCGCGCAGTTCATCAAGCCATTGCGGGGTTAGGGACATTATCTGGCATTCCAGCGGACAGTCGAGCCCCATTGGCTCCCCTCCCGCTTGCGGGAGGGGTTGGGGGAGGGTCTGTTCCCTATCTCGATCTCGATTTGCCGCACAACGCCTTCCAGATTGGTCATCACTTCATGATTGGTAAAACGGATTACCGCGTATCCCTGCTGTTCAAGGAAACGGGTCCTCGCGGCGTCCTTCGCTTCGTTGCCGACATGCGTCTCACCATCAACTTCGATGACTAGTCCGATGCTACGCGAAACAAAGTCGCAAATGAACTGCCCAATCGGAAACTGACGGTTGAAGCGTACCCCAGCGACCTTTCGAGCTGAAAGCGCCGTCCAAAGCCGCTTCTCTGGTTCGGTTGCGCTGTTCCACAATTCGCGCGAGCGCAGGGTTGGGCGGGAGTAGCCTTTGTCGATTGGTTGTTCGGCCACAGGCCCTCCCCCGACCCCTCCCGCAGGCGGGAGGGGAGAAACTTAACCCAAGGCCGCTTTCACCAGCCCACTGGCCTTGCTCATATCCAGCTGCGTGCCATGCGCGGCCTTCAGCGCAGCGACGACTTTGCCCATGTCCTTGATGCTTTCCGCACCGGTTTCCGCGATGATCGCGGCGATCGCCGCCTTTGTTTCGTCTTCGCTCAGCTGACCGGGCAGGAACTCCTCGATCACCGCCAGTTCGGTCTTTTCGACTTCGGCCAGTTCCAATCGTCCGCCCTGTTCGAACATCGTGATCGATTCGCGGCGCTGTTTGGCCATCTTTTGCAGCACATCGACCACCAGCACATCGTCATCGGGCTGGGCCGAGGCGGTGCGAAGTTCGATGTCCTTGTCTTTCAGCTTGGCCAGAATCAGCCGGACGGCGGCCAGGCGGGTCTTGTCGCCGGCTTTCATCGCGGTGACCTGCGCGGCTTTGATGGTATCGCGAAGCATGGTTTTCCTTCGGTTTGGTCTGAATAGCTTTGTGAAGCTGGGGAAAGCTGCCGCTTAGCCCAAAGATTCCCTGTTTCATAGGTTGACGCTGGGGAAGGAGGGCCTTAGCGGCCAACACTTAGCGACATTGCTGGAACCTGAGACACGGAGCGCCCCTCAAATGGCCGACGCCGCCCTTGCCCGCGCGCAGCAACCTGCTGGTGCGACGGGAGTCCTCGTGCTGGCCAATGGCCAGGTGGCCTGGGGCCGGGGCTTTGGCGCCGAAGGCTCCGCAGTGGGTGAGGTCTGCTTCAACACTGCGATGACCGGGTATGAGGAGATCATGACCGATCCCTCCTATGCCGGGCAGGTCGTGACCTTTACTTTCCCGCACATCGGCAATGTCGGCGTGAACGAGGAAGACCTCGAAAGTCACGTCGATGGCGCAATCGGCTGCGTGGTTCGTGAAGACGTGACCGCGCCGAGCAACTTCCGCTCGGCCGGGACTTTCGGAGACTGGCTCGCCAGCAAGGGCAAGATCGGCATCGCCGGGATCGATACCCGCGCGCTGACCCGCCAGATCAGACTGATGGGCGCGCCCAATGCGGTGATCGCCTATGCCAAGGACGGCAAGTTCGATCTGCCGGCCTTGCTGAAACGCGCGCAGGACTGGCCGGGGCTGGAAGGCATGGACCTCGCCCGCGTGGTCAGCCGCACCGCCAATCAGGAATGGGAAGGCGGCACCTGGGCGCTGGGCAAGGGCTATGCCCGCTCGCCGCACTCGCCGCGCCCGCACGTGGTGGCGATGGATTTCGGCGCGAAGGACAACATCTTCCGCAGCCTTGACCATGCCGGGGCGCATGTGACGGTGGTGCCGGGCAATACGGCGCTGGCCGATGTGCTGGCGCTGGAGCCCGCCGGCGTATTCCTCTCCAACGGCCCCGGCGATCCGGCGGCCACCGGGGTCTATGCGGTGCCGGTCATTCAGGGCCTGCTGGAACGCGACATTCCGGTGTTCGGGATTTGTCTGGGCCACCAGATGCTGGCGCTCGCCGCCGGGGCCAAGACCACCAAGATGCACCAGGGCCACCGCGGCGCGAACCACCCAGTCAAGCGGCTGGAAGACGGCGTGGTCGAGATCACCTCGATGAACCACGGCTTCGCGGTCGATGGGTCGAGCTTGCCCGACGGCGTGGTGGAAACCCACGTCTCGCTGTTCGACGGCTCTAACTGCGGCATCGCAATCAAGGGCAAACGCGCGTTCGGGGTGCAGTATCACCCTGAGGCTAGTCCGGGGCCGATGGATAGCTTCTATCTGTTTGAGCGGTTTGTGGGGATGTTGGGGTGATGGATCACCTAGCGACCTCGAAGTATGTGCTTGGCGTAAACTCCAAGCATGATTGCGGCCAAGGAGTGCAGAGCTACAACGAAGCTGAAAATCTGGGGATTTTCGTCGAAAACAACAGTTCCAAGAAAGAGTCGATCGGCAAAGCGACCCGCGGCCACGCCTTGAACAAGCAAGACCAAATTCGCGAGGCAGAACGCCAGAGCCAAAATAGCACGAACGCGACTTTGGCCGTGCCATATGAACCGTTTTTGCTTCTGACTGCGCATTCGACAAGCAATAGGGTGACTGTCTTAAGCATTCCTTTTTGCGTAGGTTTTCGAGCTTCAACGCTCAAATCTGCATGTGCCTCATCCATCATGACCTTTGGCACCGAAATGCCCCTCCCCGGCGGGGAGGGGTTGGGGTGGGGGAGCGAGGCACAGCCTCGCGTCGGCGGTGCTGACACGGCTGGCGTTGACCCCCCATCCCCGGCCCTTCCCCAGCGGGGAAGGGGGAAGAGAAGTATTGGGTTAGGTGGGGTCGTCTTTGAACCAATCGTCGCGATTGGTGGCGAGGGCGAGGGCTTCGGTGATGCGCAGGACCACGCCGTCGGTGTTTTGCAGGACGTCGTTGTTCCAGAACCGGATCACTTGGTACCCGTAGCTTTCAATCATCCGGGTGCGGACTTCATCGGTGGAGCTGTCGGCGTGTTGACCGCCATCAACCTCGATAACCAGCTTGGCGCGGCGGCAGGCGAAGTCAGCAATTGCACCGCCAATCGGGAACTCACGGGTAAACTGAACGCCAAGTTGTTTGGCGCGCAGCCGCGACCACAGGCGCTTCGCCGCGTCGGTCGGTTCGCGCCGCAGGTTTTGTGCCACCGTGGTCAAGCGCTTCTCAGCCATTCAAGCACTCCCTCAAAACTCCCTTCCCCGAGGGGGAAGGGCTGGGGATGGGGGCTCAACCCATCCATCGAACGCAGAACCCCCAACCCAACCCTTCCCCAGCAGGGAAGGGCTTTCTTAGCTCTGATAGCGAAGACCGGATAAATGCCCAAACGCACAGACATCTCCTCGATCCTCGTCATTGGCGCTGGTCCGATCATTATCGGGCAGGCCTGCGAGTTTGACTATTCCGGCACGCAAGCGATCAAGGCGCTGAAGGAGGAGGGGTACCGGGTGGTCCTGGTCAACTCCAACCCCGCCACGATCATGACCGATCCGGACATGGCGGACGCGACCTATATCGAGCCGATCACCCCCGATGTGGTCGCCGCGATCATCGCCAAGGAGACCGCGCTTAATCCGGGCGGCTGGGCGTTGTTGCCAACGATGGGCGGGCAGACCGCGCTCAACACCGCGCTGGCGCTGTTCAACGATGGCACGCTCGAAAAGTACGGCGTCCAGATGATCGGCGCCGATGCCGATGCGATTGACAAGGCCGAGGACCGCCTGCGGTTCCGCGATGCGATGGACAAGATCGGCCTCGAAAGCGCGCGCAGCGGCGTGGCGCACAATATTGATGAGGCCTTTGCAGTGCTGGAACGCACCGGGCTGCCCTCGATCATCCGGCCCAGCTTCACGCTCGGCGGGACCGGGGGCGGGGTCGCCTATAACAAGGCTGAGTTTGAGACGATTGTCCGCTCCGGCCTCGACGCCAGCCCGACCACCGAAGTGCTGATCGAAGAATCGCTGCTCGGCTGGAAAGAGTATGAGATGGAAGTGGTGCGCGACCGCAAGGACAACTGCATCATCATCTGCTCGATCGAAAACGTCGATCCGATGGGGGTCCACACCGGCGATTCGATCACTGTCGCCCCGGCACTGACGCTGACCGACAAGGAATACCAGATCATGCGCAACGCCAGCATTGCTGTGCTGCGCGAGATCGGGGTGGAAACCGGCGGATCGAACGTCCAGTTTGCGGTCAATCCGGCGGACGGCCGCCTGATCGTGATCGAGATGAACCCGCGCGTCTCGCGCTCGTCCGCGCTGGCATCCAAGGCCACCGGCTTCCCTATTGCCCGCGTCGCCGCCAAGCTGGCGGTCGGCTATACGCTGGACGAGCTGACCAACGAGATCACCGGCGCAACCCCGGCTTCGTTTGAACCGAGCATCGATTACGTCGTCACCAAGATCCCCCGGTTTGCCTTTGAAAAGTTCAAGGGCGCCGAGCCGTTGCTGTCGACCGCGATGAAATCGGTCGGCGAAGTGATGGCGATTGGCCGCAACTTCAAGGAATCGATGCAGAAGGCGCTGCGCGGTCTGGAAACCGGGCTCGATGGCTTCAACCGGATGCTCAGCCTTGAAGGGGCCGGGCGCGATGCGGTGACGGCGGCGCTGTCGAAGCAGACCCCCGACCGGATCCTGATCATCGCGCAGGCCTTCCGCGAAGGCTTCACGATGGAAGAAGTCCAGGCGATTACCCATTTCGATCCATGGTTCCTGCGGCACATCGAAGAGATTGTGGCCGAAGAAGCCAAGATCATGGAAGACGGCCTGCCCAACGATGCGGCCGGTCTGCGCCGCCTGAAGGCGATGGGCTTTTCCGACAAGCGCCTCGCGATCCTCGCCGTGCGCGGGGTTGGCGTGGCTGGCGGGCTTGGCGAAACACTCGCCGCGCGCCGCTCTGGCTTGCTCCACGATGCGCTGCGGGCGATGGCCGGCGCGACGACCGAGGACGAAGTGCGTGAGCTGCGCCACCGGCTGGGGGTCCATCCGGTATTCAAACGGATCGATAGCTGCGCCGCGGAATTCGAAGCGATCACGCCCTATCTCTATTCGACCTATGAAGCGCCCTTGTTCGGCGAGCCGGAATGCGAGGCTGCGCCATCGGACCGTCAGAAGATCGTGATTCTGGGCGGCGGGCCGAACCGGATCGGGCAGGGGATCGAGTTCGACTATTGCTGCTGCCACGCCTGCTTCGCGCTGGAAGAGGCCGACTATGAAACGATCATGATCAACTGCAACCCGGAAACGGTCAGCACCGATTATGACACGTCAGACCGGCTCTATTTTGAGCCGCTGACCGGCGAGGACGTGCTGGAAATCCTGCGGGTTGAGCAGCAGAACGGCACTTTAGTGGGCGTGATCGTGCAGTTCGGCGGGCAGACCCCGCTGAAGCTGGCGCAGACGCTGGAAGACGCCGGAATTCCGATCCTTGGCACTTCGCCCGACGCGATTGACCTTGCCGAAGACCGCGAACGCTTTGCCAAGCTGGTCAACGATCTGAAGCTGAAGCAGCCGCTCAACGGGATCGCCCGCAGCCGCGATGAAGCCGTCGCGGTGGCGAACCGGATCGGCTTCCCGGTGCTGATGCGGCCAAGCTATGTGCTGGGCGGCAGGGCGATGGAGATCGTCGACAGCGTCGCGCAGCTCGATGACTACATCACCACCGCGGTGTCAGTATCGGGCGACAGTCCGGTGTTGATCGACCAGTATCTGCGCGATGCGATCGAATGCGATGTCGATGCGCTGTGCGATGGCGAACAGGTCGTTGTCGCGGGCGTGATGCAGCACATCGAAGAGGCCGGGATCCATTCGGGCGACAGCGCCTGCACCCTGCCGCCCTATAGCCTGCCCGCTGAGATCATCGCCGAAATGGAGCGTCAGGCCGAGGCCTTGGCGCTCGCGCTGGGCGTAATCGGGCTGATGAACATCCAGTTCGCGGTAAAGGATGGCGATGTCTATCTGATCGAAGTGAACCCGCGCGCCAGTCGGACGGTGCCGTTTGTCGCAAAGGCGATCGGTCAGCCAGTCGCCAAGATCGCGGCGCGGGTAATGGCGGGCGAAAAACTTTCGACCTTCCCGCCGTTCAAGCGCGAGTTCGACTACATGGCAGTCAAGGAAGCCGTGTTCCCGTTTGCCCGTTTCCCCGGGGTTGATCCGGTGCTCTCGCCCGAGATGAAATCGACCGGCGAAGTGATGGGGATCGACCGCACCTTTGCGGTGGCTTTCGCGAAAAGCCAGCTCGGCGCAGGCACTCGCCTGCCGACCGGCGGAACAGCCTTCGTTTCGGTCAAGGACAGCGACAAGACTGTGATCCTGCCCGCGGTCAAACAATTGATCGAAAATGGCTTCACCGTAATTGCCACCGGCGGCACCCAGCGCTTTCTGGCCGAGGCCGGATTGCCGGTTGAGCGGGTCAACAAGGTGGCCGAAGGGCGCCCGCATATCGTCGACAAGATCATCGACGGTGATGTAACTTTGATCTTCAATACCACCGAAGGTTGGCAGAGCCTGAAGGACTCGCAATCGATCCGCGGGTCCGCGCTGACCGGTCGGGTTCCGTACTATACGACCGCTGCTGCATCGGTGGCTGCGGCCGAGGCAATTGCTGCAATGCAAAATACGAGTCTTGAAGTGCGGTCATTGCAGGACTATTACAGCAGCTGACACTTCGCGCTTTCCCGCAACAAGCGACCGGACAAAACCCGTAGCCAAAGGCGCGGGGCCTGCGTCCTAGTCTCTGGGAAAGCGTGGCAGGAGGACAGGGAACGATGGCAAGTATCGAAAAGCTGCCCATGCTGGCAGAGGGCTATGAGCGCCTGATCGCTGAGCTCCGGGCTCTGCGCGAAGAGCGTCCCAAGATCGTCGACGCGATCGAGGAAGCGCGCGCCCACGGCGACCTCTCAGAAAATGCCGAGTATCATGCCGCCAAGGAACGCCAGGGCCAGGTCGAAATGTCGATCGCCGATCTGGAAGACAAGGTCAGCCGGGCCCAGCTGGTCGATCCGACCACGCTGTCGGGTGACAAGATCATTTTCGGCGCGACCGTGACCCTGCTCGACGATGACGACAAGCCGGTGCGTTACCAGATCGTCGGACCTTATGAGGCTGATGCGAAGATGGGCCGAATCAGTTACAACTCGCCGCTCGGCAAGGCTCTGATCGGTCGCAAGGTTGAAGAAGAGATCGAGGTTTCGGTGCCAGCGGGCGACCGGTTCTATGTTGTCGACAAGATAGAATTCATCTGAACCAACAAAAAGGCCCCGCGAACCGGGGCCTTTTTTTAGTCAGCGCTTCAGCATATCAGGCTGAACCAGGCGGTGCAGGTGCACCACCACATATTTCATCTCGGCATCGTCAATTGTGCGCCGCGCGGCACTGCGCCAGGCTTCCTCAGCGCTGGCATAGTCCGGGAACATCCCGACATAATCCATGCTGTCCAGATCAGTGAATTCCAGCGTCTGCGGATCTTTGACTCGTCCGCCGAACACCAGGTGGAGTTTCTGTTCGCTCATATCGAATACCTTGGGGGGAGGGGAAAGCGCGCGCATAATCGCGCCTTATCCTTAAGGCAAGTGCCACCAAGGTCGTAAGCGGAGCTACTTCCTCAGCCGTGATGCAAGCTTGATCGCTTCGCCAGCAATCCGGATCCCGGTGGAACGGGCATTGCGGGTGCCGCTGGCGGCAGCAGACCCGGCCCGGCGGCGCAGCGGCGCGGTGCTATCTTCGATCCGCTGCAGCCCTTCGCGGGCGCTGTCGCTCGCGACATCGCGGGCATTACGGCTGAGCGCCATCGCCAATTCGGCCCCGGCGGTTGCAAGTGCCAGCGTCCGGCCGCCCAGCTTCGATCCAGCGCGTTTGGGCAGCAATGCTCCCACCAGCAATCCGGCCCCAGCACCTGCGGCCACGAGCAGCCATGGATGCTCCTTGGCCAATGATTTGAAATCCTCGGGCGGATATGCATCAGTCGGCGCAGCGCGCGGGGGCAGGGCAGGCAGTTGATCGCTTTCGCGCTTCAGTCGCTCTTGCGAGGCTTCGACCCGGCTCTGGATTCTGGCACGTTTGCTATCGACATCACTCACGCTGCTGGCTCCTCATCCTCATGCACGTCGGCAATAGGCTCGGGATCCTGAACCAAGGCTGGCGCGAATAGTTCCTTGGCAAAATTGAACAGCGGAGCACGGAACACCCAAACCAGCAGCGCTCCGGCTGTCGCGGCGATGATGCCCTTGCTTTCTTTGGCAACATCGATGCCGGTATCTAGCGCCTTGAATGCTTCGCTTTGCGCCTTTGCCTTGACCCTACCGCCGATACTGCGCGCGGCCAGATCAGCCTTGACCTGGGCGACCCGCGTATCGAACAGCCCGCGCGCCGTTCCACGCAAACTGCGATCCTGTGCGAGCTGGTCTTCGGCTTTGCTCACGGTTGCCCCTCAGCGTCAGTCAATTGCGCGGAGGCGCGCTGCCAGCGGCGTAGCGCGAACCATCCAGACAACGCGGCAAACGCAAGCAGCCCCAGAAAAGCTGCGATCGTCGCCCAGAGCGCCCCGATCGCTTCGGCCAGCACCAGCACCAGTCCCAACACCAAAGCCATCAGCGCAAAGAACACCAACGCTAGCGCCAAAGCGCCCCAGCCGGCCACGCCTTTGGCAGCCTGCCCCGCAACCAAGGCGCGGGACTTTTGGTAGGCCAATTCCGCTTCCAGCAAGGTCCGCCCGTCGCTGGCGAGTTGACGGACGTCATCCACCAGCGAGCGTTCAGCCGCGTTTTCGACAGTCAGCGGGGGTTGGTCATCGGCCATGGTCCGGCAAGCAGCGCAGGATCAAGCTTCGTTCGATCCACCCTTGAACAGCCGCGACACCAGAAATCCGAACACGGCGGCAATGCCGAGTGCCATCGCCGGGCTTTTGCGGACAAACTGCTTGGCGTCATCGCCCAGCTCGTTGATGTCCTTGGCCTCGATCTTCGCCGCGGTTTCCTGCATCGTGCGGGCGGCGGTGCGGGCATAATCGCCGTATTTCGCGCCAAGCTTTTCGTCGATGGTTCCGGCGTTGTCGGCAACGATCTGGCCCAGGCTGGCAATTGCGTCGCTGGTCTTGGCCTTGCCTTCGACGGCGAGATCGGACGCGCGGACCTTGGCCTGTCCGGCCAGATCCTTGGCTTCATCGACCCAGTCGCCACTCTTGGCTGAAATCTGTTCCTTGTAGGCGCCAGCTTTGGCCGAGGCTTCCTTGGTCAGTGCAGTCGCCCCGGCGCGGGCTTCTTCGATCGCCTTGGTGAATTTGGCTTTGGCCTCGCCAGCAGGTGCGGCGGCGGCAGCCTTGGCGGCTGGCTTTGCAGCAGCGGGCTTTTTGGCGGCGGCTGGCTTTTTGGCAGCGGTGGTCTTGACGGTTTCGGTGGTGGTCTTGGCCATGGCTTGAACCCTTTCTGTGCCCGGGGGGTGGGCGGAATACGAATGTGGGAGCGCACGATGCGCTTCGCAAGTGGTCACTATGCTGCCCAAATTGCTGCATTGCAACTTGCCTGCCAAGACCCGCCTGCTAATGAGCCGCCATCAGCCTAGCAGGAGCAAGTCCGCCATGACCGCGATCATCGATATTCACGCCCGCGAAGTACTCGACAGCCGAGGCAATCCCACGGTCGAAGTCGATATCCTGCTGGAAGATGGCAGCTTTGGCCGGGCCGCGGTTCCCTCTGGCGCGTCAACCGGCGCGCATGAAGCGGTCGAGCTGCGTGATGGCGACAAGAAGCGTTATCTCGGCAAGGGCGTGCTGCAGGCTGTCAAAGCCGTCAATACTGAGATCAGCGACGCCTTGCTCGGCTTTGACGCCGAGGATCAGCGCGATCTTGACGCGCGGATGATCGAACTGGACGGGACCGACAACAAGGCCCGGCTTGGCGCCAATGCGATCCTCGGCACATCGCTGGCAGTGGCCAAAGCAGCCGCTGCGGCGCGCGGGCTTCCGCTCTACAGCTACATCGGCGGGGTTTCTGCGCATGTCCTGCCGGTGCCGATGATGAACATCATCAATGGCGGCGAACATGCCGACAATCCAATCGATTTTCAGGAATTCATGATCATGCCGGTCGGCGCTCCGACTCTGGCTGAAGCGGTCCGCTGGGGCAGCGAGATTTTCCACACGCTGAAAAAGGGTCTGCATGACAAGGGCCTAGCGACGGCGGTCGGCGATGAAGGCGGCTTTGCCCCGAACCTGTCGAGCACCCGCGCCGCGCTCGATTTCATCATGGAATCGGTGGCTAAGGCCGGGTTCAACACCGATACCGAAATCAAGCTGGCGCTCGACTGCGCGGCGACCGAGTTCTTCAAGAACGGCAAGTACGAGATCAGCGGCGAAGGCCTCTCGCTCAGCCCGGTCGAAATGGCCGATTATCTCGCTGCGCTATGTGCTGACTACCCGATCGTTTCGATCGAAGACGGCATGGGGGAAGACGATTTCATCGGCTGGAAGGCGATCACCGACAAAATCGGCAACAAGGTCCAGCTGGTCGGCGACGATCTGTTCGTGACCAACCCTAAGCGGCTGACGATGGGGATCGAGCAAGGTCTGGCCAATTCGCTGCTGGTCAAGGTCAACCAGATCGGCACGCTTTCGGAAACGCTCGACGCGGTCAGCATTGCCAACCGCAATGGCTATACCGCCGTGATGAGCCATCGTTCGGGTGAAACCGAAGATTCGACCATTGCCGATCTGGCGGTTGCGACGAACTGCGGGCAGATCAAAACCGGTAGTCTCGCCCGGTCGGACCGGCTCGCCAAATACAACCAGCTGATCCGGATCGAGGAAAAACTGGGTGACGCCGCGCACTATGCCGGGGCAGGCGCGTTCGGCCGCCTGAGCTGAACGGTTGCCAGCTTCGCTCTTGTGGTTTAGCCGTTCGGTTAAACGACAAGAGAGTGGAGCTGGATGAACGCCATACCTTCGCATCCTGATGCGGTGCAGCCCGAATGGCTGAGTGAGCGTTTGCGGCAAGCACAGCTGCTTACGGATGGCGCGGTCACCGAAATCCGCTGGGAAGCGATCGGGACCGGGCAAGTTGGCGATTCGGTTCGGTTCCACTTGAGCTATGACCCACCTGGCGCTGGACCGGCGACCGTTGCCGGTAAATTCCCTGCCGCCGATGAAACGAGCCGGGGCACAGCCGGAGCCTTTCGGCTCTATGCCAAGGAAGTCGGCTTTTATCGCGAAATCGCGCCGCATCTGGCTATGCGGGTGCCGCAGGTGCTGGCCGCAGAGATTGCTCCCGATAACGTCGAATTCGTGCTGATCTTTGAAGATCTGGGACCGGCCCGCGGCGGCAATCAGCTGGCCAGCTGCACGATTGCCGACGCCCGCGCCGCAATCCGGCAAGCTGCGGCCATTCATGCGCCCAGTTGGGGCAATGCCGCGCTGACCGAGCTGGAATGGCTTAAGCCGCTGCCAGGGCAGGTCGATCAAATCAAGGCGCTCTATGGGCAGGCCCAGACGATCTTTCGCGACCGCTATAGGGACCTTCTGGAGCCGGAGTACATGGCGATCTGCGACGCCCTGAACGAGATGCGAGACAGTTGGTTCGGCCACGAAGGCGGGTTCCGCAGCATCATCCACGGAGATTTCCGGCTCGACAATCTGCTGTTTGATATTCGAGGCGGATCAGAAGACATCGCGGTGCTGGACTGGCAGACCGTTGCCGCCGGAAATCCGCTGACCGACATCGGCTATTTTATGGGCACCGGAATTGGTGATGTCCTGCGGCGCGCTCACGAGGATGAGTTGCTTGACCTCTATTGCGATGAAATGTCGGCTCGCGGGATCGCGTTGACCCGCGATGCGATCTGGCATGACTACGTGCTGGGTGCCCTAAGCGGCGTTTCAACCGCAGTGTTCAGCGCAGCCTTTGTCGAACGGACCGAACGCGGCGATGCAAATTTCCTGTCGATGGCTCGGGGCGGCTGCGCCTTGGCGCTGGAACATGGCAGCATGGCGAAACTGAAAGGTATGATCTGATGGTTCTGACCCGCGGCGACGATTATCCGTTACACCAGACGCCTGAACCGGTGGCCTATGCCGGAACCGACCGAAATTTCTATGACCGCTATTTCTTTAATGGCTACGCCCCCGATGGTTCCGGCTTTTTTGCCGTGGCGCTGGGGGTCTATCCCCACCTCAATGTTATGGACGCGCACTTTTCGACGATCCGGGATGGCGTGCAGTACAACCTGCACGCAAGCAAAGAACTGGGGATGGAACGGCTTGATCTGCAGGTCGGACCGATCCGCATCGAGATTTTGGAGCCGCTGCAGAAGCTGCGAGTGGTGGTCGATGGGGAAGGGCTGAAAGCCGACCTGACCTTCACCGGCCGCGCCTTTCCGATCGAAGAGCCGCGCTTTATCCACCGGATCGGCCCGCGGACTTTCATGGACTACACCCGGATGACCCAGAACGGACATTATGCCGGCTGGATTGAAGTTGACGGAGTTCGCGAGGATTGCGCGCCCGGCACCGCGGGCACCCGCGACCGTAGTTGGGGTGTCCGTCCGGTTGGCAGCCGCGACGAGCAGCCCCACGGAACCGGCGTGGTACCCGGTTTCTTCTGGCAATGGACCCCGATCAACTTCTCCGACCGTTCGGTGTTCTTCCACGTCAATGCCGATGCCAAAGGCAACAAGTGGAACACTCGTGCAGTGGTCGCGCCCGATGGCGCGGACGCCGCCGCGCTGATCGATACCGAAGGTGAAATGGCCTCACCACTGGCCAAGGGCACCCGGTGGCCCGATGGCGGTACACTGGTGATCGAGGGCCCAGACGGCCCCGAAACGCTGACCTTCGAACCGCTCGGCCGGTTTCAGATGCGCGGGATCGGCTACACCTCACCCAAATGGGGCCATGGATTGTGGCACGGCCCACTGGCGGTGGAGCGAGAGGACTTTGGGCTGATGCAGTGCGATCCTGGCAGCATGGACAATTACCACGTCCAGTTCCCCTGCAAGATCACCAGCGACAAGCATGGCGAAGGCACCGGCGTATTCGAGCAATTGATCATTGGCCCCTATGCGCCGATGGAACTGAAGGAGTTCATGGACCTTGGCTGACACCAGACAACTGACCAGTTGGGCCATTGCTGCAACAATCGCCAGTGGGCTGATTGTTGGTCTCCTTAGCGGATGGTCAGCGATCACTCGGGGCATGGGCGGTGAAGACTACAACGGCTGGAGCGGTAGTTCGGTAACCGGATCAGCAGACGCTGATCCTTGGCTGCGGGCCCGCGTTGCGGTCAGCGGGCTGCTGGCACTGAACAAGAGCCAGGCGATCTATTTCACCCGGAAAACCGACGATGCCGGTGATCCGCTGCGCGAAGAGTGCAGCTACCGCGTCACCGGCGGGGTTTTGCCGGGTCAGTGGTGGTCGGTGACGGTCTATGCGGCCGACAACTATCTGCCGCTCAATGATGATGATGCGTTGTCGTTCGATGCTACCGAGGTGAAGCCCGATGCGAGCGGACAGTGGAGCGCAATCCTGGCGCCGGTGCGGCCGGAAGGAACCGCGTGGGCTTCAACCCGCAAAGCTGGCGCCTACGATATCACCCTGCGGATATACCAGCCCAATGAACAGGCACAGGCGGATTTCGCAACGATACCCATGCCCAAAGTCACCAAACTGAACTGCGGAGGCAAGGCATGACCCGCCGCGCTAAACTGATCTTGACGTTTATTGTCGCCGCCGTTGCCGGGCATATCGGACTGGTGCTGTTCGTCCCGCACTTCTTGATGAACATTGCGATGGAGCGGGTCTCGCAGGACGGAAAATTGATCAACCAGTTCGCCTTTGGCAGCCGCACCACCCAGAACTCGCGCAGTGTTGTGCGGCCTTCACCTGATCTGGCCTATGCCACCTGCGCCTATGACCTTTCAAATGGCCCTCTTTTGATCGAAGCCGCACCCAGCCCCAATCAGGGCTATGTCTCAATCTCGGTGTTTGCAGCAAATACTGACAATATCGCAGTGTTTGACACCAGCCAATCGCCAGAAGGCATTCGCTTTGCTTTGGCGCGAGAAGGGCAGGCCACCCCGGCAGGGACCAAGGCGGTTATCTCGCCGACGGTGCGCGGCATTGTGCTTGACCGGCGACTGGCACCGAATGCCGAACTGTTCGCCGCAGCGGATCAAGCCCGCCGCGGCGACAAGTGCCAGCAGTTAGCCAGCTAAAGTCAACCGATTGAGCTGTTCATCAGTCAACTTCAGGCTGGCTGATTCGCACAGCTCTCGGACTTGCTCTACCGACGTAGCGCTGGCGATTGGTGCGCCGACACCAGGCTGAACCCGCAGCCAAGCGAGTGCAACCTGCGCGTGGCTTGCGCCGGTTTCGCGGACTACAGCGTCCAACGCCTCCAGCATCGGCCGTCCGGTTTCGATCAGTTTGGTCATTCGCTGACCCCGAACCGATTTACCGAGATCGGCTTCGGTGCGGTACTTGCCAGTCAGGAACCCTGAAGCGAGACCGTAGAACGGTAGCATCGGGATCGAATGTGTGGTGCACAGCGCCTGCAGTTCGGCCCCATAAGCCTCGCGGGACACGAGGTTGTACTCGTTTTGAAGCACGCTGAATGGCATGGCGCCTTGCTCAGTTGCTGCATCGAGTGCAGCCGCAAGCCGTTCTGCGGTGAAGTTCGACGCGCCTAGCGAGCGAACTTTGCCGGTCTGTACTGCACCATTGAAAGCACTGACAATGTCCCCAACAGCCAGTTCCTCATAGTCCCGGTGGGCGTAGTAGAGATCGACGTAATCGGTTTGCAGACGTTCCAGCGAAGCATCGAGCGAAGTCAGAATACGCGCCGGTTCATAAAGTTCAGCTCCGCCAAGCATCCCGGTCTTGGTGTGTAGCCGCATTTCGCCGCGTTTGCCGCTGGCCGCGAACCATTTGCCAAGCACGGTCTCACTCTCTCCGCCCTTATGGCCGGGGACCCAGGCAGAATAGACATCGGCAGTATCGATCATCCGCCCGCCGCATTCATAGAACGCGCCCAGCACCGCAAAGCTGGCGTCGAGGTCAGCGGTGAAGCCGAACACGTTGCCGCCCAGTACAAGCGGGATGCCGGCAATCGCAGGGTGCGAGGTCATGCGAATTTTTCCTTCAGCGCAAATAGGGCCAGGGCAGCCTTGGCGGCCTCCCCGCCCTTGTCCTTCTGGGCAGGATCAGCACGGACCAGCGCCTGCGCTTCATCCTCAACAGTCAGAATGCCATTGCCGATGGCGATACCGTCCATGGTCAGGGCCATGATCCCGCGCGCAGATTCGCCTGCGACGATTTCGAAGTGATAGGTCTCACCCCGGATCACCACGCCGATCGCGACGAAGCCATCAAACTCGCCCGATTGTTCGGCCAGCGCAATCGCGCCGGGAATCTCGAGTGCGCCGGGAACGGTCAGCACCTCTGACTTGTGCCCAGCGCCTTTCAGTGCAGCCTTGGCACCGGCGACCAGCATATCGTTGAGGTGGTCATAGAACCGGGCTTCGACGATCAGAAATTTGGCCATGGGTTTATCCTTCGGGAATCGGGCGTTCGCCCACGATGTTCAGGCCATAGCCTTCAATCGCAACGATATTTCGGTGGGAGTTGGTCAGCAGGATCATGTCATGGATCCCAAGGTCCGCCAAGATCTGGGCACCGATTCCATAGGCCCGCAGATCCATTTCTGGTCCCTTGGTCCCGCCGACTTCAGCACTCAGTTGATCGGGTGAATTGGGCATAAGCAGCACAATCACGCCGGATTCATTATCGCCGATGGCATCCATGGCTCGCTGCAAGGTGCGCTTGCGGGGGCCGGGTTGACCCAGCACGTCGGAAAAGATCGAGATTCCATGCATCCGCACCAGAGTTGGCTCGCCAGAAACAACATGGCCCTTCTGCAGCACGATGTTGACCGACCCGTCGATTTTGTTGCGATAGGTCTTGGCGGTCCATGCTCCGCCATAATCTGAGGTGAACGGGGCCTCGCTGACGCATTCTACCAGCCGATCATGCTTGCGGCGGTATTCGATCAGATCGCGGATCGTGCCCATCTTCAGGCCATGACGACGGGCGAAGGGCACCAGATCGTCCATCCGGGCCATGGTCCCATCCTCATTCATGATCTCGCAGATCACGCCCGATGGGTTGAGCCCGGCCAGCCGCGAGATATCGACCGAGGCTTCGGTATGGCCAGCGCGAACAAGCGTCCCGCCATCACGCGCGATCAGAGGAAAGACGTGACCCGGGGTAACGATGTCATCGCGGCCCTTTCCGGCGTCAATCGCCACGGCAACGGTTCGGGCCCGGTCTCCTGCTGAAATGCCGGTGGTCACCCCTTCGCGTGCCTCGATCGAGACCGTGAAAGCGGTTTCGTGGCGGGTGCCGTTGTTGCGGCTCATCAATTCCAGGCCAAGCTGCTCGGTCCGCGTCCTGGTCAGGGTTAGACAGATCAGCCCGCGGCCATGCGTTGCCATGAAGTTGACGGCATCCGGGGTCGCCATCTGTGCCGGGATGACAAGGTCACCCTCGTTCTCGCGATCTTCGTCATCTACCAGGATGAACATCCGGCCATTGCGGGCTTCTTCGATGATCTCTTCAATCCCGACTAACACCGGCTCCTCGTCGCTATCCCACAGGCAGCGTTCGAGCTTGCGCAACGTATCGGAAGTGGGGTTCCATCCTTCTTCGGTGCAATCGCGCAAGGTGTTGGCGTGAAGTCCGGCCGCGCGGGCCAGACCGGCGCGCGACATACCCCCGTCAGTGACAAGGCGGCGGACGCGTTCGATGATCGTGTTTGACATGCTTACTGGGTATCACATTATAATGTGATGTCTAGCGTGCAAATCACATTGCAGTGGATCAATCGCCCTTGAACACCGGCTTGCGCTTTTCGAGGAACGCACCCACCGCCTCGGCATTGTCCTTGGTCGCATGAGCGACGGCCTGCATCGCTGCGGACATTTCAAGCACTTGGCCGATGCTCATCGACTGCGCATCCCAGATCAGCCGCTTGGCCATTCGCACCGCGAAGCCGGGATTACAGGCGATCCGCAGCGCAAAGGCGCGGGCGGCTTCCATCAGTTCGCCATCGGGCACAACCTGATTGACCAGACCGATCTTGAGCGCCTCGGTGGCATCAATCGTCTCGCCTGTCAGGGTCAATTCCGCGGCCTTGGAAAAGCCGACGATCCGCTGGATCAGCCAAGCCCCGCCGTCGCCTGGGATGATCCCCAGCTTGACGAAGCTTTCGGCGAACTTGGCGCTTTCACCCGCCACGCGCAGATCGCACATGCAGGCTAGGTCGAGCCCGGCACCGATCGCAGGACCATTGACAGCGGCAATCACTGGAACTTCCAGTGCGGCGAAGGCCAGCGGCAGGCGCTGGATCCCGCTCTTGTAGTTGCGGCGGGTACGCGCTGGGAGGCTGGCATTAAGCCCGCCCGAATCCGGCAACATGGCCTTCAGATTACCGCCAGCGGAGAACGCCGTGCCGGCCCCGGTCAGGATTGCGACGCGAACTTTGGGATCGTCTTCCATCTTCGCCAGCGTATCGAGCAGCGCTTCGATCAGGTCGAGATCCGAAATCGGGTTGCGCAGTTCGGGCCGGTTGAGCGTGATCGTGGCAATCCCATCGGCGTCGAGCGAGTAGAGGACCGGGCTATCCATGGCGGTATGTCTCCAGATCAAATCGTTGCGCGCGCTTTGGCACGCTGTTCGCGGATGAACAACCATGCTGTCAGTGCAATACCTGCGACCAGCGCGGCGGAGGTGGTCAACCATGGGTTGGTGTGGTTGATATAGCCGCTGCGCAGCACAGCCATGTGCACCGCATAGAGCGGGAACGAGACCATCCCGGAAAGCACTGCCCAACGCGGTGCGCCTCGCATCCGCAGTCCACCTGCCAGTAACAGCGGGCAGATCAGCAAGGTGAAGGCAGTGTCATATACCCAACCCAGTGCGACCAACGGGGTTGTCATCACGAGCGGTGCGGCGATGATCGCCAACGCGGGCGGAATCTTAAGCGGAGGCTCATCTTGCCACCAGCGCCACAACACCACCCCGATTGAATAGGAGACCAAGGCGCGGACCAACGCGGGCCCGAACTGTAGTTTGAATGCACCGAAATCGACGTCACCCTTGAAGCTGGTGAAATAGGCCAGCGGCAGCGCCAGCAGCAAGGCAAAGCCAAGCAATAACGGTGTCGACATCCGCCGCAACAGAACAACGTGGGTCAGGTTTGCGGCAAGTTCGTAAAAGATCGACCAAGCCGGAATATTAAGCGGAAACAGCTCGTTGTTGAGCGGGAAGGGTATCAGCAACAGGTTGAGAACCAGAGCAATCGCAAATAGCGCCGGATCACCCGCCACCAGCCATAGGTAGGGAATCCCAAACAGACTGCCGATCGCCATGGTCAACCACAGCCGCCGGTACCGCAGCGCGAAGAACTTTTCGGGCGAGAGTCCGGCCTGCATCCGCCCTTCATAGGTCCGGGCCATCAGATAGCCTGACAGCATCATGAAGAAATCGACCGCCAGATAGCCCTTGGCGAACACATTCGGGATT
Source organism: Novosphingobium sp. (assembly GCA_017987575.1). GTDB lineage: Bacteria > Pseudomonadota > Alphaproteobacteria > Sphingomonadales > Sphingomonadaceae > Novosphingobium. Next base: position 19,696 of record JAGNTK010000005.1, on the reverse strand, counting down.
TCATCGAACAGGCCATTGGCGTGAAACGCAAAGACGCAGAAGGCAGCAAGGCCGCGCATCGCATCGAGCCCGTGGATCCGGCGGCTGTCGCTCAAGACACCAGTCTTTCGATGAACCAGAAGCTTGCAGTGATGCCGATGGCATAGGTCGCGGTCAAAGTGGCTGGACGCAGCGTCTGTGGACGAAGCCGGCGGGTCAACGCGATGATTGCGATCACGGCCGCAACGATTGCCAGTTGCCCTGCCTCGACGCCCAGGTTGAAAGTCAGCAGTGCGGTTGGCACGTCGCTTTCTGGCAGGCCGATCTCGCGCAGTGCTCCGGCAAATCCGAAACCGTGCAGCAGCCCGAACAGGAAAGCGACCAGCCAGGGTAGTCGCTCAGTCAGACCTGGATCGCCGGGTTTCTGTTTGGCGATCTCCACCGCCAAAAACACGATCGACAATGCCACCAGCGCTTCAACCGGAGCCTGGGCCAATCCGACCAACCCCAGCGTCGATCCGACCAAAGTTAGGGAATGCGCGACGGTAAAGGCCGTCGCAGCTTTGATTACCGGACTAAGCCGCCCGAGCAGCAAAACCAGCGCGATCACGAACAGCAAGTGATCATAGCCCGTCAGAATATGCTCCACCCCCAGCACGAAATAGCTTCGCGCCACTTCCCAGGCGTCGGGCACTGTGGCGACGGTCACCATCGTGGTCTGCTGGGTCAGCCGGGTGGTCTGGATTGGGCGGCCCAGCGGCGCAACCCGCAGCAGGGCATCGGTAAAAGCAGCGTCCATTCCGGCTAGCCCAACCTGTGCTCCGGCAAGGTCCTTTGTGCAAGTAAGGCGGCTCTCAGCAACCAGCACCGCTCCTTCAACCCGAGCTTGTGGCGGGCTTTGGCTGCAGAATTCGGGAAAGGCGGGGCGGGTGCGGGTGGCCAGGCCGCCCAGCACTGGTGCTTTCCAGACCAGCTTCCATTGCTGAGTATCGAGCTGGGTTAGTTCAAGATACCCCGGACGCAATTCATCGGCCTGCGCGGGCAGAGCCGCGAAAAGCATGAGTACTGCGAAACAAAGGCGGTGCAGCATGCTCACTTGGGCAGCTCGATCACCACGTCATAGCCCTTCAAAATCCGGGAATAGGCATCGCCCTGCGCTTTGGCCGCCGCTGCAGCACGCCAATCGTTCTCCACCCGCTGGCGCACCTTGCTCAGCTTGGGCGGTTCAGCCGCGCCGCGCTCGGTCACCCGGACCAGATGGAGGCCAAGCCCAGAGGCGATCGGGCCACTCCACTGGCCCGCAGACAAGTTGCGCAGGCCCAGTGTGAATTCGTCACCGAATTGACCAGCGATGTCGGCGCCCGAAGCGTTGCTGAATTTGCCGGGGAGCGGGATCGGCAAGGCCGGCACCGATTTACCCTGACGCAGCAAGACCATCTGCTGCTCTGCAGTCTTGCGCGTGTCGGGGCTGTCCGCACCCAGATACAGCTGTTCAAAGCTAATACGCGGATCCTCGGCGTATCGAGCAGGATCTTTGTCGATCAGTGCTTGCAGCTCAGCATCTGATGGAGTCTGGGTCTCCGCTTCGGCAACCGCCATCCCTTCCATCTTGCGGCGCATTCGGCGGACGACAACCTCGTCGCCCTGATCCAGCCCCAACACCAGCGCTTCGCGGTAGTAGACCTGATCCTGCACCCAATCGCGGATCAAGCCGTCGGTTTCCTCTTTTGTAGGAAGGCGACGGAAACTGTCTTGAAACCGGCCAACCAGCCCTGCGACCACGCGCTCGTCGACCACAATCCTCCGCTCACCCAAGTCAGGGGCGCGGCCGGACAGCAGAATGAAGACCAGCAAGCCGGCCAGCAGGAAATGAACCAGCGGCTCCTTGAGGAGCCGCCGGACGGTATCGTTGATCGTCATGACCTCAGCTTGGGTTGTACCAGATCGCCGATGTATAGGCGCGTTCCTGGTGCTTCAAAGGGATCTCTGGCGGCAGGGTCAGCTTATACTTGACCGCGTCATAGGCCATCCAGGTCGGGGTGGGGATTTGCAGTACGCGCACATAGTAGAACGCACGCTGCTTGGGGTCGAATTCAGGGTCGGACCAGACAGTGGCCAGAGTTGGTGCCCCGATCGTGTTTTGATAGGTTGCCGTGGCGAGATCGATCGTATCGCCCACCGCCGGGATCTTGCCGCCCGCCGCCTTGCGCTTGCCGTCCATTTCGCTCCAGATCACGTCGAACACCTGTTCGTGCGATTGCCCGGCGGCATCAACCCAGCCTTTGACAACTTGCACCCGATCAAGATTGGCATCCTGCGGGTCTTTGAGCGCCGAAATCACAAAGCTGGGGGCGCCGGTGCCACCAGCCTTCAATGTGCCGCCCATCGGCACGCCGCGGGTATAACCTGCCTTGACCCAATCGCCGTTCAGGTCGGCGGCTTTGAAGTCCCACCCGCCAAACACGCGCACCGTCATCCGCGGCCCGGTTGTGGCGTAAACCTCCTTACGCATCATCGCATCGAAGATGGCCTCACGGCTGTTAGATGTGGCCCAGACAGCTGCATAGCCACTGGCCAGCGATTGCCAGTTCATCCGGCCGGAATTGACCCCCGGGACGAAGCCCGCAGTGGCCCGCTTGGCACTGGGTTCAACGCCGGAATGCTTGCCGAAGAAGTTGTTCTCCTCTGGCGTGGACAGCGAAGTGTGGCTGTCTGTCGAGCCGATCACGCCGAACTTGTAAGGGTTCACCCCGGTCCGCGCCTCGATCAGCAGACCGCGCTTGAGTGCTTCGCGAACGTAGGAGCCGGGCAGGTCACCCGGTTTGGTTTTGATGTTGCCGAGCAAGTTAGCCTGATCCCAACCCGACGTGCCATAACCAGCGAACTCATCGTTTGGCGACATGAATGGGTGCGCTTCGCTATCGCCTTTGATTTGGGTGATCTCGACGATCGGTTCGCGCGCGGCGCGGCGACGGGCATATTCGGCGCTCATCGGTCCGCCGGTCGGGTCGGTGAACATGAACATCAAGCCGTTAGAAACGTTGGAATTGTGCGGAATCGCCAGGACCTTGCCGCCGGTTCCCTTTTCATAGGCGTCCATGAAGTCCCACAGCTTGTCGATCTTCAACTCACCCGATGGGTCAAGTGGGATGATCGACGAAACCCGGTCCTTGCCATCGCGGAAAATAACGTTCCGGTGCATGTTGTTACCGCGGTCCATCAGGGTATATTCAAAACCCATGAAGGCGGTGAACTTGCCCGGTTCGTTATAGCGTTCGACCGTGTCCATATGGTCATCCCACAGACTCTTGATCCGTGATTCTGCCTTTTTGGGATCGTTGAACGCGGCGGGGATGGTGTTGTTTGCCCGCGCCGCCAGCATCTCTCCAGTTGCCTTCAGCGACCCTTCGGGACCTTCGTGCATCAGATCGTACCAACGCAGCATCGTTGGATCGGTGATCGCGATGCGCGGGGCATCATAAAGCGCCTTGGTCGCGCCGATCCCTTCACCGTGGTCAGAGATAACCAGAAAATCGAGTGGACGGGCCAGCTTGGCCTTCGTTCCGGTGGACGCCTCGACTTCTTCACCCCGCGCGAACCGCAGCGCCTCTTCCGGCCCAAGTCTGGTGCCAAAACCAAACGCATCGACTGAATTGCTGGTATGGAGATGGGTATCACCCCAGAACACCTGCTCAGGATAGGCGGCGTTCTTGACCTCAGCCTTGCCGCCCACGGCCTGCTCCAGCTTGTCACAGCCGGAAACCAGCGCGGTCGTTGTCAGCAGCAGTGCCGCCAGAGTGATAGTCTTGCGCATTCCTCATTCCCTCCCAGAAATGTTCGATCAGTTCGGTTTGTACCAGATCGGCGAAGTATAGCCGCGCTCCTGCTGAGTTAGCGGGATTGCGGGATCGAGCCTCAGCTTGAAGCGAATCATATCGAAATTGACCCAACTTGGCGTGGGTATTTCCAGCACTCGCACATAATAAAATGCGCGCTGCTTGGGGTCAAATTCGGGATCGCTCCAGACGGTCGTCAACACTGGTGCGCCAATCGAATTGGCATAGGTTGCTGTCGCCGTGTCAACGGTATTGCCCACTTCAGGAACCTTGCCGCCAACCGGCGCACGCTTGGCCATGTCGGACCAGACCACGTCATAGACCCGTTCCTGAGCCTGTCCCGATCCATCGACCCAGCCTTTGACGATCTGGACCCGGTCAAGGTTGGCCCCTTGCGGGTCTTTCAGCGCTGAGACGATGAAACTGGGCGTCGCACCAGCTGCAGGCTTGAGCTCACCACCCATCGGGACCCCGCGGGTGTACCCGGCTTTGACCCAATCACCTGACAGATCCTCCGCCTTGAAATCCCATCCGCCAAACACGCGCAGCACCATCCGCGGGCCAGTGGTGCCGTAAACCTCTTTGCGCATCATCGCATCGAAGATCGCCCCACGAGTATTGGCTGTAGCCCAGACCGCGGCATAGCCGCTGGAGAGATAGTTCCAGCCTTTGCGCTTGTCGCGCTCACCCAGGCCTTGCGATTTTTCAATCCGACCGACTTTGGGTTCGGCGCCTGGGTGCTTGCCAAAAAAGTTGTCGTCATCGGCGGTGGCCAGACTGGTGTGGCTGTCGGTCGATCCGACGACCCCGTATTTATAGGGATTCACTCCGGTCCGTGCTTCGATCAGCAAGCCACGCTTGAGTGCTTCACGAACGTAGGATCCGGGCTGCATCTCTTGCGTCGACGGGGCCGACATGTCGAGATTGCCCAGCTCCCAACCAGCATCGCCGTAGCTGGCGAATTCATCGTTGGGGGACATGAAGGGGTGGCTCTCGCTATCCCCCTTGATCTGGGTAATTTCCACCAATGGCTCACGCGCGGCGCGGCGGCGGGCGTAATCAGCGCTCATCGGGCCGCCGCTGGGATCGGTAAGCTGGAACATCATCCCATTGGACAGATTGGAATTGTGTGGGATCGCCAGCGCCTTACCGCCGGTCTTCTTTTCATAGGCCTCCATATAGTCCCACAGGCCATCGGGAATGACCGTGCCAAACGAAGCCAGCGGCATGAACTCTGCCACTTCCTTGGCGCCGTCACGGTAGATCACATTTCGGTGCAGGTTGTTACCGCCATTCATCAGCGTGTATTCAAAGCCGTGGAACGCTGTGAACGCACCGGGTTGGTTATAGCGTTCAACTGTGGCGATGGCGGCGAACCAGTTCTTGCGCAGCCGCTCCGCAGCGCCCTCTGGATTGATCAGTTCCTGCGGCAACGAATTGTTGCCTTTTGCCGTGATGATTTCGCCAACCGCCTTTTGGGACTCTTCAGGTCCGGCGTGCATCATATCGTACCAGCGCAGCATCAGCGGATGGGTGATCGCCATCCTCGGCGCGTTGTAGAGGTCCTTGATCGACGCATATCCATCCGAGTGATCGGCTATCACCAAAAAATCGAGCGGCCGGGCCAGCTTGGCTTTGACGCCGGTGGATGAGGTAACCTCTTCCCCGCGGGCAAAGCGCAGCGCGGCTTCGGGATCGAGCCGATTGCCGAACCCGAATGCATCGGGAGAATTGGATGTGTGTAGATGGGTGTCACCCCAGAATACCCGCTGAGGATAGGCAGTCGGTTCAACTTGTGCGACATCAACTTCGGTAGGTTTCGATTGATCGCACCCGGCAACCAGCGCGCTTGATCCAGCCAGCAACGCCGCCACCACTATGGCCTTGCGCATCCCCATTTCCCCTCAACAACCAGTCTTGATGCGCAACTTGCCAGCTTGGCAGCGCAGGTCAAGCATTGCGGTCAAAAAGCCCTGCGGTTCCTGCGACAGCAGGCATTGTCAGGCGCGGTTCAGAACGAACCGGGCATGCGGCCAAATGAGACATTCGACTAGGGGCGATTCATGTTGCGAAGCACCAAATTCTTTTCGATCTGGCTGGGATTATGCCTGACGGCGACACCGCTCGCCGCGCAACCGACCTATCAGGAAGATATGTCGCGCCAGCGCGCCCAAGAGCAGCAGATCATGCAGCAGAACTACGACGAGGCAGAATATGCTGCGGCCAATCAGGGCGATGACGACGACTACGAGTATGATCGCGGGTCGCGTTTCGCGTCGGCCCCTCCAGAGCCGTGGCGCAACTATATTGCTGAAAGCATGGAGCTACAACAGAAGCATCACGAACACCGCATGGCCAACGATCCGGTCTATCGCAAGCTCAACGCTGGTGTCTGGACGTTCATGCAATCCGACCCCGGTGACCCCCAGCCGATGTGTGCCGCCACATTCTGGGCCATCAACGGCGGGGTGACGATGATCCATTGGGGCGGTAAGCTTGACATTACCATGCTTGGTTTCTTTGGCGCCATGATCCCTGCGCGCAAGGATCCCGGCATATTCATGCTCGATCTGACGCAATCAGGTGAGAAACAGACCGTGCGTGGGATCAATATGACCTTCACCCCTGCGCCGAAACTAGGGCTTGTCTTGTTTGCCGTGCCATCGGCTGGAGCACTGCTGAAATCGATCGAGGATCGGCAAGATTTCCAGATCGACTATCAAGGCAGCACACTCATGCACGGCGAATGGCATAGCGGACTGACAGCCCGCGATGCGCTTACCAAATGCCTTGCAGCACAAGCAGCCACGCCACCTAAAAAGTAACTATTGGACTGGCTTGAGAGGTGTGTTTGGCCGGGGTTGGCAGCAGCACCATGCGCCCGCGCTTGGCATTCCACGCGAATTCGCCGGGGCAAGCCTCAGCGCCAAATCCGCCGCAATGGCTTCCGTGGAAGTCAAACACGAACACGATCTGCCGCCCGCGCCGTTCAATCGTCAGATCGCGCATCTGCCGATCAAACACCCGGATCGGCACGCCGGACTTGCGCCCAAGCCACAACTGATAGCGGCATCCACCAGTGCCACACCAGGCTGATCCGAAGCTGGTGAAATTGACCGCGTAATCCTGAATACCATCGCCGTTGATATCGACCTGCTGGATCGCGGCTTTGATCTCTGCCTGACTGTGGCGTGAAAAGCCGCTCTTCAGCTGGCGGGTCAATACTTTGGCGATTTCGGCCTTGGGGTTGGCTGGCGCTTTGGCTGGGGCAGTTGAAGGGACGAGAAGCGAGAGTGCAGTGATGAATGCAGCATGTGAGCGAAGGCGCATGGTGGTCCCCTGTGGTTGAGCGCCTGATAGACCAAGGGTCCGCAAGAGCCTTGCCGAAATGCGACAGCGGGTTCGTCGCTTTCAGCTCTCCAGCAGCTCCACTGCCTCGCGCGCTATGGGATCGAGTCCGCTACGCTCCCCCGCCAAGATCGCCGCTTTCATGCGCGGGTCCCAATAGTCCTTGATGTGCTGACAGGTCAGCGCCGCCGCGGCATCGCCCTGCGCCGCAAAATTTCGGGCGATCTGGTTGGCCAAATAGGTTAGCCGGGCAAGATCCACCGTCGCTACTCCGCCGGTTCCGCCGAGATTCGGCGGCTCTTGGCAGACCAGCTGGTATAGCTTTCCTGCCACTCGCTCGGGCCATTGCTGGGCAGCACCTGAACGGCAGTCACTTTGTACTCCGGGCAATTGGTCGCCCAATCGGAATAGTCGGTAGTGACGACATTGGCTTGCGTCGCAGGATGGTGGAAGGTCGTATACACGACGCCAGGTGCCACCCGGTCGGTAACCTGCGCACGCAGCGTGGTTTCGCCCGTGCGGCTGGCGAGGCGAACCCAGTCGCCATCCTTAAGACCGCGATTTTCGGCATCGCTTGGGTGGATTTCGAGCAGGTCTTCGTCATGCCATACCACATTCTCGGTCCGCCGCGTTTGCGCGCCGACGTTGTACTGGCTGAGCACGCGGCCCGTGGTGAGAAGGAGCGGATAGCGCGGGCCGGTCTTCTCATCGGTCGGCACATAGTCGGTGACCATGAACTTGCCTCTGCCGCGAACAAAGCCATCGACGTGCATGATTGGGCTGCCATCGGGTGCGGCTTCGTTGACCGGCCATTGCAGTGAGCCTTCGTCCTCAAGCCGCGCAAACGATACGCCAGAGAAAGTCGGGGTCAAACGGGCGATTTCGTCCATGATCTCGCTCGGGTGAGTATAGTTCCAATTGAGCCCCATGGCTCTGGCCAGTTCCTGTGTCACTTCCCAGTCAGCATAGCCGGCCGCAGGTTCCATCACCATGCGAACCCGCTGGATCCGGCGTTCGGCATTGGTGAAGGTGCCGTCCTTTTCCAGGAACGTGCTGCCCGGCAGGAACACGTGGGCGTAGTTGGCGGTTTCATTGAGGAACAGGTCGTGGACGATGACGCAGTCCATTGCCTTTAGCCCCGCCGCAACATGGTGCGTGTTGGGGTCCGACTGAAGGATATCTTCGCCCTGAACGTAGATCGCTCGGAAAGAGCCATCGAGCGCCGCGTCGAGCATATTGGGTATCCGCAAGCCCGGTTCGGGGTCGAGCGCCACACCCCAATCGGCTTCGAACTGCGCGCGCGTCTCGGCGCCGGAGATGTGACGATAGCCGGGCAGCTCGTGCGGGAAGCTGCCCATGTCGCAGGCACCCTGAACGTTGTTCTGCCCGCGCAAGGGATTTACCCCCACGCCGCGCCGTCCGATATTTCCGGTGACCATCGCAAGGTTGGCGATTGCCATCACGGTGGAAGAACCCTGACTGTGCTCGGTCACACCAAGGCCGTAGTAGATCGCCCCGTTTCCGCCGGTGGCATAGAGCCGCGCCGCTGCTCTCAGGTCTGCGGCCAGAACGCGGGTCACTGCCTCCAGCGCTTCGGGGCTGTGCCGTTGGTTGGAAACGAAGCGGGACCAGTCTTGGTACTCATCCCAATCGCACCGCTCGCGAATAAACGCCTCGTCGGCAAGGCCCTCGGTGACGATAACGTGGGCCATCGCGGTCAACACCGCGACATTGGTGCCAGGCTGCAGAGCCAGATGGTGCATTGCTTCAATATGCGGGCTGCGGACCAGATCGATCCGGCGCGGGTCGATCACGATCAGCTTGGCACCCTTGCGCAGGCGCCGCTTCATCCGACTGGCGAAAACCGGGTGGGCTTCAGTCGGGTTGGCACCGATCACCAGAATGACGTCGGCTTGCTCGACGCTGTCAAAGTCTTGCGTCCCTGCGCTGGTCCCAAAGGTTTTGGACAAGCCATAGCCGGTGGGAGAGTGGCAAACCCGCGCGCAGGTATCGATGTTGTTGCTGCCAAAGCCGGCTCGGACCAGCTTCTGCACCAGAAAAGTCTCTTCATTGGTGCAGCGGCTGGAGGATATCCCACCCAAGGCACGCGGGCCATATTCGGCCTTGATCGCGTTCAGCTTCGCGGCGGTGAAACTTAGCGCTTCAGCCCAGTCAACCTCACGCCACGGCTCCTCGATGCTTTCGCGGATCATCGGTGTGGTGATGCGGTCTTGATGCTTGGCATAGCCCCAGGCGAAGCGGCCCTTGACGCATGAGTGGCCGCGATTGGCCTTGCCGTCTTTCCACGGCACCATCCGGACAAGCTGTTCGCCCTTCATCTCAGCCCGGAAGGTGCAGCCGACCCCGCAGTAGGCACATGTGGTTACCACCGCCCGCTCGGGCTTGCCCAGTTGCTTGACGGCCTTTTCCTGCAAGGTCGCGGTCGGGCAAGCCTGAACGCAGGCGCCGCAGGAAACGCATTCGCTCGAGAGGAAATCGTCCCCAGCCTGTCCCGCGCTGACCTTGGAGGCAAACCCGCGCCCATCGATGGTCAGCGCCAGTGTACCCTGAACCTCGTCACAAGCACGGACGCAGCGCGAACAGGCGATGCATTTGCTGGGATCAAAATCGAAATAGGGGTTCGAACTGTCAGTCACCTCGCCCAGATGGTTCGCGCCCGTATAGCCATAGCGGACATCGCGCAGGCCCACTTCGGCGGCAGTATCCTGCAATTCGCAATCATTGTTCGCGCTGCAGGTCAGGCAATCGAGCGGGTGGTCCGAAATGTATAGCTCCATCACCCCCTTGCGCAGCCGGGTGAGCCGCTCGGTTTGGGTGTGGACAATCATGCCCTCGGCCACAGGTGTCGTGCAGCTGGCGGGCGTGCCGCGCATTCCATCAACCTCGACCAGGCATAACCGGCACGATCCAAATGCCTTGACGCTATCGGTCGCACACAGGCTGGGGATCGAACCGCCGCTCATCGCAGCAGCGCGCAACACGCTGGTCCCGGCTGGAACCATTACCGTGCGCCCGTCAAATGTCAGCGTGACAGCCGTTTCCGATTGCACTTCGGGCGTACCGAAGTCGGCTTGCGGTTCATAGCCCATGGCGCTGCGCCGCCTCAGCCAGATCATCCGGCGTGTTGATATTGGTGGTGGCCCTTTCGAGCTCGACCGCGCGCGCACCAATGGCTTCGGCAAAGGCCCGAACCGAATGCCTCCCATCACCGCGCAAAATCTGTTCGATCGGTTTGATTGCGCTGATCGGCCAAAGTCCGACGACCGGCTGATCGGCCAGATAGGCCGGGGCGGGGGAGAGCAGCGCGATCAGGTTTTCCGGCAGGTCGATAGAATCAACTCCGCAGGTCAGCACTGCGGCATAACCTTCATCCCGTGCATCGTGCAGCGCAGCGGCGATCCCGCCCAGCGGCCCCATGTCGGAGCCATGCCAATCCGGCAGAGTGGGAGCAGGGGCCTCTTCGCGGCCGACAACCACCACCTTCTCGCACCAGTCAGACAACAGATCGACCGCGCGCATCAGCAGCGTTTCGCCGCCCAGCACGGCGACCGCTTTGTCGCTGCCGAACCGGGTCGATTTTCCGCCCGCCAGAACCGCGCCCAGGATCATTCGAAATCCTCCGGCCAATGCTTCAGTGCCGAACGCACCGGATAGGGTGTAAACCCACCCAGCGCACAAAGCGAGCCGTACTGCATGGTCTCACACAGGTCCTCAAGCAGTTGCAGGTCATCAGCGCGGCTGCGTCCGGCCTTGCGCGCGTTGTGCATCTGCGGGAGAGCTTCGACGGCGTCAGCCTTGACCTTGCCGCCGCTGCGAATCCGGTCGATCAATTCAATGCCCCGGGTCGAGCCAATCCGGCATGGGGTACATTTGCCGCAGCTTTCGGCGGCGCAGAACGCCATTGCAAACCGCGCCAGTTTGCCCATGTGGGCGGTGTCATCGAACACCACGATCCCGCCATGGCCAATCAGCGCATCGGCACCGGCATAGGCCTCATAATCGAACGGCAAATGGAACTGGTCGGGGTGAATATAGGCCCCTAACGGCCCGCCGACTTGCACAGCCTTGACTGGACGCCCCGAAGCGGTGCCGCCGCCGATGTCGTAGATGAGCTCCTGCAGCGTGATCCCGAACGCGGCTTCATACAGTCCGCCATGCTTGATGTTGCCCGCCAGCTGGATCGGCATCGTGCCCTTGGAGCGGCCAATACCGTGGCTGTCATAATGCGCCGCGCCGCCCTCGACCAAAACATGCGGAATGGCGGCCAGTGTCAGCACATTGTTGACCACAGTCGGACAGCCGAACAGGCCTTCGATCGCGGGCAAAGGCGGCTTGGCCCGAACCTCGCCGCGCTTGCCTTCAATTGAATTGAGCAGTGCGGTTTCCTCACCGCAGACATAGGCCCCGGCGCCGACCCGCACTTCAACGGCAAATGGGGCAAGGTGTTCTGCGGCCAGTTCGATCGCGGCGTTCAGCTTGGCGATGGCGTGCGGATACTCACTGCGGACGTAAATATAGCCCCGCTCCGCTCCGACCGCATGCGCAGCAATTGCCATGCCTTCAAGCAGTTGGAATGGATCACCTTCCATCAGCATCCGGTCGGCAAAGGTCCCGCTGTCACCTTCATCAGCGTTGCAAACAATATACTTGGTTGCGCCGGGCGCCGAAGCGACAGTCTGCCACTTAATCCCGGCTGGAAACCCAGCCCCACCACGGCCGCGCAGGCCCGATGCGGCCACTTCGGCCACGACCGCTAGGGGGTCCATTGCCCGGGCACGGGTCAGACCCTGCCAGCCTCCAGTGGCAGCATAGTCCTGCAGGTTTAGCGGTCGCGTTTTGCCCGCCCGGCCAAAGGTCAGGCGCTGCTGGCTTAGGATGAAGGGATGCGCAGCAACCGGTCCGATGCACAGGTCATCAGCCTTGCCCTCCGCGATCTCCGCAACCCTGCCGGGCAAGACCGGACCCCAGCCAATTCCGTTGATTTCGACCAGTGGCTCAAGCCAATGCATGCCCCAGCTGGAGACCCGTTCAACACTCCAGCCTGCGCCTGCAAATTCCGCCGCAACCACATCGGCTCCGCACGCTAGCGCCAATGCGTCATCGCTGATCCGCACCCCGTTCATGTTGATTGCACCAAGCGAACCAAAGCCGCTTCGTCTAGCCGCGCATGGATGGCTCCACCAACGCGCGCTGCGGGTCCGACGCTGCACAGCCCGAGGCAATAGACGGTCTTGATCCGAACCCGATCACCAGCCGCCGCTTCTGCCGCTGCGCCGATCCCCTCAACCCCGCGCGCCTGACAGGCTTCAGCGCGGCACAATTCAATGCAGGGTCGAGGATCGGGAACGGCGCTGAAATCGTGATAGAAGCTGACTACGCCATGTACTTCGGCGCGGCTGAGGTTAAGCGCCTTGGCAATCGCAGTCTCGTTTTCAGAAGACACACAGCCAAAGGCGGCCTGAACATCGCGCAGGATCGGCAGCAGCGGCCCCTTGCGCCCGGTGTGGGCGGTGAGGATTTCCGCAAGCTGCTCGCTCTCAGTCACCGTTTTAGTCGCTCCGCATGCCAGCTGACATGATCGGCCATAAAACTGGAGATGAAGTAATACGAATGATCATAGCCGGGCTGCATTCGGATCGCCGCAGGTATCCCGGCTTTGCGCGCGGCCATCACCAGCAAACCGGTCTTGAGCTGTTCGTGGAGGAAGTTATCGGCCTCGCCCTGATCGATCAACAGATCGGGCAGGCGTGCGCCATCCTCTATCAAAGCGCAGGCGTCATATTTGCGCCATGCCGCCTGATCGGGCCCAAGATAGCCGCCCAGTGCCTTCTGTCCCCAGGGGCAATTGATCGGGCTGACAATCGGCGAAAAAGCGCTGACCGAGCGGAACTTTTCAGGGTTGCGTAGCGCGATGGTCAAGGCGCCGTGCCCGCCCATCGAATGCCCGGTAATCCCTTGCCGCGCCATGTCGACCGGGAAATGTTCTGCAACCAATTCAGGCAAGTCGTGCTCGATATAGCTGCGCATCTTGAAGTGGGTAGACCAAGGTGCCTCGGTCGCATCGACATAGAATCCAGCGCCTTTGCCGAAGTCATAGCCATCATCATCAGGCACCTTATCACCGCGCGGACTGGTATCAGGTGCGATCAGGATTATGCCATGAGCCGCGCAAGCCGCCCGGAATTCGCCCTTTTCGGTGACATTGGCGTGAGTGCAGGTCAGGCCGGAAAGGTACCACAGCACGGGCAGCTTCGCGCCGGGCGCGTGGTCAGGCACGAACGCCGAAAAGGTCATCAGCGTGCCGGTGGTGTCACTCTGATGTGTGTAGACGCCTTGGGTGCCACCGTGGCTGCGGGTTGTGCTGATTTGTTCCATCGACGCATTTGCCCGCTTTACCGGACAAGGTGCAACTCAATTCGACATCGATTTGGAAGGGGAGTGGTGGACGCACTTGGGCTCGAACCAAGGACCCGCTGATTAAGAGCTGAAATCAGAGGGTCCTTATGCTTCCGCATGCGTCCAAAAACGGCAGAACTCTGCGAATCATCGTCCGTATTGTTCTTGATATGTTCGCCAGTATCCACTACAAAAAGCTACCTAAGGTAGCAGGAACATATGGCGAACAAAGTTGGTTTGACAGATGCTCGGATCGCAGGTTTGAAAGCGCCTGCAAGCGGGCAAATTGAGGTCGCTGATGGCATCGTGACCGGTCTGCGGCTCCGAATGGGAGCGAGTGGCACCAAAACTTACATCTTGCGTAAGCGCGTTCAAGGTAAATGGTTGAACGTGACTATCGGGCGGCACGGCCCGAATTTCACTCTTGCCCACGCCCGTCGCAAGGCGCGGGATCTACTCGTCGACGTTGAGCAAGGCAAAAGCATCGCCAGAAAGCCGGGAGCGAAGAGGAAGGGATCGAAGGGTGTCGGCACTGTCGCTGAGCTATACGAGACATATCTGGCTCAACAGATCGTCGGCAAAAAGCGGAGCGCGAAAGAGTTCGATCGGGTTTTCCGCAAGTACATTGAACCTGAGCTAGGCGACCGCCTTGCCGATTCGATCACCCGAAGCGACGTCAGCCGCTTTGTCGAAAAGATTGCATTCGAGCGGGGCAAGGAGACCCTCACGATGGCGCGCATCGTTTATCGCCATCTCTCGACTTTCTACACTTGGGCACTCACCAGATTAGAGCATTTGCCAGCCAATCCGTGCCGGGACGCCTGGCGCCCAAAAAGGAGCGAGCCTCGCGACCGGGTGCTCAGCGATCGAGAGGTCGCTGCACTGTGGCAAGCCGCCGTCGAGGATGGCTATCCGTTTGGTCATCTTGTGCAGATGTTGATTCTCACAGCCCAGCGCCGGGGAGAGGTGCTCGACGCCACTAGCGACGAGTTCGACTTCAAGGGGAAAGTTTGGACAGTACCAGGAGACAGGGCGAAAAACGGCAAGGCAAACGTGGTGCCTTTATCCGCACAGTCCCTCGAGGTCGTCACGGACATCTTCGCGGCCGCCGGGATCGCGCCTGAAGACGCTCACAAGCAATCCCAAATTCTACTGGCATCAAAGGTCACCAGCACAAACAGTGTCAGTGGTCTGTCAAAGGCCTGGAAGCGGATAAGGGCAAGCGTGGACGAGAAACTCGGCTATGAAGCCGCTCATTTCACCATGCATGACATTCGCCGGACGGTGGCGACGGGACTGCAGAGGATTGGAATACCGCTGGTCGTTTCAGAGGCCGTTCTCAATCATCAGTCCGGCTCGGCAATGGCTGGTGTCGCCGGGGTCTATCATCGGCATCAGTACACGAATGAAAAACGCGAAGCTCTCGCGCTGTGGGGCAGGGAGGTTCTACTGCTCGTCGCTAAATATTCGCCGCAGGACAGTCAGGAAGAATGACTCTCCACCCCGAGCCAGTCGGCGCGTATCCGATCCATGCCCGCGACAAGGCCATCAACGGTCACTGTAGATCCGATGAAGTCCTCACCGACATCTTCTCCTTCGATAATCCAGACATCGTCAGCAACAGTAGTCAGAATCATTCCGCGCCTGCCACGGCTTAATGTCCCCGAGATGCGTATTCGACCCGCGCTCACAACGCCCCCCGTTCAAAAACGCCAATGGCGCAGCACTTCGCGCACATAGGCCGGCGTCTCGCCATTGCGAGGAATACCGCCGGCGCGCTCGACGGCACCTGGACCTGCGTTGTAGGCAGCGAGGGCCAGATGAACCACCCCGAACTTGTCCAGCATCTGGCGTAGGTATCGGGCCGCACCCAAGATGTTCGCCTTGGGGTCGAAGCGATTTGAAACGCCAAGGTCGCGCGCTGTCCCTGGCATCAATTGCCCCAAGCCTGCGGCCCCGGCCTTGCTGATGGCCAAGGGATTATATCGTGATTCCGTCCATACAAGAGCGTCGAGAAGGCCGCTTGGTAGCGAGTATTGAGCCTCAGCAGCGTAAACATGAGGAAGGTAGCTGGCCCGACGAAAGCCCGATGGCGCGCTGCTCGGGGGCTTTGGATATCGGTAGGGCAGATAGTTTCGACCTGCATCGGTAGCCGGCGGCTCGGACGAGCCCGCTGGAGGCATTCTCCAAATGCCGTGTTCGACGAGAAGAAAGCCATCGGTCCCTTCTGCGACGCGGAAGCCATCGGTCCTCGACTCCGATGCAACGGTCATCTGAGGGGACTCCAGTTCCTGCGCTTGAGCGGGGAGGGCGAACCCAAATCCTGCCGTTGCCACTGCGGCAACTGCCCATTTCAGTCTCATTCCCGAATCCTTTGTTGGTCGAATCGAGAAAGAACATATATAGAACATATCATGTAGGAAAATGAAACGTCAGCGACGCAGAGCGGAGGCTGCGCGGGTGGAGGCACGTTACGATGGAGATGCCCCCCATGAACCAACACCGATCATCCCAATTCCAAGGCATGCAGATGGAAACCCGCGCACGCAAGATAGTCGAGCAGCTGGGCGGCACCTGGTCGCGTTCGCGCGGGATGTGCTGCTGCCCGGCCCACGACGACCGCACTCCTTCGCTAAGCATCACGCTCGGGAAGCGTGCAATTCTTGTTCATTGCTTTGCCGGCTGCACGAACGAGGCGGTGATAGAAGCCATGGCCGGGCTCGGGATACGAATTGCGGACTTGTTCGATGGCACGAGTGGTCCGATCGTGGCCGAACCGCGCGAGGAAGTCGCCAATCGGAATGCGCTGAGGCTCTGGCGTGAGGCGTCGACCATCGCTGGCAGCCCCGCCGAGAAGTACCTCGTGTCCAGAGGCATCACGATTTCTTCGCCGGAGCTGCGTTTCCACCCGCGTATGCCGCTTGGGCCAAAGGGTGCTGTCCGGTTTCTACCCGCGATGGTCGCGGCCGTGCGCAGTGATGCCGGGATTCTGGCGCTGCACCGCTCCTTCCTCAATCTGGAAAAAAGCAGCTTGGCTTCATTTGATCAGCCCAGGCGTGCGTTAGGCAGTCCCGGTTCTGGCGCGGTGCGTTTCGCATACCCGGATGAGGGACGCCTTGGACTCGCAGAAGGAAACGAAACGGCCCTCTCAACGATGCAAATGTTCAATGTTCCCTGCTGGGCGACGCTGGGAAACGAACGCTTCGGCCAGGTCACAATCCCGGAATCGGTGCGCGAGCTGTATCTCTTTGTCGACAATGATGCGGGTGGGCGCCTTGCTGAAGAGCGCGCGCGAAATGCTTACGCTTGCGAAGGGCGGCTGATTGTCACCAGGCGTCCGCAGCAGACCGGCGATGATTGGAATGATGTGCTCATGCGCTCAGTCCGAGCTGCGGTCTGAATGTCGGTGAGAGGAAAGCGGGCTTGGGGCCTTGTGAGGCCCCCGGACGGATCCATCTGAACGGACACCCGGACAAACCCAGGGCCTCTTCAGGAGGTCTCTCATGTCACATGCAAATACCGCTTTCGCATTCTCCGATCCAGCCGAGCCGCAAGTGTTGGCAGCGGCGAGGGCGCTGGCCGCGCGGCTCGTTGCAGATCAAGCAATCTCACGGCTCACTGTGAATGCAACAATGGCCGATCACTTCGGCGGTAGCGACGCCGAAGGACGCTGGTCCGTACGCGATGCCCATGCCGCACTTGAATTGGCGCAGGTGCTTTTCCTGGCGCAGGCAACTGAATTTTCACCTGCGATGTCATCCAGCTTCGCCGCTGAGGCATTCACGCACCTCGAACGTCTGGTTCCGACCCAGTCCAACCGGAGCGATGAGCAGATCGAGTGGCAACAATTCGCAACGCCGCCCCGCCTGGCCTGGATGGCTGCAAAGGCATGCGCGATTTCTGCCGCTGAACTGGTTCTCGAACCGTCCGCCGGGACCGGGATGCTGGGCGTATGGGCAGCGAAGGCAGCTGCGCGTCTTGCTCTCAACGAGATTTCGCCGCTTCGCCGCGAATGCTTGGGCGCCGTGTTTCCGGAGGCGACAGTGACGGGATTTGACGGGGAACTGATCGACGAACTTCTCACGCCCGACGTGGGTCCTAGCGTGGTGCTGATGAACCCGCCCTATTCGCACGGTATCGAGAGGGGCCACGATAGTCGCACTGGCGATCGACACTTGCGTTCTGCCTGGAAGCGCCTTCTGCCCGGTGGCCGCCTGGTGGCAGTGATGCCCGAATGGTTCGAGCTTCCGAAGTTCCTTGCTGGGATTGCCGGTCCCCTCTCGTTGCGCCTCAACGCGACGATCGAGCGCGGTTTCGTCAAGCAGGGCACATCAATCTCTACCCGGCTCCTGGTTCTCGACAAGGCTGATGATGGTACCAGCCCGATCATCGCCCAGCCTGGAAACTTTGCCGAGCTTCATCTGCTGATCGATATGCTGCCTGACCGGGTAAGCCTGCCCGCCGAGCCCAGCATCGGCATCAAGCCAGCCTTGCCGCTTCGACTGGTGGCGAACAGGACAAAACCGGCTCCACTTAAGGTCCATCCAGCCGCTGCGGCGCCGTCGATACTGCCGCTTGAATTTACTCCGCTCGAAGCACCTGCGCCGATCGAAAGCCAGGTTGGGCATTATTTGCCTTACCGACCGAGCCGGATCTCAATTGCAAATGCGGTCTCCCACCCGACACCGCTGGTAGAATCCGTCGCGATGGGTTCGATAACCGCACCCGTGCCCGAAGTGGTGCCTCAGCTTCCCTCGAGTATCATTGCTGAAGGCATCTTATCCGCAGCGCAAGCCGAGACCCTGATCTATGCCGCAAGCGCCCATGCCCGCGATCTGCCGGGCCGGTTCGAGCCCGACGACAAGGGCTGCGCCCTCAAGGCGAGCGCCGAGGGGCGCGCCTACCGCATGGGCTACTTTCTTGGGGACGGAACTGGTGCAGGCAAAGGCCGGCAAGTCGCATCTGTCATCCTCGACCGGTGGGTGAGGGGTGAACGGCGCCACATATGGATTTCCAAGAACGAAGCTTTGCTCGAAGACGCCCGCCGCGACTGGAGCGCGCTCGGTGGCCTTCCCATCGACATCCAGCCGCTCGGCCAGTGGAAGCTCGGTGTCCCGATCGGGATGCGCGAGGGCATACTCTTCGTTACTTATCCGACACTGCGCTCGGGCCGCAGCGACGCGACCCGGCTCGAGCAGATCCTCGAATGGGCAGGGGAGGACTTCGACGGGCTCATCGTCTTTGACGAGGCCCATGCGATGGCCAACGCCGCTGGCGGGGAGGGCACACGTGGCAAGGTCAAGGGATCGGAGCAGGGCATCGCCGGTGTTCGTATCCAGAATCTGCTGCCACGCGCCCGCGTGCTCTACGCATCGGCGACCGGGGCATCCGACGTCAATAATCTCGCCTATGCGACCCGTCTTGGCCTGTGGGGTCCCGAGACGGCTTTTGCCAATCGCGAAGCCTTCGTCGCGGACATCCGCGATGGCGGTATCGCTGCAATGGAACTGGTCGCCCGTGATCTGAAGTCACTCGGACTGTATGCGGCGAGGGCACTTTCATTCGCCGGAGTCGAGTACGAGATTCTCGAGCATTGCCTGACCCCCGACCAGGTAGCGGTTTATGACGCCTATGCAGACGCCTGGGCAATCATTCATTCCAACCTGCGCGAGGCACTCGAGGCAACCCGGATCGTCGACACTGACAGTGGCGATACCCTGAATTCAGGCGCCAAATCGGCTGCGCTTTCGGTGTTTGAAGGCACCAAGCAGCGCTTCTTCGCGCAGCTCCTTCTATCGATGAAGCTGCCGAGCCTGCTGCCTGCGATTGATACGGCACTTGCCGACGGCAACGCTGTTGTAGTTCAACTCGTCTCGACCGCCGAAGCCATGCTCAACCGCCGCCTCGCTGATCTCTCCGATGCGGAACGTGAAGCACTCGAAATCGATCTCTCCCCCCGCGAATATGTGTAATCTGGATCTCAACATTACACGTATTCTTTGCAGTCCGCGATTATGTCGAGTCCGGCAGCCGGAGGCTCGGATTTGCGTCGGTTCGTCATGATTTCACTCCAGATAATTACGGGTTCTTCGACCTCAACACGTCGAAGGAACCAC